>CAVEAQ010000069.1:0-7375 GCA_963613775.1 bacterium | reverse complement strand
AAAGCGGTGCAAATTTATCAAAAATTCTCTTGAAAATCAATTATCTTTGTAAAAATAAAATTTGAAGCTTCATTATGCGAATAATCATAACAAACGATGACGGTTTCGAGGCCCGCGGACTGCAGACTCTAGTGAGAGTGATGCGCCGTTTCGGCACACTTACGGTGGTCGCCCCCAAGAAGCCGCAGAGCGGGATGTCGATGGCAGTGACGATGGGGCACAAGCCGATTGCGGTCAAGCATCTCTCCTCCTCCGATGCCGAGAGCTGGTGGTACCTCGACGGCACCCCGGCGAGTTGCGTCAAATTCGCAGTGGACAATATACTCTGGCCCGAGAAGGCTGACCTTGTAGTCAGCGGGGTCAACCACGGCAGCAACGCCGCCACCGCGGCAGTGTATTCCGGGACCATCGGCGCGGCGATGGAGGGCGCCGTCAACGGCATCCCGTCCATAGGCGTGAGCCTCGACAGTTTCAAGCCGGATGCCGACTTCTCCGCAGTGGAAGCCCTGCTGCCAGGCATCCTGGAGAAATTGCTGGGCAGCGAGTGGCATTACGGACTCTTCTACAACATCAACTTCCCCGCCGTGCCGGCAAATGAAATCAAGGGTGTCAAGTTCTGCCATATGGGCTACGGGCACTGGGAGCGGGAATACAAGATCTACAGTGAGTTTCTTGACGAGAAGGGCCGCACACCCGACAGCGAGGCGCAGGCCTACCTTGAACATATACAGCCGGGAGAAGAGGTCTATGTGATGGCAGGCGACTTCACCGACAACGGGGACAATGTCTATCCGGCCGACCACCATCTGCTGGAGGAGGGCTACATCACCGTGACTCCGCAGAATATCGACAACACCGACCGGCAAGCGCTCAAGGGCCTATGCGATACTATCTTATAGCAGGAGAAGCCTCCGGCGACCTGCACGGCAGCAATCTGATGCGCGGTCTCGCCGCCGAAGACCCCGGGGCGGAGTTCCGCTTCTGGGGAGGCGGGATGATGTCCGCGGCCGCAGAGGAGTCCCACTCCCCTGCCACTTTGGTGCAGGACTACCGCGACGGCGCCGTGATGGGGCTCACCGAGGTCCTCTCCAAAGGCTTCAAACTGCTCAGCAACATCCGCCTCTGCAAGGAGGATATCCTCGACTGGAAGCCGGATGTCGTGATTCTCATCGACTATCCCGGCTTCAATATGAAGATTGCGGAGTTCTGCCACGCGCACCATATCAAGGCATTCTACTACATCGCCCCTAAGACCTGGGCCTCCCGCGAGGGGCGCAACCGCAAGCTCAAGGCCTGGGTGGACAAACTCTTCATAGTCTTTCCGTTCGAGATACCGTATTTCACGGAAAAGGGCATACCTTTCACATATGAGGGCAACCCTCTCATAGATGCGGTTGATTCGCACGAGTTCAGCCGCCCGGTCGAGGGGAAGTACATCGCCCTGCTGGCCGGTTCGCGCAAGGCAGAGATCTCGAGGATGATGCCGGTGCTCACCGCCCTCGCGGACAATCTCTCAGCTCTGCCGCAATACAAAGACTATCAGTTCATTATCGCGGGCGCCCCGGCTCGTTCCGAGAGCGACTACAGCGCATTCCTCGCTGGCCGCAGCAATATGAAGCTCATCTTCGGGCGCACCTACGACATTCTCAAGTATGCCGACGCCGCCGTCATCAACTCCGGCACCGCCTCCCTGGAAGCGGCCCTTATCGGCACCCCGCAGGTGGTGGGCTGGAACACTTCCCGCCTGACCTACCTCGCGGCCAAGTATGTGCTCAGGGTTATGAGCCACATCTCCTACATCTCGCTGGGCAACCTGTGCCTGGGCAAAATGGCATTCCGGGAGATGATTCAGGATGACTTCAACCCGGACGACCTCACCGCCGAAGTAAGGCGCCTTCTCGAAGACGAGACCTACCGCAGCCGGATGCTCTCCGACTACTCCCTCATCCGCGAGTCCCTGGGCGGCCGCGGTGCCTCCCGCAAAGTCGCCGCCGCGATGATTAAGGAACTGAAAGGTTGACAACCCGTTCATTCAGAAAAATTCTGACCTATAGGGCAAAATTTCAGTACTCCCGCGGGCCGAAGATGGCGCTGCCGATGCGGACAATGGTGGCGCCGTATTCTACGGCGATGCGCCAGTCCCCGGACATGCCGATGGAGAGTTCACGGAAGTCCTCTATCTCAGGGAAAAGGTCGCGGAGATAATCGTAGAATGCCTTGATGCGCCCGAAGTCGGCGCGGATATCCTCCTCATTGTCGGTATGGGTCGCCATCCCCATCAGCCCGCAGAAGCGGACATTACGCCAGGAATCTGCCCTGAAGAGGAGGTCGAGGATCTCCTCCTCCACGAAGCCCTGCTTGGTCTGCTCCGCGCCTATGTGGAGCTCCAGCAGGATGTTGACTGTCTTTGCGTTGTCCTTGCCCCAGGCATCTATAGCATCAAGAAGATGCTGGCTGTCCACCGACTGCACCAGGTCGGCATAGGGCAGGACGAGTTTAAGCTTATTGGTCTGCAGGTGCCCGATGAAATGCCACTCTATCTCTGTGCGCGGCACGCCCATCTCCCCGTGCAGGGTCTCGAACTTCTTCGCAAACTCCTGCGGACGGTTCTCTCCGAAGCTGTGCTGCCCGCCCCGGTATGCCTCAATTATGGATTCCAGAGGGTGGAATTTGGAAACTGCCACCAGCTTTACCTCCGGTGGCAGTTCACATAAAATTTTATCAATATTCTCCTTAATCATAGAGTTAGCGGCGCTTCTGCTGCTGGCGCATCTGCTGCTCCTGGAGTTTCTGCGCTTCCTCGAGACGCTGCTGCCACTTGCTCTTCGGGAGAGGCTTGCCCTCGGAGGCGCGCACCTTCTCGAGGATGGCGTCCTTGTTGATGGACTTGCGGATCAGCCAGGTCTGGACTATGGAGATCAACTGGGAGAGCAGGTAGTAGTAGCTGAGGGCTGCGGAGAGGCTGTTGCAGATGAAGAACATCATTATAGGCATCATCCACAGGGACATAAACCTCATCGAAGCCGCGCTCGGGTCGTTGGCATTCGGCTGGGAGGCCATCGTAATCTTGGAGTAGATCCACATCGTCACCGCCATAAGCAGGGCGAAGAGGGAGAGGTGATCTCCGAAGATCGGAATCCTCGTGCCGTAGTCGATGATGGAATCGTAGGCGGAGAGGTCGTGGCACCAAAGGAAGGACTGCTGACGCAGCTCGATGGACGCAGGGAAGAAGCGGAACATCGCCCAGAGTATAGGGAAGGTCAGCAGCATAGGCAGACATCCGCCCATCGGACTGACTCCCGCCCTCTTGTAGAGGTCCATCGTGGCCTGTTGCTTCTTGAGCATCTCCTGCTGGTTGTCGGTGTGAGGGTACTTGGCATTGAGCTTGTCCAGCTCAGGCTTCAGCGCGCTCATCTTGGCAGACGAAGCATAGGACTTGTAGGTCAGAGGGAAGACAACCAGCTTGATGACGATGGTCATCAGGAGGATGATGATGCCGAAGTTGCTGATGAAGCGGTTGAAGAAGTTGAACATCGGGATGATGGCGTACTTCGTGAACCAGCCCACAAGCCAGCCTCCCAGAGGGATGATCTTCTCGTACTTCTGACCGTAGCTCTTGAGAGTCTGGAAGTGGTTCGGACCGAAGTAGAACTCAAGCGGCATCACGGTGTCTCCCCTGCCCAGCTCGGCACGCATCTTGGCGCTGCAGGCCATCAGGTTGCGGTCAGGATCGTCCTGAGGGTAGAAACTGATGCCCAGCTCGCCTGAAGAGAACTGCTGGGGAGCGCGGACAATGGCGGAGAAGAACTGCTGCTGGAACGCGAACCAGCTCAACTTGGACTCCACCCTCTTGGAGGCGCTGCGGCCGCGACCCATCTCGACTGGCTTCTTGTCGCCGTCGAAATAGTAGTCGAGCTTGGAATACTGGCTCTCGTTCTTGTAGCCCTTCTCCATACGCGGCATCGTCATATCGATGTCGATGTCGAAAGCGCTGACATTGCGCGGGATGACGCCCTGCATCCCCACGAAAGAGAGCTGGTTGTCAACACGATAGCTGTCAGCAAGAAGAGTATATTTCTGCTCGATATATCCGCCTCCGGCGAACGGGAGCCTCATCACGACTGACGAATCTGTCAGCTCGGCAACCTCGAAATTGAAGTCTTTGGTCTGGATGTATTCGCCGGTATATACGCTGACGGAATACTCCGACTTGCCCGGTCTGAAGATATAGAGGTCGGAGCTGTCGTAGTTGCGGTAGTCCTTGAGCCTCACGGAGTATGGCTGAGCGCCGCGGGTCGTGAGCTTAAACTCGAGCACATCGTTCTCGAGGGTCACGATGCTGCTCTCGGCCCTGGAGGCAGCCTCAAGGAGCGAATCCTTGTAGATTGACTGAGCGGCGGAGAGAGCGTCCGCAGCCGGAGAAGCCTCAAGCGCATTGAGGGAATCAACGGCGGCCATAATCTGCTGCGGCATCTGGGCGAGGGCTATCGAGTCCTGCTGGGCCTGGAGCTCCGCATATTTGCGTGCGCGGTTGGACTGGAATGCAGTAAAACCGATGAATATCAGCGCAATAAGAATAAATCCGATTACCGAATTCTTGTCCATTACTTCTCTTCCTCCTCTGCTTTACGAATCTTGGCCTCAAGCTCACGAAGCTCCTCCTTCGCCTGATCTATCTTCTCCTGCATCTGCTTTATGAGCGGCTCACTGTTCTTGGAAGCAGAGAAAAATCCGATATTGTTCTCGTATGTTGTGATGTTCTGCTGAAGCGTGCGGTACTTGCTGATGAGCGTGTCCTTAAGACTTGCCGGAGCTGATCCCCTGCCCTGCCCTGAGCCTCTCTGCCTCGGGGAGAAGAGCGGGAACTTCTGCTGCATCGCCTTGCGATAATCGTCGTTGAGCTTGTCCTTCTCCTTGAACGGCACGTGACCTACGGCCTGCCAGCGCTCGCTGAAAGAGCGCATCATCTCGGCATTGGCCGTCTCGGCATCGGTCGGCTCGTAAGCGAGAATCTCCTCGATGAGCTTCTTCTTGGCCTTGAGGTTGGAGTAGAAGTCGTTCTCAGGAGCGGCGTTGGCATCGCGATTGGCGAAGAACTCGTCGCAGGCTGCACGGAATCTGTTCCAGAGCTGGTCGGACTTCTTGCGAGGCACCGCTCCGATCTCCTTCCACTGCTTCTGCAGGGCGATGAACTGGTCGGTGGTCTTCTTCCACTCGGTGCTGTCCTTGAGGGCTTCGGCCTGCTCGATGAGAGCCTGCTTCTTCTCGAGATTGGCGGTCATATTGTCCTTGATCGAAGAATAGAACTCCCTCTTCCTGCCGAAGAACGCGTCGCACGCAGCTCGGAAGCGGTCGTATATCTTCTGGTTGTCCTTCTTGGTGGCGAAGCCGATCTTGCGCCACTGGGCCTGCAGGTCTTCAATCTCCTTGGAGAGGGTATTCCACTCGGCGGAAGACTTCACCTCAGTCGAGGCAATCTCCTCAAGCCTCTCGCAGAGAGCCTTCTTCTTCTCGAGGTTCTCCTCCTGCTGCTCCTTGAGACCCTCGAAATGAGCCTGATACTTCTTGTTGATCACAGCCGTGGCCGCCTTGAAGCGGTTCCATATATCCTCCCTCTTCTCCTTGGCCACAGGGCCGTATTCCTTCCACTGCTCGTGCAGCTTCTGGAGCTCGTGGAAGGCCGCTACGACATTGTCGTTGTCGGCAAGCTTCTCCGCAGCCTCACAGAAAGCCTCCTTGGCCTCGAGGTTCTTGCGGAAGTCGAGGTCACGCAGGTCGCGGTTGATCTTGACCATATCGTAGAACTTCTCCACATAGAACTGATAGGTATCGTTGATATTGCGATAGTCCTTGACCGGTACGGGACCGGCATCTCTCCAGCGGTTCTGGAGCTCGCGGAACAGAGGGAAACGGGCGCTGACATCCTCCTGACCTTCCACAAGGGCTTTGAGCTCGTCGATGACAGCCTGCTTCTTCTGCAGATTGGCCTCGCGCTGCTCATCCTGCTGCCTGTTGAACTCGGCACGCTCCTTCTTGTAGTCGGCGTACATCGCCTTGAAGTTCTGCTCAACAGCCTCGAACGGGTTGTCGATGCTGCTTTCGGACTCTGCGCCGCTCTCCCCCTTGAGCCTGGAGAGGAGCTTGTAGAAAGCCGACTTGATGGCTTCGGCTTCCTTGGAACGCATCATACTGTCCGCGCCGGACTTCAGTTTCACGAAGAGGTCGGAAAGCTCGGCGAGAGACTTGCCGGACAGGTCTTCGACCTTGTCGGACACTTCTTCAGCCTTGTCCCCTAACTTGTCAGAGAAATCTTCGGCCTTATCGCTGATGGCGTCGGAGAGTTCTTCGACCTTATCGCTAAGCTTGTCTGTGAGTTCCTCTGCCTTGTCGGAGAGTTCGTCCACCATATCGGCAAGCTTTTCGGCTACGTCTGAGGCGACCTCTTGGATCTTCTCAGGAATGTTGTTTTCGCTCATAATGTCAGAGTTAATGGTTTGTTATAACTCACAAATATACTAATTTTGATTGGAAAAACCCCGAAAGAGTCACTAACTTTGCGGAAAATATAAAATTTATGCGAATCGATATACTGACAGTTGTACCGGAGCTTCTCGACAGCCCGCTGTCCCACTCGATAGTCGGACGCGCGATAAAGAAGGGCCTCGTCGAGATCGAGGTGCACGACCTGCGCAAATACGGACTCGGTCCGCGGAAGAACGTCGACGACTACAGCTACGGCGGAGACGCCGGGATGGTGATGACCATCGAGCCGGTCTTCCGGATGATGGAGGAGCTCAAGGGACAGCGGAGCTACGATGAGATAATATATATGTCACCCGACGGCGAGCGGCTCAACCAGGGCATCTCCAACGCCCTCTCGCTCAAGGAAAACATAATGATACTCTGCGGGCACTACAAGGGGATCGACCACCGTATCCGCGAGCACCTCATCACACGGGAGATTTCCGTGGGAGACTATGTGGTGAGCGGCGGCGAGATCCCGGCAGCACTGCTGGCGGACTCAATAGTCAGGCTGATCCCCGGAGCGCTCACCGACGAGACCTCCGCACTCTCCGACAGCTTCCAGGACAACCTGCTCTCCCCTCCCGTCTACACCAGGCCGGCAGAGTTCAACGGCTGGAGAGTGCCGGACGTGCTTCTCAGCGGCAACCCCAGACTGATCCGCGCCTGGCAGGACGAGCAGGCCCTGGAGCGCACCCGCCTGCTTCGACCGGAATTGCTCAAAAACGCAGAAAAACAGGCCTGAGAGGCCTTTCAGGCACAAATAGACCAGACGAATTATTAAATAATTTTAATAACAAAACAAAATTCTTTGAAAAAATTTTGAAAAAGTATTGCATATCCAAAAAAAGTG
>CAVEAQ010000068.1:0-7422 GCA_963613775.1 bacterium | reverse complement strand
TGGACGGCGACCCTGTGGCGGCGATGCGTTACACTGAAGCCAAGCTCGAGAAGATAGCGGCCGACGTGCTCGGCGACCTCGACAAGGATACCGTGGATATGATGCTCAACTTCGACGACTCCCTCGAGGAGCCTACGGTGCTCCCGACCAAGGCGCCGCTGCTGCTGCTCAACGGTTCGTCCGGCATTGCGGTCGGAATGGCCACCAATATGGCTCCGCACAACCTCGGAGAGTGCTGCGACGCCATCTGCGCCTACATCGACAATCCTGAGATCGGCGTCGAAGAGCTGATGCAGTATATCAAGGGCCCTGACTTCCCGACCGGAGGCATCATCATCGGGCGCCAGGGCATCGTGGACGCCTACACCACCGGCCGCGGCCGCATCGTGCTCCGCGCAAAGACCGAGATCGAGACCCTGCGCAACGACAGGGAGGCGATTGTGGTCACCGAGGTGCCGTATATGGTCAACAAGGCCGAGATGCTCTCCCGCATCAGCGAGATGATCCGCGACAAGAAGATCGAGGGCATCTCCGAGATCCGCGAGCTCACCAACCGCACCGGCATCCGCATCGAGTTCATAGTCAAGAAGGACGCCAACTCCAGCGTGGTGCTCAATACTCTCTTCAAGTACACAGCCCTGCAGGGGAGCTTCTCCATCAACAACGTCGCCCTTGTGGACGGCCGTCCGAGGACTCTGACCCTCAAGGATATGCTCAAGGTCTTCGTCGACTTCCGCCACGAAGTGGTGGTGCGCCGCACGAGATTCGAGCTCGACAAGGCCCAGAAGAGGGCGCACATACTCGAGGGCCTTCTCAAGGCCATCGACATCATAGACGAGATCATAGCGACCATCAAGGCCTCCCGCAATGTGGACCAGGCCAAGACCGCTCTCATTGAGGGCTTCGGCTTCGACGACATCCAGGCCAGCGCCATCGTGGCTATGCGCCTCGGTCAGCTCACCGGTCTCGAGAAGGAGAAGCTTCAGAGCGAGTATGACGAGCTTGAGAAGTTTATCGAGCGCTGCAAGGAGATACTTGCAAGCGACACCGAGCAGCTTGGTATCGTCAAGCAGGAGTGCCGCGAGCTCAAGGAGAAGTACGGCGACCCGCGCCGCACCGAGATCCGTCCTTCCGAGGAAGAGTTCAATCCGGAAGACTTCTACTCCGACGAGGATGTGGTGATCACAATCTCCCACCTCGGATACATCAAGCGCACCCCGCTCAGCGAGTTCCGTACCCAGGCGCGCGGCGGCGTCGGCAAGAAGGCCAGCGCAACCCGCGACGAGGACTTCATCGAGCATATCTATGTGGCGAATATGCACTCCACGATGCTCTTCTTCACCGAGCAGGGTATGTGCTATCGCCTCAAGGTGTACGAACTCCCGGAAGGCACCCGCACCGCCAAGGGCAGGGCAGTGCAGAACCTGCTCTCCATCGACTCTAAGGACTGCATCAAGACCTATCTCAATGTGCGTTCGATCGAGGATCCGGCCTACACTGAAAGCCACTTCGTGACCCTTGTCACCAAGCGCGGCACGGTCAAGAAGACCTCCCTCTCCGAGTATGCCAACAAGCGCAGCCGCAACAAGGGCATCATCGCCATCAACATCCGCGAGGGAGACGAGCTGCTCGACGCTCTGCTCACCGACGGCAGCGAGCAGATAATGATCGCCGCCCGCAATGGCCGCTGCTGCCGCTTCCAGGAAGATGAACTTCGTGCGGTCGGACGCAACTCTTCGGGAGTCCGCGGCATCTCTATAGAGGATGACGACGAAGTCGTGGGAGCGATAGCCATTGAGTCCGAAACTGCGGCACGCGAGGGTAAGTCGGTGCTCGTGGTCAGCGAGAACGGCTACGGTAAGCGCTCCGACCCTGATGAGTACAGGATAACCTCCCGCGGCGCGAAGGGCGTGAAGACGATCAGCATCACCGACAAGACGGGACCGCTCGTGGCCATCAAGGCCGTGACGGAAGACAACGACCTGATGATCATCACCAAGTCGGGACTTACCATCAGAGTCGAGATGACTGATATCCGCATCTCCGGCAGGGCGACCCAGGGAGTACGGCTGATCAACATCCGCGAAGGAGATGCGATTGCGGCGGTAAGCCCTGTCGCGAAGGCGGAAGACGAAAACGGCGCGGAAGTTGCAGAAGTTCCGGCAGAGACAAACGATAATCAATAACTTTAATTAGATACTCTAATGAAAAAGATCTTATTAGCTTTGGCAATCGTGGCCTCAATGCAGGCTTTCGATGCGCAGGCTCAGGTCAAGAGCCCTGCAGCCGCCAAGTCTGCGGTCGAGAAGGCCGCAGCAGCCACCACCAACCCTAAGCAGGCCTCCAAGCCTGCCGTGTGGATCAAGTATGGCCGTGCTCTCATCGATGCCTACAACGTCCCTGCAGGCAACCTCTGGCAGGGGATGACCCGTCAGGATCTTCAGATCCTCGGGGGCAACGAGAAGCCTCAGAGCGAGACAGTCGCCGAGGTCGGAGGACGCCAGATGACCAAGCTCGCATATTCCAACAAGAATCTCTACTTCAACGAGAACGGTCTTCTCGAGATCATCGAGGTGACTGAGCCGGTAGTTGACGGCGCTCTCGACAAGGCGCTCGCCGCTTTCCAGGAGGCTTCCAAGCTCGATGTCAAGAACCAGAAGAAGAAGGATCTCAGCAACTCCCTCAAGGATGTCGCCGACAAATACTCTTCAGACGCATACAACGCCTACTCATTCGGCAAGATGGATGAGGCTTCAGTCCTCTTCGAGAAGTCTGCAGCCGCAGCAGGTACCGCTCCTCTCAGCCAGGTTGACACCAACTCAATCTACAACGCCGGCTTCACGGCATGGGCTGCGGGCAGCAACGAGCGCGCAAAGACCTTCTTCGAGAAGTGCCTCGCGATCGGCTATGCCGGAACTGACGGAGACGCCTATGCCAAGCTCGCCGACATCAGCGACAAGCTCGGTGACAAGGCTGCCGGCAAGGCCTACCTCGAGGAGGGCTTCACCAAGTATCCTCAGAGCCAGAGCATCCTCGTGGGCCTGATCAACTACTATATCTCCAGCGGCGAGCAGACCGACCGTCTCTTTGAACTCCTCGACGAGGCCAAGAAGAACGAGCCGAACAACGCTTCCCTCTACTATGTCGAGGGCAATATCAACGAGAAGCTCGGCAAGGCTGACGAGGCTGTGGCTGCATTCCGCAAGTGCGCCGAGATCAACCCTAAGTACGAGTACGGCTACATCGGAGAGGGTATCCACTACTACAACCTTGCAGTAGAGGTCCAGGAGAAGGCTTCCGCCGAGGCTGACGATGCCAAGTATATGGCTCTGATGGGCGAGTTTGAGACCGCTCTCAAGTCCTGCATCGCTCCGTTCGAGAAGGCTTATGAGCTCAGCGCCGACGCGGAAGTCAAGTCCAGCGTGGCTGAGTACCTCAAGAACGCCTGCTTCCGCTTCCGTACCGAGAGCCCTGAGATGCAGGCCAAGTACGAGAAGTACGCAACTGCATTGCAGGGTGGCGCTCAGTAACAGAGACCAAGTCACTTGATTATAAGCCGGTCGGGACAGTCTCCCGGCCGGCTTTTATTGTTATATTTGTAGGTTATGAAGAGAATTTCATCGATGCTCGCTCTGCTTGCTGCACTGGCGGTGAATGCCGGGGCGCAGTCCATCAGACTCGACATCCCGCCGGCGACGCCGCTCGGGCACGGAGCGGATACGGCCGGCGTGGTGATAATAGGCGACGTGATGATGCACACCCGGCAGCTGGAATACGATCACAGGGAGTTCCTGCGGGGGATCGCACCCGCGCTACGCACTGCGGACTGCGCTGTCGCCAATATGGAATTCTCGCTCGGCGGGCCTCCATACAGCGGCTACCCGGCATTCTCTGCTCCGGATTCGTATGCCGAGTATGTCAGGGACGACTGCGGCGTGGATGTCTTCCTTACCGCCAACAACCATATTCTCGACAAAGGAAGAGCAGGGCTTACGCGCACTCTGAATGTCTATGATACGCTTGGAGTGAGGCATAGCGGAGCGGCCGCCGATTCGCTGAGACTGATCTCGGACTACCCGCTCATACTCACGCTTAAAGGGATACGCATCGCCTTTATAAACTTCACCTACGGGACCAACAACCCTTCCGGGCCCTCCGGACCCTGGCCGCGGGTCAACCTGATGCGGCGTGAAGATGTCAAGGCCGCTATCGGCAGAGCCAGAGAGAGACGTGCCGACTTCATCGTAGCGCTGCCTCATTGGGGTGTCGAGTATGAGCTGAAGCACAGCCGACAGCAGCAGGAATGGGCGGAGTGGCTTGTGGATGAGGGAGTTGATGCCATCGTGGGAGCGCATCCCCACGTCGTGCAGGATACTGCACGCATAAAAGGCGTGCCGGTCATCTATTCGCTTGGCAACGCCGTCTCCAATATGAGCGCGCGCAATACCCGGCTCGGCCTTGCCGTCACTCTAAGGTTTACCTCAGATCCTGCTTCAGGCTGCAAGTCAATGCTGGAGCCGGAGTTTCGCTTCATCTGGTGCACGCTCCCGGGCACTCTCACCAAAGGATACTGCACCATCTTCACCGATGACTATCTCTCGCGCCGTTCCGACTGGATCGCTCCCGCTGACTATGACAATATGATTGCCACGCTGCAGAGAGTCAAGAACGCCTCCGGCATAGAGTGAGTGAAAATACAATTAAAATTCATAAATTTGCAATTTATGAGGAAATTGTCATTAATAGCGCTGCTTGCCGCCTCGGTGCTGATGCTGGGGGGATGCGACCTGCTGCGCAAGATGGCGGGACGTCCCACTTCCGCGGAGATTGAGGCCAAGCGGGAATTGATCGAAAGCGAGCAGGCGGGACACCGCGTGAGACTCGATTCGCTCGAGATGATGCAGGCGCAGATCTCCGATTCGCTGGAGATTCTCGACTCCATCAGGGCGATGAAGAGTTCGATCGTGGAGGCGCGTCAGCTCAGCGATGCCGTGAGGCGCTCGCTCCCGTCGCGCTATTATGTGATTGTGGGGACATTCGGCAAGGCCGACAATGCCGCTAAATGCGCTTCTCACGCAGAGAGTGCCGGCTACGCCCCGACACAGATCAAGTACCGCAACGGCTTCACTGCAGTCGGAGTCTGCGCTACGGACTCGCTTCCGGAAGCATTCTCAAAGCTTCGCGAAATACGCTCCGGCGGCTTCTGCGCCGATGCCTGGATACTTGACAACAGCCGCAGATGATGATGAGAAGGTATCTTTCAATATTGCTGCTGCTGCTTCTGTGCCCGCTCGGCGCAGAAGCCCAGTTTGCGTCCGGTACTCCCCGCGACCTGGACGACAGCGAGGTGGTCTCCGCGATGAAGGAGCAGATCTCCTATCTCTCTTCCGCTGTGCTCGAGGGCCGCAAAGCAGGCTCCGAGGGCGAGAGGGAAGCTGCCGAATATGTGGCAGAAGTGCTTCAGTCATATGGAGTTGATCTGCTGTCCGGAAGCCGTGACGCTCTCTTCGGCATCAGCCGGGAGGGAGGTGACACCCTGCGCTCACGCAATGTGATAGGATTCATCCCAGGATACGACAAGTCGCTGAAAGACCGCTACATAGTGATCGGTGCAAGGCTCGACAACCTCGGCACCGCCACCGTCAGCATCGATGGGGTGAAGCACGAGAAGATATTCTACGGCGCCAACGGCAACGCTTCCGGTCTCGCCATGCTTCTGCAGCTCGCGCGCAAACTCAGCACCAACCGCGTGCTGCTGCGCCGCTCAGTGATCATCGCGGCGTTCGGCTCCTCTCTCAATATGGATGCCGGCGCGTGGTACTTCCTCAACCGTTCATTCACCGGCGCCTCCAATATCGACGCAATGGTCAACCTCGATATGCTGGGGACTGCTTCCGGCGGATTCTACGCCTACACCGCTTCCAACGAAGCGCTCAACTCCCTTCTCGAGAAGATGTCCTCTTCGCTGCAGCCGATACTTCCCAAGCTCGTTTCGCTCGAGCCGGTAAGCTCTTGTCACAGAAGTTTCTATGCCAAGGAAATCCCTGCCGTGCTCTTCACCACCGGGATGTATCCCGAATACAATTCCGAGCGGGACACGGCATCCATCATAGAGTATGAGGATATGGAGAGGGAGCTCGAATACATCTACAACTTCTCTCTTGAGCTCGTCAATGGAGAGAAGCTTCCGTTCCATAAGACTGACGACAGCGGCAAGCGCTACAGCACCGACAGGGATGTCTATGCCTGGTCGGACTGCGATGTGAAGCCGATATTCCTCGGTTCTTCCGATCCTTCCACCTTTATGAGCAAGTGGGTATATGTCTATGTCCGCTATCCTAAGGAGGCCGTGGAGAACGGAGTGCAGGGCAGGGTCCTTGTGGACTTCATCATCGACAAGAAGGGCCGCGTGACGGATGTCAAGGTCATCAAGGGCGTGAGCGAAGCGCTTGACGCCGAGGCGATAAGGGTGATAAGCGCATCTCCGGCCTGGAAGCCGGCCAGGCTGCACGGGCAGAAGGTGAAGTGCGAGATGTCGCTCTATGTGGAATTCAGGCTCGAAAAGAGAAAGTGATATAATATGGATTACGATTTCAAGTCAATCGAAAGCAAGTGGCAGGCCCGCTGGGCAGCCGAAAAGGAGTTCAAGGTAACAGAAGACAAATCCAGGCCGAAGTGCTATGTGCTGGATATGTTCCCGTATCCGTCGGGTGCGGGCCTGCACGTCGGGCACCCTCTGGGATATATTGCAAGCGACATCTACTCTCGCTACAAGCGCCTCAAGGGCTACAATGTACTGCACCCGATGGGGTACGATGCATTCGGACTCCCTGCCGAGCAGTACGCCATCCAGACCGGTCAGCATCCGGAAGTGACTACGGTGCAGAACATCAATCGCTACCGTCAGCAGCTCGACCGAATCGGCTTCTCTTTCGATTGGGACAGGGAAGTGCGTACCTGCGATCCGGAGTACTACAAGTGGACGCAGTGGGCGTTCCTCAAGATGTTCGACAGCTGGTATGACCCGGCCCTGGACAAGGCGCGTCCGATCGCTGAACTGATCTCGAAGTTCGAGAGCGGCGGCTATGAAGACGTGACCCCTCAGATGTGGGCGGAGGCTTCCGAGAAGGAGAAGTCGGATATCCTTATGAGATACAGGATCGCCTACCAGGGCGAGACTTCCGTCAACTGGTGCGAGGGTCTTGGGACCGTGCTCGCCAACGATGAGGTCAAGGACGGTCTCAGCGTGAGGGGCGGATACCCTGTGGAGCAGAAGAAGATGACCCAGTGGCAGCTGAGAGTCTCCGCCTATGCCGGAAGGCTGCTCGATTCGCTCGACTCTCTCGACTGGACAGACTCCCTCAAGGAGATGCAGCGCAACTGGATAGGCCGCTCCGAAGGCACCGAGATGGTGTTTGACAC
>CAVEAQ010000067.1:0-7596 GCA_963613775.1 bacterium | reverse complement strand
GAGAACGGCCGCATCCTTGAGAACACCTTTACCGCAGGCGCAAAGATCGAGACCATCGAGGTAGAGCGCCGTCCGTACCAGTTCCTCTATGCCGAGGAGGACGGATTCAACTTTATGCACGAGGAGACCTACGAGCAGATCCTTCTCCCTAAGGAAGTGGTTGCCAACTCCGACCTTATGAAGGAGGGACAGCACGTGGAGATGATGTTCGTGGTCGGCGAGGAGAAGTGCCTCACCTGCGAGCTCCCGACCTACGTGACCCTCGAAGTCACCTACTCTGAGCCTGCTGTCAAGGGCAACACCGCTTCCACCTCGGCTCTCAAGGAGGTCACCCTCGAGACCGGTGCCAAGATCATGGTCCCTCTCTTCATCGAGACCGGCGAGAAGATCACCGTCAACACCACCGACCGCTCTTACGGCCAGAGGGTCTAATCCCCTGACCTTTGGATAAATAAATAGAGCGTCTCTATCTAGAGGCGCTCTATTTTCAATTGCTGTATCTTGTAGCCTTCGTCCTTGGCGCTCACGAATATCGTGACCGAGAATGTCTCGCCTCCCGCGCTGAGATTGCCGAGGGCGTATTTCATATTGGCCCTCTCGGCGGTGTGGGTGATGTCGAAGGATTGCGGAGTATAGAACTCGAAGAATGTCTTGATGATCTGCCTGGCCTGTGCGCGGCTGGCGTTGCTCTCCTGGGATGCCACGCTGACTTCGAGGTTGTCGTCGAACCAGGCTGAGAGACAGTCGGCGTCGCCTTTGACGATGTACTTGCCTATCGGGGAGAAGACATCGTTTCTCTCGGTCTGCGCCATCATCTGCGTGCAGATGAAGATCAGGATGGACAATGCAGATATTTTAAGTATTGCTTGCACGGCCGTCTAAAGTTGCAAATATCGAGCCATATCACTACATTTGCCAGACACAGAATAATCCGCATAATATGAATAAAACACTTCTACCTCTATTTCTGCTCGTTGCGATGCTCTCGACGGCCGCCGCACAGACGGTCGGTCTGCACACTCTCGACGGCCGCAGCGCGGCTGTCCCTCAGGGCAGTTCCTGGGGCGTGCCTTTCGCCAAGGGCGAGGTCGCTCCGGATGCCGTCTTCACCCTCAAGGCAGGCGAGACTGCAGTTCCCGCCTCCTCAAGGCCGCTCGCATACTGGCCGGACGGCTCGCTCAAGTGGCTCGGTCTCGCGGCCGTGTCCGAGCCCGGGATGGACGAACTGACCCTCACGGTCAGCCCTGCCCCGCGCAAGAGAGGCTCCCGCAGCGCCCGGAGCGAGGCTGCTGGCCTTGCAGAGCAGACTCCGGAGGGAATATACGTCAACACCGGTGCGATGAGCTGTCTCTTCCCGAGCGACGGTCTGGGCTTCATCCGTGACCTCAGGACAGAGGGCCGGACAGTGGTCTCCGAGGCCTCGCTCGTGATGATACTCGAGCGCAGGGGCGACAGCTCCGTGACCTACGAAGACTTCAAGGGCAAGATCGAGTCAGTCTCTCTCGTGCAGAACGACCCGGTCAAGGCCACCGTCAGGATAGAAGGCAGGCACAAGTCCCTCTCCGGAAGCCGCGAGTGGCTGCCGTTCAAGCTCTTCTGTGTGATGTACAAGGATATGGCCACCATCAGCCTCACCCACTCCTTCGTGTTCGACAGCGACGGACAGGAAGACTTCATCAAGGGACTCGGTGTCCGCTTCGATGTGCCGTTCCGTGACGAGGCGCACAACCGCCACGTCCGCTTCGCAGGCGACGGCAAGGACGGCGCTGGATTCTGGTGTCAACCGGTGAGGCTCGCTCCGGGCTACCGTCCGTCTGCCGGAAGAGTCTTCTTCGACAGCTATGCCGACTATCTCAAGGGAGCCCGTCTGCCTGAGACCAAGGACTTGAAGGACAACGAGAAGGCTGCCCTGCTGACCTGCCCGGTATGGGGCGATATGCGCCTTGTGCAGGCCGGGCCTAACGGGTTCTCGATCGACAAGCGCACCACCCCCAGAAGCTCCTGGGTGCACGTGACAGACGGCGGCCGCTCGCTCGGAGGTGCCCTGCTCGGCGACACCGGCGGCAGCGTGTTCGTGGGAGTCAAGGACTTCTGGCAGAGCTACCCTGCCTCGCTCAGCGTGGACAATGCCGGGGAGGATACGGGACAGCTTACCGCCTGGCTCTGGTCTCCTGACGGCGAGTCTATGGATATGAGGCACTACGACACCGTCGGGCACGACCTCAAGATCAATTACGAAGACTTCAAGGAGGGCTGGGAGTCCCCGTACGGGGTAGGGCACCGTTCCACCTTGGAGATCCGGCTCTTCGGCGGCATCCCCGACAACGCCGAGCTCCTCAAGGTGGCTCGGGCCGTGCAGAAGCCGGTGCAGTACAGCTGCACGCCGGAATATTTCTACTCCGTCGGCGCGTTCGGCACCTATTGGGGCCTGCCTGACACGAGCACCGAACTCACCGCCGGGATCGAGCGTCAGCTCTCCGAGCGGCTGGAATTCTATAAGGAGCAGGTGGACCGACGCTCCTGGTACGGCTTCTGGAACTACGGCGACGTGATGCACAACTACGACTTCACCCGCCACGACTGGAGGTACGACATCGGCGGCTGGGCCTGGAACAATATCGAACTCGCGCCGAACGTGCTGCTCTGGACCTGCTTCCTCAGGACCGGCAGGGAGGACCTCTGGACTATGGCGGAGGCGATGGAGAAGCACTCCAGCGAGGTGGATGTGCACCATATAGGCCGTTTCGCGCCGCTTGGCACGCGCCACAACGTCAAGCACTGGGGTGACGGCTGCAAGCAGCCCCGCATCCAGTACGCCGCGATGAAGCGCTACCTCTACTATCTCAGCGGCGGCGACTGTCTCACCGGCGAGCTGATGACCGAGCAGTTGGGTTCCGACAAGGCCTACGAATACGCCCGAAGGGTCAGCACCTGGGGTGCCGCGACCGGCACCTACCTCAAGGGAAGTCTCAATGACTGGGCATATTACGCCAGCAACTGGATGCTCGAGTGGGAGAGGACAGGCAGCGAATACTACCGTGACCGCCTGCTCAACTCGATGAAGGACATCGTGGCTCTCAGCCAGTTCAGCGGCAGGCTGGTGTTCGACTACTTCGACACCGAGACCGGCAGGTTTATGGTATATCTCAAGGAAGATCCGGAGTTCCGGGGTTCCGTGGAGGCTCCTAAGAGCGATTTCGTGCCGGCGGCGAGCCTGAGCCGCAAGAAGCTCGAGAAGATAGTGGGCTACCGTCTCAGCGGAGTCCGCGGCGACACCTTCAGCCTGCTCTTCGGCGCGCCGGAGCTGCTGACCGATATGAGGGCCACCATCGACTATCCGGAGTTCTGGAAGTATGCCGACAACTCCTTCCGCGATGTTTCAGCTGCCAAGGGCGGCAGTATGACCGGTCCGAGAATGGCGGCGTGGGTGGCTGATTCACAGGGAGATGCCGAGATGGGCGCCCTGGCCTGGAAGGGACTTCTGCACAATGGCGATACCGCCACCGAGAGCGACGGCACACCGGTGGAGGAGCACCCGCTAGGCAGCGAGGTGGCCACTCCTGACATCGTGAAGCCTGTGGGCGAGCCTGACTTCCTCGGACGCAGCGCCGGCTGGCAGAGGCACACTCCTGCCACTACGCAGTGGCTGCTCAACGCCATCGAGGTGATGCACTGGGCAAAACCGTATCTGCAGGAGCGATGAAGCTGACTCTCCTCACGGTAGGCAAGACCGACATCCCCTGGGTCAGGGAGGGACTCGCGATGTACACCTCGCGGCTGGAGCACTATGTGCGCTTCTCGCTCGTGGAGATCCCCGAGCTCAAGAACGTCTCCGCCCTCTCCCGAGATGCCATCAAGCTCCGTGAGGGAGAGCTGATACTCAAGAACGTCAAGCCCGCCGACTCGGTGATCCTGCTCGATGAGCACGGCAGGGAGTACCGTTCCCTGGAGTTTGCGGACAAGCTGTCCGAGATGCTCACAAGGGGCGGCCGCGACATAGTCTTCGTCATCGGGGGAGCCTACGGCTTCTCGGATCAGGTCTATGCGAGGGCGGACGGCAAGATCTCACTCTCGAAGATGACCTTCTCGCATCAGATTGTGAGAACGATTTTTGCAGAGCAACTCTACCGTGCGTTCACTATAATGCGCGGTGAACCCTACCATCACGAATGAAACTGAGCCGTAGAATACGCGATCTGATTGCCGCAGCGCTCCTGATAGCGGGTGTGCTGGTGCTTGTGATGTCCCTCAACGAGTCCAGGGTCTCCGGGGATACGCGGGCCGTGGCCGGCAGGGTGACGCGTATCCTGGAGAAGCGGATGTCGAAGCTCGACGGCTACATCCAGAAGGCTCTGGCCACCGACAGCTCCGAGTGGATGGATATCGGGGACCTGCCTCAGGATATGGTGATCTACCGCTATTGCAGCGACACTCTGCAGTCCTGGTGCAACGAGTTCTCCGTCACCAACGACAACATCCGCCTCAAGGTCTATGTGCCGTTCATCTCCAATCCGCGCACCTCTCCGATCTCTCCGCTCTCGCAGGTGAGCGACTCGGTCTCTTTCGTCAATATGGGGCCGAAGTGGTATCTCGCCAAGTCGGTGACGCGGGACGACGTCAAGTTGATTGCCGGTCTGCAGATTATTGATACACAGGCGCCGGGGCCTAACGGCGGTATCAGTCCGCGGCTCCACCTCCCGCAGGAATACAATATACGGCCACTCCCTTCGAGCGGAGGTTCGCTGGTGAGCATAGGCGGGCGTCCGCAGTTCGAAATCCTCTGCGAGACGCTCACGTCCACAGGCGCGGCGGCAGATTCGCTGATGCTCTGGGTGGCGCTCTTCCTTTTCGTGAGCGCCGCCATTCTCTACCTCTCCTCCAAGCGTTCGGTCAGGAGATTCGGCATAGTGACGGCCCTGCTCCTGCTGGTGCTCATCGCGTTCTATTTCTGGGGCCGCAGCTTCAGGGAACAGTTCTCCATATTCTCCCCGTTGCTCTATGCCGGCGACGAGCTGCTCTACTCGCTCGGCGCAGTCGTGATCATCAACCTCGCCATATTGCTCGTCTCGCTGTTTACCTATATGTGCCGGGAGCCGCTGTCCCTTATTCCGCGGCGCAGGGGAGTGCGTATCGCCCTGATGGCGGCGGCGCTCGTTTCCGTGACGGCTGTGCTCTTCTATACGCAGGCGGCATTGCGCAGCATCATTCTCAATTCGGGCATTACCCTGGAGCTCTACAAGCTCTCCGAACTCACCTCGTTCAGCGTGGTGGTGTATGCCTCGTTCATCACGATGCTGATGAGCGTGCCGCTGCTCCTGCAGACCATACAGCCGGTGGCTGAGCGGGAGTTCGGTATCCGCTACGATGCTTTCTCGCTCAACAACAGGGTCTTCTTCGCCCTGATCATCTCAGCCTTCCTCGTGGTGGCGTCTTCGGTGATCGGCTTCCGCAAGGAGCAGAACAAGATGGAGGTGCTCGCCAACCGTCTCTCCTTCGACCGCGACATCTCCCTGGAGCTCAGGCTCCGGAGCATCGAGCCGCAGATTGCTGACGATATGGTCATCTCCGCCCTCTCCGTGCTCAACAACACCGCTTCGACCATTCAGAACCGCATCTCCGACTACTACTTCTCCCGCAGCGACCAGGAATACACGGTCACGGCCTATGTTTTCAACGACAACAACTCTGGCCGTGCTGCCGCCGCCCAGTACAACTCCATCATCAAGGACGGCGTACCGATTTCCGACAATAGCCGCTTCCTCTATGTCAAGCGGGACAACGGCCACTCCTATTATGTCGGACTCTTCCTCTATCTGATCGAAGGAAGCGGAGTTTCGAGGGTGCTGATACGGCTCGAGTCAAGGGATACCAGGGTCAACAAGGGCTACGCCGGCATCTTCGGCATCACGCCTCCGGGCAAAGTTACGGTGCCCGTGGGCTACTCCTACGCCCGCTACGAGGGTACGGACCTCAAGTCCTACCGCGGCAAGTATGCCTACCCTACGAAGATGGATTCCTTCCGGCGCGAGCGGATCTATGAGAAGCACGCGCGCTATATGAACAACGAAGGCTATACGCACTTCTTCACCGTCATCGGCGACAGGGAGGCGATAGTGATCTCGCGGCCTCGGGTGACGGTGCTCAACTATGCCGTGTCGGGGATATTCGTGGCTCTGCTCGCCTTCCTCGTGATGTCGCTGATGGTAGTCGGTCGCAAGAAGGAGAAGATCTTCGCTCAGAGTTACTACCGCTCCCGCATCACCGGCGTGCTGCTGCTCTCACTCGTACTGACCCTGGTGGCGATGGCTTCGGTGAGCGTGTATTTCGTCTATTCGCGCAACGACAGCAATATGCATTCGGTGATGTCCGACAAGATCAACTCCATCACCGCGATGCTGGAGGCCAGCACTGCAGATATCGGGCAGACTTCGGAGATCAAGCGCCGCGAGATGCGCAAGCTGCTCGACCAGGTAAGCTCCGACACCTATTCGGACATTACGCTCTATACGCCTGCGGGCCGTATGCTGATGTCCACGACGCCTATGGTGTTCGATCGGCAGCTGCTGGGCGAGCGCATCAACAGCAGTGCCTACGGACGCATAGTCTACCAGCACCAGCGATACTGGATACAGAAGGAGAAGGTCTGGAATGTGAGCTTCTACAGTATGTATGCGCCGATAATGAACGGCTCCGGGGAGATGATCGCCATCATCTGCTCGCCGTACAGCGAGGACAATTACGACTTCGAGGAGGACGCGGTGACGCATTCGATGACTATCATTTCGCTCTTCCTGGTCTTCCTGCTGATGGCGCTGCTGATGGTGACGAGGGTTGTGGACAGGATGTTCAGGCCGCTGAGCGAGATGAGCCAGAAGATGAATACGGCCGGTTTAGAGTCGCTGGAATATATTGATTACGAGCGCAATGACGAGATTTCCGCCATCGTGCAGGCCTACAACCGGATGGTCAAGGAGCTCTCCGACAGCTCCAAGAAGCTGGCGCAGGCTGAGAGGGACAAGGCGTGGAGCGAGATGGCGCGGCAGGTGGCGCACGAGATCAAGAATCCGCTTACCCCGATGAAGCTTCAGATTCAGAGGGTTATACGCCTGAAGCAGAAGGGCGACCCGGCGTGGCTGGAGCGGTTTGACGAGGCGAGCAAGGTGCTTCTGGACCATATCGACATACTTACAGATACGGCGAACGAGTTCTCGACTTTCGCTAAACTCTATACCGAGGAGCCTGTGCAGATTGCGCTGGACAAGGTGATCCAGGAGGAGATGGCGATGTTTGACAGCAAGGACAATATCCGCTTCGACTTCATCGGGCTCAACGATGTGACTATCAGCGGCCCTAAGCCTCAGATTACGCGAGTCTTCGTCAACCTTATCAATAACTCCGTGCAGGCGATAGGGGATGCTCCGGACGGGCGGATCCTCGTGTCGCTGCGCAATTCGATGCGCGACGGCTTCTACGATATAGTCTTCGAGGACAACGGCCCGGGAGTGTCGGAGGAGAATGTCGGCAAGCTCTTCACGCCTAACTTCACGACCAAGAACGGCGGCTCCGGCCTCGGCCTCGCCATCAGCCGCAGCATCC
>CAVEAQ010000066.1:0-7707 GCA_963613775.1 bacterium | reverse complement strand
TATACTGCATAATAATGGCCGGAGGGGTCGGTTCCCGCTTCTGGCCCATCAGCAGAGCGGACAAGCCGAAGCAGTTTCTCGACTTCACCGCCGAGGGGAAATCCTTCCTCAGATTTACATTCGACAGGATGAAGGCCGTCATCCCAGAGGAGAACATCCTTGTCGTCTCGCTGCCGCGATACAGGGAGATCATCCGGGAGCAGCTCCCGGAGCTTAGCGAAGACAACCTGCTTCTCGAGCCCTACAGCCGCAACACGGCACCCTGCCTAACCTACGCCACCTACACCATCCTCAAGAGGGATCCGATGGCCGTGACTGCAGTCACTCCTTCCGACCTCATCATCAACAGGCACGACGTCTTCAACGAGACCCTCGCCAACGCCCTTTCCTACGCTGCCGGCACGGACGCGCTGATCACGCTCGGAGTGGTCCCGACCCGTCCTGACCCTAATTTCGGATACATTCAGATGGCGGGGCCTGCGGAGGACGGACGCCCGGTCAAGGTCAAGACATTTACCGAGAAGCCTGACGAACAGCTGGCCAAGGTATTCCTAGAGACGGGTGAATTCCTCTGGAACTCAGGCATCTTCGTCTGGAGAGCGGACGCCATCAGGCGCGAACTCGAGACCTACGCTCCGGAGATCACCAGCCTCTGGACCGGCTGGCAGGAAGCTCTGGGCACCGAAGCCGAGATCCCGTTCCTCGAGAGGATATATACCGATATGCCGCGCATCTCCATCGACTACGCCGTGATGGAGAAGACTGATCACGCCTGGGTCTATCCGGCCAAGTTCCGCTGGGCTGACATAGGCAACTGGGAGTCGCTCTACGACTACCTCGCCCACCACGACGGCAGGGGCAACGCGATGAACCTCGTCAACAAGGGCCTGGTGAAGGAGTGCTCCAACAATATAGTATATTCCGGCAACTCCCGCAAGCTGCTGGCACTCAGAGGTCTGGATGACTTCATCGTCATCGACACCGACGATGTGCTGATGATCTGCCCGCGCGACGAGGAGAAGCTCAAGGATTTCCTCTCCCAGCTGGCTATGCCGGAGTTTGAGGAATACAGATAATACATATGAACTACGAAGCTCTGTTCTCAGAGGATGTGCCCTCGTTTATGAGGTCTCCCGTAAGGGAGATTTTCAGACAGGTTGATCTCGGCGCAATCTACTCGTTTGCAGGAGGTTATCCCGATGTGGCGACCTTCCCCCTGGTGGAGATCGGCCGCCTTGCCTCGCAGGTGCTGGAGAAGTACGGAGCCAGGGCCGTGCAGTATGGGGCGACGCAGGGCGTGAGCGAGCTGCGGCAGGTGATATCGGAGCGCTACGGGGTCGCGGTGGAGAATATCCAGATCACCACCTCTTCCCAGCAGGGCATCGATGTATGCACGCGCATCCTCACCGATCCGGGCGACGTCGTCCTGACCTCCGATCCGACCTACCTCGGGGCGCTGCAGTCGTTCCGTTCATACAGGGCTGATGTGGTGGCGCTGAAGAGTTTCCGGGAGGAGGACTGCGGGGTTTCGGAAGAGCTGCTGCGCCGCGCCAAATTCTGTTATGTGATTCCGGATTTCCAGAATCCTGGCGGCACCACGATGACTCTGGAAGAACGGCAGAGCCTCGTTGCACTGTCGGAGAAGTACGGATTCCTCATCGTGGAGGACAGCCCATACCGCGAGTTGCGCTATAGCGGGGAGAGCGTAGCTACCATATATTCACTCGCACCCGAGAGGACTCTGCATCTGGGTTCGTTCTCCAAGATTTTTGCGCCGGGATTCAGGCTCGGCTGGATACTCGGACCGGAGGCGGTGCTGGAGCAGATCTACATCTGCAAGCAGGCGCTGGACCTCTGCCCGCCGATATTCGACCAGTACATCGCGGCGGAGTTTATGGGAAGCGGGGCGCTGGACGCGAACCTGCGCAAAAGCATAGATCTCTATCGCGGGAAGCGCGACCTGATGCTCTCGCTGCTGGAGAAATATATGCCTGCGGGGGTCAGCTGGACGCATCCGGAAGGCGGGCTATTCCTCTTCCTGACCCTGCCGGAGAGCATCGACACCGTGGCGCTCTACCCTCGAGCCCTCGCGGCTGGGGTGGCCTATGTCGCCGGCTCGTTCTTCTACTCCGATGGCAGCCACCGCAACACGATGCGCCTCAACTTCTCCTTCCTCGACCGCTCCCGGATGGAAGAAGGAATACGCCTGCTCGCCAGCGTCATCGGGGGATAGGACTTATGCGACCCTCAAGGCGGGGCCGGTGAGGTAGACTTCGCTGAAGACGGAGCCGGAGGCGATGAATTCGACTGAGAGAGAGTCTCGACGGGCGCGGATGTGGTAGAGCCGTCCGCCTTCGGCCGGCCACTCAGACTCAAGGCAGACCGCAATGGCTGAGGCGACTATCCCCGTACCGCAGGCAAGTGTCTCTGCCTCAACGCCTTTCTCGAAGGTGCGAACATATATGAAGTTGTCTGACGAGTAAGGAAACACGAAGTCGACATTGGTCCCTTCCGGGGCGAAGAGCGGATTCCAGCGCAGGTCGCGACCTTCCTTCTCGACATCGACAGCCTCCAGATCCTTGACGAAACGCACAAAATGCCGCGCGCCGGTGTCGATGAACCAGCCGTGCAGATCCTTGCCGGCAACATCGGTATAGTTGATGCGTCGAGTCTCCCTGACATCCTTCATCCGCAGGCGGACAGAATAGAGCGACCCCTCACGGGAGAGAATCTCAGCCGTATGGATGCCGTCCGGAGCCTCAAAAATCAGGACTCGTCCGGAAGCCGGACGTATGCCGAGGAAGTCGGCAAATGCGGCGATACAGCGGCCTCCGTTGCCGCACATCATCCCGCAGGAACCGTCAGGGTTGTAGAATTCCATCCTGAAATCACATTCGCGCGAAGCGGTGAGAATCATCAGCCCGTCGGCTCCAACCCTGCCGTCGGCGGCCACGAAGCCTCCCGTACGGCTGCAGAGCTGGCAGATGCGCTGCGGCTGTCTGTATTCGGACACATCAGAGCTGCGGCCGTCAAGCACCACGAAATCGTTGCCGGCACCGGAATATTTGTAAATCTCCATAATCTCAAAAAATCAGGCCGCGCACGGCAACAATTCTACCTCAACAGGTCCTCCAGTGTGACGGAAGAGGAAGTCTTCGCGTCGCGGTATTTGACGATGACAGGACAATAAAGGCAGACTCCGCTCCCGGCGCTCACGCCCTTGCTGATAGGACGGCTGCCGGAGACCACCACCGCTCCGCGCGGCACGACCACGCGACCGTCGGCGCTGCGCGGCAGGAACTCTCCCTTGGTGGAGTCAAAAATCGCTGTGGATGAGGTGATTATCACACCGGATGCAATCACTGCTCCCTCCTGGACTATCGTGCCCTCATAGATGCCGCAGTTGCCGCCCACGAACGCGCCGTCCTCGATGATGGTCGGCATTGCACCTGCCGGCTCGAGCACGCCGCCTATCTGGGTGGCAGCGGAGATATGGATATGCGAACCCACCTGCGCGCAGGAACCGATGGTGGCGTGGCTGTCAACCATCGTCCCCTCACCGACATACGCTCCCACATTGATATATGCCGGCGGCATCACTATTGCGCCGGGTGCGAGGTATGCTCCGCGACGGATGCTGCTGCCTCCCGGCACGATGCGTACCCCGTCTGCGGTGCCGAAGCGGCGCACCGGATAGGTGTCCTTGTCGAAGAACGGGAACTGTCCCTCGCTCATATCCTTAATCTGTCCGAGCTTGAATCCGGCAAGTATCACCTCCTTGACCCAGGAGTTGACCTTCCACTCGCCGTCAACTTTCTCGGCAACCCGGATCTCTCCTGCCTCGAGAGCATCGAGTACCTCTTCCACACGAGCGCGCGTTATTTCTTCCATAAGTCGGTGAGTATTTGAGAGATAATCTTTTTGGTAGCCTCCGTGGCCTCTGAGAGCGGCAGACGGACCTCGGAGCGCATAAGGCCCAGCTCTGCCATCGCGGCCTTGACCGGGATAGGGTTGGACTCGACGAAGCAGCCCTTGAAGAGCGGCATCAGACGGTGGTGCAGAGTCCGCGCCTTGAGCAAATCGCCCTCCAGCATCGCGGAGCACATCGCGCCGACTTCCGATGGTGCCACATTGGAAGCGACGCTGATCACTCCCTGCCCGCCGGTGGCCATAAATGCAAAGGTCATATCGTCGTCGCCGCTGAGAGTGGAGAACCCCTCCGGGGCGCGACGGATGATTTCACTCACCTGGGCGAAGTTGCCGGAAGCCTCCTTGATGCCGATGATGTTAGGGCAGTCGCAGGCGAGCCGGACGGTGGTGTCGGCGGTCATATTGGCCCCGGTGCGCCCCGGCACATTATAGATGACTATTGGCTTGTCGGCAGCCTCGGCAACGGCCTTAAAGTATTGGTACTGACCTTCCTGGGTCGGTTTGTTATAATACGGGACGACCACCAGGTAGGCATCTGCGCCGTGCGGGCCGAGCAGGCGGATATTGTCGAGCGTGCCCTGCAGGGAATTGGTCCCCGCGCCGACGAGCAGAGGCAGTCCCCCGCTCTTCTCGCGGGTGAGTTCGAGCAGGCGCAGCTTCTCGTCCACGCTGAGAGTCGGAGTCTCTCCTGTTGTAGCTAGCGGCACAAGGAAATCCACCCCGGCAGCCACCTGACGCTCCACGCAGGAGGCGTAGGCATCATAATCCACGGCCCCGTCGCGGAACGGAGTCACCAGTGCGGTGCCGCAGCCCTTGAGATATAATTTGCTCATAATATAAGATCTTTAAATTCGTGTACGCCTTCCAGCCCGTCTGTCAGCAGGGCTGCGGCCACAGCGCCCTCGGCGAAGCCTTCGCGGGAGAAAGCCTCGTGGGTAAGGGTCAGCCTGTCCACCGCGGAAGTGAGCTCAACCGTATGGATGCCGGGCACTTCCCCGATGCGGTGGGAGAGAATCTCCGGCTCCTCGCCGAGCATCCGTGCGACTATGCCGCCAACCGTCTTGGCAGTGCCGCTCGGGGCATCGAGCTTGTGGATATGATGTGTCTCTTCGACCTTTGGAGTGTAGCCGTGGCCCTTGAGGACACCGCAGGCACGCTCCACCGCGGCAAAGAATGCATTGACGCCGATAGAGAAGTTGGATGCCCAGACAAGGGTCGTCCCCCTGCGCTCAAACTCTGCGAAAACCTGCTCCTTGATGTCGTACCAGCCGGTAGTCCCGACCACCACGGCAGCGAAACGCTCCGCGAGGAAGGGATAATTGGCCCTGAAAGCATCGGGAGTGGTGAAATCGATGCAGACCGCCCCGCAGGTCACTTCCTTAGGGAGGGAGCATACATCCTCCGAAGCCGCCGCCGGAGTAATGCCGCGCCTTAGCAGCGCCGCCTCCACACAATGGCCCATCTTACCGTAGCCGCTTATCACAATCTTCATATATTCTGACATAATTATCTATCGCTTCCTGTAAATCATTGATTTCCACGCACTCGTCCGGACGGTGCGCCGTCATTATCGAGCCCGGGCCGCAAATCATCTTGCGGGTGAAGCCGCCCAGGTGCGGAGCATCGCTGCCGAAAGCGACCGCCTTGGTGCGGAAGCCCGGCAGGGTGAAGTACTCCGCCGGAGCGTCTCCGCCGCGTGCATTCACCGTGATATTCTCATTTGCAATATTTTGCATCAGCTCGCATACCCTTGCGTCGCTGCTGAAGGTAGTACGGAAATACAGCCTGCAGTCCAGCGCCGGGCTAAGAATATTCTGCGGGTTGTCGCTGTGGAGAAGCCCCACATTGTAAGTAGTCTCCCCGAGCAGCGGGTCGGATCCGAACTGCTCTGCGCGGATGGTATTCATCATATCCACGAACATCTCCACGGCACTGCGCCCGTGTTCCGGATAGCCGGAATGACAGGCTGCGCCGCTGAAGTGGAGGTCAAACGACTTGGTACCCTTGGAGGCGGAGACCATACAGTTATCGGTAGGCTCGCCGATCACGAGGTACGGGGCCCTGAAGCCGCCGCGAGAGAATGCCTTGGCCCCGTAGGAGCCGGTCTCCTCTCCACTGAGAAGCAGCAGGCTGAAGCCTTCGCGACCCTTCGCGGCGAGTTCGCAGCAAGCGCTGTACATCGAGAAAATCTGCCCCTTGGCATCGCAGCTGCCGCGTCCGCAGACTCTGGCCGCCTCAAATGTCGGGGCGATGTAAGGTGGCACGGTGTCCATATGGGTGCAGAACACCACCCTCGGGCTGCCCCAGCTGAGGAGCAGGTTGAGAGTGCCGTCGCCGACCTCGAACTGTTCTTTGCGGGGAGCTTCCAGATGCTCGCACAGCCATAGGGCGAACTCCCGCTCCCGCCCGGAAGTGGAGTCGATGGCAAGCATATCGCGGAAGAGCTCGAGCGTCATAGCAGTATGTCTCTGATGATGCCGCTGGCGGCAAGGCGCACGCCCTCTCCGGCACCCCGGATGACGAGGGGAGCCGAGTATTCACTGCGGACAAGTGTCACATTCTCAGTACCGCTGACCCAGTAGAACGGGCTGTCGGGGCTCACGGCGCCCATACGGATCTCCGCTCTGTAGCCGAGACGCTCTGCTCTGTCGCGCCTGAGCGAAGCTATGAATCGCTGCCTGCGACCCTCGAGGGCGAGCTCCGACTCGCGAAGACGAAGCTGAGACTCATACTGCTCCAGGCGGGTGTAGAACTCCTCTATCGGGCAGTCAAAAAACTCGCCCGGCAGCATCGGAGAGATCCGCACGTCGCTCTCCTCCAGCGGCACGCCGGCCTCCCTCGCGAGGATGAGGAGCTTGCGAAGCACATCCCGTCCGCAAAGGTCGGTACGCGGATCGGTCTCGGAGAGCCTCTCCTCCTGTGCGCGGCGAAGCAGGCTTGCCATACTTTCGCCGCAGGACGGGCTCTCGTGAGTAGTGAGCACATAGTTGAGGGTGCAGGAGACCACAGCCTCGATGCACTCGATGCCGTCGCTGCAGTTGGCTCCGCTCGCGATGGACTCGAGGATAGGCAGGGAGGTCCCCACCGTGGTGTCGTAGCGGAAGAAGGCTCCGTTCTCGCGAGCTGCAGCCTTGAGCGCTGCATACTGCACATAAGGCACGGCGAGCGAACGGCGGTTGGAAGTCACTATGTTGAGCCCCGCACGGAAGATCTCCGCGTAGCGCAGGTGGAGATTGTCGTCGTCGGTGCAGTCCACGAATACCGACTTGCGCGGTGCGGCTTCGCAGACGGCGGATATGTAGGCCCCGCCGGCGGCACTTTCGCCCTCCGGAAGCCTCTCGTCTATGTCCTGCGCGCTAATGCCGCGCATATCTATCAGGTAGCGGCGGCTGTTGGACACGCCCACTATCTTTATCGTCCTGCCAAGGCGCGACGCTATCCTCTCGCGGCTCGCGCTTATAAGCTCCACAAGTGCCTTGCCCACAGCACCATAGCCGGCAATAAAGAGGTTGATCTCGGTTACAGCCCGGGACTCGAAGAATTCTCTGTGTATAGCGGAAACGGCTTCACGCACCACCAGAGAGCGGACACGCACGAAGAACACTCCCCCCTCACCCTCAACCTCGGAGAGCGGCTTGATGCCGGCTTCGGAGAGCGAAGACATTATCCTGCCGGCAGCGGAACGGCGGCTGGAGACCGACTCTCCGACAAGGCAGATGATCGACTCCCCGTCCGCAGGGCGGTCGAGGCTGGTCACGCCCATCCAGCTGTCCTGCA
>CAVEAQ010000065.1:0-7748 GCA_963613775.1 bacterium | reverse complement strand
TGCGGGCCTTGCGGTGTGAGAGCACGAGCTGGCCCTTCTTGTCCTCTGCGGACTCTACATACACCTCTACCTTGTCGCCTACCTTGAGGTCCGGATCATAGCGGAACTCAGACACAGGGATGACACCCTCGCTCTTGCCGCCGATGGTCACTACGACCTCGCGCTTGTTGAGTGCGGTGACCTCACCCTCGACGACTTCGTTCTCCACAACCTTGGAGAGAGTCTTGTCGTACGCTTCTTCGATGGCCTTGCGGTCGGTGTTGCCGTAGACGTCGCCGCCCTCGAAGGCGTCCCAGTCGAAGTCCTCAGGCTTCACTGAAGCGTTGAGCATCGTGCTCTTCTTCGCGGCCTTGGGAGCCTCTTCAGCCTTGGGAGCCTCTTCCTTTATTGCTTCAGGCGCAGCCTCAGCTACCTCCTCAGCCTTGTTCTCTGCCTCGGAAACCACCTCTGCCTCAGGGGCGTTGCTCATCACTGAAGCGATGCCTTCCCTGGCGCTGTCCTCAGATGCATACATCTGGCTGGAGCCGATGACCTGATGGTTGGCAGCCTTGAGGTTGAAGTGATACTTTCCGCTCTCAGACTGGCTGAGCTCGTAGCGGGACTCGTCGCCCGCGTTTTTCTTTACTGATTCTACTCCGTTCTCGCAGGCCTTGAGGGTGGTGTACATCTCGGAAGAGAGGATCACCTGGCCGTTGCCTGACTTGAGATTGAAATAGTACTGGCCGTTCTTCGCCAGCTTGATTTCGAATTTACCCATTTGTAATCAACAACAAACTATTGGTTTAACATTATGTACTGTGCCGCCCGGGGACCCCGGGACAAAAGCGTGCAAAGATAGCAAGAAAATTCTGACAATCAAAGCATTTTCTTATGTTTGAAAATAAGCCAGATGCCCAGCACCAGCACGGCCATCAGCAGCACGATGAAGACCCAGGCCAGCGGACTGCCGGCGAAGGGGAGGGTGACGTTCATCCCGTAGAAGCTCGCCACCAGCGTGGCAGGCATCAGCAGCAGGGAGACGAAGGTGAATATCTTCATTATGCGGTTCTGGTCGAGGTTGATGATACCGACCACGGTGTCCTGCATATACTCGAGCCGCTCGAAGGTGAAGGTGATGTGGTTGATCAGGGAGGCTATATCCTGGAGGATGATGCCCATATCCTGACGGAAATCCGCATCCTTGGGGCAGAGACGGCTCTTGAGCACGTTGGAGATGAGCCTCTGCTTGTCCACTATGTTCTCGCGGACATTCATCGCGTTCTGCTGCAGCTGGTTGATGTCGAGAAGGAACTTCTCGTTGATGTCCTCCATCTGGTTGATGCGGCGGCTGAACTGCGAGACGTCCTTGGCGATCAGCTCGACGATGTCGGCGTCGAGGTCGACTCGCTTGTCCATGATCGAGAGGAAGATGGAGAAGCCGTCCGGGAACTGGTCCGGAAGGGCCTGAATCTTGAGCTGAAGGGTGTCCAGGGACCTGAGAGGCATCTCCCTCACCGTCGTGAGGATACCGCCCGCGATGATGAATGAGACAGGATCCATCAGCATCTCGTCGTCGGCCGGCGAGAGGAAGTTGGTGTTGGCGAAGATAACTCCGTTCTCCTCGGAGAAACGGGACGAACTCTCGATCTCCTCGGCTTCGGCGCGGCTCTGAATCTCAGTGCCCAGATATGCCTCCACAGCCCTCTTCTGCTCTCCCGACGGCTGCAGGAGGTCTATCCAGAGGACGTTTTCCTTGCTGATAGCAGCAAACTCCGTTTCAGACCGGGCGAATACTATCTCAGTGCCCTGCCTGTAGAAAATCTTTATCATAAGCCCAAGCTTTTAATGGATCCTGGTGCCTGCATACGGAGAAGCAAGCCTGCAAAGTTAAGAATTATTTGCAGAAAATACTTACCTTTGCCGCTCCAACATTTCGAAAAATGAATCTTTTGGAACCGATCCTCACAGCCGTGTCGCTCTGCGCCGACTGTTTTGCAGTAGCCGTGTGCTCGAGCGTCACGCTCAAGAAGGCAGAATTCAGAAGCGTCAGCACCGTTGCGCTCTCGTTCGCGGTGATCCAGGCGGGGCTGCTGCTCATCGGCTGGTTCCTCGGCGGGCTCTTCGTGGACCTGGTCTACAAGATCTCCCACATCATCGGCTGCGTGCTGCTGGCCTATGTCGGCGGCACGATGGTGCTCGAGGGCATCAGAGGCGAAGGCGAGGCGCGCAACCTCAACGGATTCAAGAACATAGTGATAGGCGGAGTCGCCACGAGCATCGATGCGCTCACCGTCGGGGTCGCCCAGTCGATGGAGCGGTCTGCGGAGAGGTCCATCTGGCCGCTCGCCATCGCAGTCTTCATCGTGACTGCCGTCTCAGTGGTCGCCGGCATCTGCGGCGGACACAGGATCGGTCACCGCTTCGGCAAGTGGGCCGAGATCGTCGGCGGCGTGATCCTTATCGGGATCGGTGTCAGCTTTGTAATTTAATCGGCCCCCCACCGATGCTCGCCGAAGGTTCTGGGAGCGCTGCCGTCCATCTAAACGGCCTCTAGATGGACGGCGGCGAGATTCTGCGCCTCCCGTCCATAATTAGGGCCCCAGGATGGATGGCGGACCCTGGACGACCCCCGAGAGAGTCGAAGCGCCGCAGGCCCCAGAGCCGAGACTAAGGCTTGAAAATCTGTCTGTTAAGAATGGATCGGCCGAGAGTGAGGGAGTCGGCGTATTCGAGATCGTCGCCGAAGCCCAGGCCGCGCGCGAGAGTGGAGACTTTGACTCCCAGACTCTCTATCTGACGGTAAATATAGAAGGAGGTCGTCTCACCCTCCACATCCCCGCTCAGCGCGAGGATGACTTCCGTCGGGCCTTCAGCGCCCTTGAGGCGCTCGACAAGCTGACGGATATTGAGGTCCGAAGGCCCCACCCCGTTGATCGGGGAGATGATCCCGCCGAGCACGTGATAGACTCCGCGGTACTGCCCCGTGTCCTCTATGCTCATCACGTCCCGCACGCTCTCCACCACGCAGATGGTGCTGTGGTCGCGGCTGCGGTCGGCACAGATCGGGCAGATGTCATCGTCGCAGATCATCCTGCAGATGCTGCAGTAGCGCACGTCGTCCGCGAGGCGGTCTATCGCCGAGGCGAAGCGGTGCACATTGTCGGAGGGCTGCCGGAGCAGGTGCAAAGCCAAGCGCAAAGCGCTGCGGGAGCCCACCCCCGGAAGGGAGCTGATGGCTTCCACAGCGTCTTTAAGCAGCTTGGATGGATAGCGGTCGGCCAATGCTATCAGTGATGATGAAAAAGAAGAACTTATCTGGCCTTGCCGTTGGATCCGAGTACATTCATGATCTTATGGATGTACATCTTCTTCATCTCCTCGCGGGCAGGCTTGAGGTACTGGCGCGGATCGAAGTGCTCAGGATGCTCGGCGAAGTGCTGGCGCACTGCGGCGGTCATCGCGAGGCGGGAGTCTGAGTCGATGTTGATCTTGCAGACTGCGCTCTTGGCGGCCTTGCGGAGCTGCTCCTCGGGGATGCCGACTGCGTCAGGGAGGTTTCCGCCGTTCTTGTTGATGATGTCAACATACTCCTGCGGCACTGAAGATGATCCGTGAAGCACGATAGGGAAGCCAGGGAGCTTCTTCTCGATGGCCTTGAGGACATCGAATGCGAGAGGCGGCGGTACGAGGCGGCCGGTCTTAGGGTCGCGGGTGCACTGCTCCGGCTTGAACTTGTAGGCGCCGTGTGAGGTGCCGATGGAGATGGCGAGAGAGTCGCAGCCGGTCTTCTTGACGAAGTCGATGACCTCCTCAGGCTTGGTGTAGTGTGACTCTTCGGAAGCGACCTCGTCCTCTACTCCTGCGAGTACTCCGAGCTCGGCCTCGACGGTCACATCATACTTGTGGGCGTACTTTACGACCTTCTTGGTGAGGGCAACATTCTCATCGTAAGGGAGAGAAGAACCGTCGATCATCACTGAAGAGAAGCCGAAGTCAACGCAGCTCTTGCAGAGCTCGTAGCTGTCGCCGTGGTCGAGATGCAGGACGATCTGAGGCTTTTTCCAGCCGAGCTCCTTGGCGTACTCCACAGCACCCTGGGCCATATAGCGGAGGAGGGTCTGGTTGGCGTAGTTGCGGGCGCCCTTGGACACCTGGAGGATCACCGGAGACTTGGTCTCGGCGGAAGCCTGGATGATGGCCTGGAGCTGCTCCATATTGTTGAAGTTGAAAGCAGGTACGGCATAGCCGCCCTTTACGGCCTTGGCGAACATCTCACGGGTGTTGACAAGTCCAAGATCCTTATAAGAAACCTTCATAAGACAATAAAATTATATTAACAATTATCAGTTTTTCAAAAATCGCGTAAATTTAGTTATTTTTGTACAAATTCACATACAAATGACGGGGAAAGTCCTCATATTTTCAGCACCTTCCGGAGCGGGCAAGAGCACGGTGGTAGGTCATCTGCTCGGTCTGCATCCCGAGTTTGAATTCTCAATATCAGCCACCTCGCGTCCTCCGCGCGGGGCCGAGCGCGACGGGGTGGAGTACTATTTCATATCGGCGGAGAAATTCCGCGAACTGATCGCGCAGGACGCCTTCGTGGAGCACGAGGAAGTCTATCACGACCGCTTCTACGGCACGCTGAAGAGCGAGGTGGAGCGCATCTGGGCGAAGGGGCACGTGATCCTCTTCGACGTCGACGTCAAGGGCGGCGCCAACCTCAAGCGCTATTTCGGCGACGCGGCGCTCTCGGTGCTGATCCTGCCCCCGAGTATGGAGGAGCTGGAGCGCAGGCTCCGCGGGCGCGGCACCGACAGCGAGGAGGCGATACGCGAGCGGCTGGACAAGGCCGGCTCCGAGATCAGCTTCGCGCGCGGCAGGTTCGACCGCGAGATTGTCAACGACGTGCTTGAAGACACATTCGCGCAGGCGGAAGCCATCGTAAACGACTTCCTATGCGCATAGCCGTCTATTCCGGTTCCTTCGACCCCCTGCACGTCGGACATCAGGCCATAATGGAATACCTGACCGATGTCCGGGACTTCGACTGGGTGTACCTGGTCATCTCCCCGCAGAACCCCTTCAAGGATCCGGAGAAGGCACTCAACGCGGAGCAGCGCTACCGGGCGGCAGTGCAGGCTGTGCTGCGGCACCCCGGGCTGCACGTCTGGGTAGACGACATCGAGCTGCAGATGCCCGCTCCGCACTACACCATCAGGACTCTGGACGCCCTCAAGAAGCGCGAGCCGGACAACGACTTCACCCTCGTGATCGGGGCCGACAACCTGCAGGACATCCACAAGTGGCGCGACGCCCCGAGGCTTCTGAGCGAATACGGAGTCATCGTCTATCCGCGCAAGGGATACGATGTGCACAAGATCAGGCAGATGCTGCTCGAAGAGTGCAAGCACTTCCCTGTCCCCTACGTGCTGGACTCCTGGACAACCCCCGACACCGCCAGCCTGGAGCAGCTCGACCGCCTCTACAACATCCGCATCATCGATGCGCCGATAGTGGACATCTCATCCACGGAGATCCGGGAGCGGGAGGCCGCCGGGGTGGATATGTCGGAATATTTAATGTAACAATATGAATACCAGGATTTTATCCGCGCTGCTGCCAATGCTGGCCATCGCTGCCGCGTGCACCGGTCAGATAGGGTATTTCCCGCAGAAGGGAGCCAAAAATGTCAACCCCGACACGCACCTCGTGCTGAATTTCAGCGAGCCGCCGGCTGTCGGCGGGGCAGGATTCGTCCGCATCTGGGACGCGGCGAGCGGCGAGTGCATAGACAGCCTCGACCTCAGCATCCCCGCCGGCCTGACAGAGAGCCGCACCTACGGCGACGACTGCGACTACACCAGGGTGCCGTATGACTATAGCCGCGACTTCGTGGCCACCAACCGCAACACAGTCCCGGGCACCCCATCCGGCACGGCGGAGCCGACCCCGCGCGACATGCAGCTGACCATCATCGGCGGATTCACCGACGGCTTCCGCTTCCACCCGATCATCGTCCGGGGCAACACCGCCACCATCTATCCGCACAACAATGTGCTCGAATACGGGCACTCCTACTATGTCACCATCGACGAGGGAGTGCTGGTCTGCGGCGACTTCAAGGGGGTGAAGAAAGGGCAGTGGAAGTTCTCCACCAAGGTCTCAGGCCCAGCTGATCCTCACCGCCTTACGGTCAGCTGCGACGGCAGCGCCGACTTCAATACGGTGCAGGGTGCGCTGGACGCAGTGCCTGATTTCAGCGCCGACACCACCCTCATCGAGATTGCCGAGGGCGACTACGAGGAGATCGTGTATGCGCGCAACAAGACCAACGTGATCATCCGCGGCGCCGGTATGGACAATACCAAAGTGCACTACGCCAACAACGAGGTCTTCAACCCTCACCCGCTGACTGTCAAGACCAACGAGTGGCCGGGCACCTTCCCGTCCCGCCGCGCGGCATTTATGCTTGACAACTGCAGCGACATCACCCTCGAATACCTCACCGTCGCCACCGACCTCACCGGTCAGGCCGAAGGTCTGCTGCTCAACGGCGAGAGAATCGCACTCTACGATGTGCGCATCATCGGCTCCGGCGACGCACTCCAGGCCAACGGGACCATATATATGCAGGAATGTGAACTGATCGGCGACGGCGACACCATTCTCGGACGCGGCAGCCTATTCGCCTACCGCAGCCGCTTCTACAACCACGGCGGGCCGTTCTCCTGGGTACGCAACGTGAGCCCGGCGCACGGTGACGTCTTCGTGGAGTGCCACTTCGAGGGACTTCCGGACAGTCCGGCGGACTACGGCCGCACCAAGACCAACCACGGCACAGGCTACCCAGACGCGGAGTTCGTGGTCATCAACTGTACCACGCGCCACTTCAACCCTCAGGGCTGGAGCAGCATCGGCTTCAGGAGCAACAGGATGTACGAGTTCCAGACCCGCGATGCCGACAGCGGGCGCCTGGCCGATGTCTCCCGCAGGCACGAATGGTCCCGCCAGCTGGATCCCGTCAAGGACTCCGCCATCATCGCCCGCTATAGCGACCCGGCCTATGTCCTCAACGGCTGGAAACCGCAGCTGCGGTAAGCCTTATTGCCGCCGCCCGGTTTGTCTGGAGGTACTCATCAGAGCACCGGCGCGGTCGCGGGACTTTGCGTCAGCAAAGTCGGAAAGCGACTTAAGCGAGCGCTGCGGGGTTGCCGGCATATTGACAATGCCGCCAGGATTGACTGACAAGTCCGCATCAGCGGACCGCCCGGGGCCGGGACTTTTTGCGCAAGCAAAATAGTCGGAAAGGCCAATTAGGGCGCGGGGTTGCCGGCATATTGACAATGCCGCCAGGATTGACTGACAAGTCCGCATCAGCGGACCGCCCGGGGCCGGGACTTTTTGCGCAAGCAAAATAGTCGGAAAGGCCAATTAGGGCGCGGGGTTGCCGGCATATTGACAATGCCGCCAGGATTGACTGACAAGTCCGCATCAGCGGACCGCCCGGGGCCGGGACTTTTTGCGCAAGCAAAATAGTCGGAAAGGCCAATTAGGGCGCGGGGTTGCCGGCATATTGACAATGCCGCCAGGATTGACTGACAAGTCCGCATCAGCGGACCGCCCGGGGCCGGGACTTTTTGCGCAAGCAAAATAGTCGGAAAGGCCAATTAGGGCGCGGGGTTTGGGGTTTACCCCAATAGTAAAGGAGTCCCCAAGCCTGTCGAGGGGCGGTCAGCAGGGCAGCGCTTCGACTCTCTCAGTCCGCG
>CAVEAQ010000064.1:0-7844 GCA_963613775.1 bacterium | reverse complement strand
ACCGCGAGGGCATCGAAATCCGCCTCTACTCCGTCATCTACGACTGTATCAACGAAGTCAAGGACAGTATCGAGGGTATGCTCGAGCCTGAGAAGAAGGAGGAGATCATCGCCACCGCAGAGGTCAAGCAGACCTTCCGCATCAGCAAGGTCGGCACTATCGCAGGCTGTCTCATCAGGGATGGCAAGATGGTCCAGAAGTCCAAGGTTCGCCTGATCCGTGACGGTATCGTCATCTACACCGGCGAGCTTGGCTCCCTGCAGATCGGCAAAGACGCCGTCAAGGAGGTCATCGCCGGCAAGGAATGCGGTATGGCCATCGCGGGCTACAACGACATCAAGGACGGCGATGTCATCGAAGCCTTCCAGGTCGTGGAGATGAAGAGGACGCTGTAGCCTTGATTTTCGCTCCGGCCTATGCCGCTTCATCCGGCCTCGCGCCGATGCTCATAGAAAAGCCGACTGCCCGTGCAGCCGGCTTTGTATTTATCCGGAATGTAGGATAAATCTCAGTCTTCGAGTATTTCGAGGCTGGTGATGCCGTTGCGGGAGCCGATGACACAATCCATTTCGGACTCGCCTCTCTTTATCTTGTCCAGATACATCTCCCGACCCCTCTGAATATGGACGCAGGTAAATGTGTCGCCGACCTTCAACTTCGAATTGTGAGTCTCAATGGCCTCGAAACGGTGGTCGCCGAGATACCTGATGAGGCATGTCCTGTCCGGGAGCCAGCCGATATGTATGCGTGAGCCTGCCTTGAGGGAATCAATATCAATACTGTCATCTGACTTCATCTCTGATTCGGCGCCGGATGATTCCTTGAGCTGGGCGCAGAAAGCTTCCCAGTCGGATATTCCCAGATAGTGACAGAGCACATTGAGCGTATGTATTGCAGCGGTGGGGTAGCCAATCTTATACTGCCAGAGCCTCTGAAGCGTCGTCTCTGACAGATATTCCCTTGTAACTTCCTCTATTTCCATTGATAACGTGGTGAAGTGGCGCGGTGCGCGCAGGGGAAATCCGAACTTCTCCTCGACCGCCAGCCTCAATGCCGCTATCTCAGGGGTGTCAATCTTAATCTTCATTTGGAGCAAAAATAATAATTATTACCTTTGCGGACTATGCCTAATCAGGTCTTTAACAATTCATCGGCATCCGAATCAGAATTATTCGGTCTCGATAGCACTGGTAAAGTTGTTGATACATACGGTGATTTCCTTCTGTTGTACAGTGGCGCGTATGCTGACACATACCGTGCCAGCAAGATGGGGAAATATTTCCTGCTTAAAACTCCCAAGTCCGGTAACGCCGCATACCTCAGCATACTCCGGCGGGAATACGAAATCTCTTCCGGTCTGGATCATCCCAACATAGTCTCCGCATTCACACTTGAGAATATTCCGCCTCTCGGACCTTGCCTGGTGATGAAATATGTCGAGGGGATGAATCTTGAGGAATATCTCCGTTCCAATCCAAGTACGAAGTCCAGGAGAACAGTATTGCAGCAGCTGCTCTCCGCCATCGGCTACCTGCACAGTTGCGGCATTGTCCACAACGACATCAAGCCGGAGAATATCATCATTCGCGGAGAGGGGAATCTGGCAAATCTGAAACTCATAGACTTTGGTCTGAGCGATGACGAGATCCATTACCTCGATAAAACTTTGGGCTGCACCCCTGACTATGCTTCCCCGGAACTCCTGTCGGGACGAGGAAAGGTCGATGCCAGAAGCGACATCTACTCCATCGGCAAAATCATCAGGCTGATGTTCCCGCGCAGGTATTCGCTGATTTGGCGTAAGTGCACGAATAACAATCCGCGTCGCCGTTTTCCCGATACGGAGTCGATTGCCAGAGCGTTTAACGCCTGCCGGACGGCTAATGTACTCCTGATTGTCTTCGTATTGCTTGGAATTGCGGCTTCCTATACGCTTCAACCTGTCTTATGTGGACTTGAATTTATCTCCGAGCTCGAAATAGCCGAGCAAAAATTCGAAAATGACTGCTTACGCGAGGGCGTGCCTATAGACAATGTTCCGCATCTCAGTATGAACTCCTACCTCTCATTCGGCGAAGACAGAGCGCAGCGGTCGGATTCGCTCAAGGCCATTATGGCTTCAGAATTGGGAGACCGTATTGTCAGGCGTGACGCAGCACATTCGCTGGATTCGCTATTCATAGTTTATAAGAATCTTATCAGCGGCGAACCCTATAGATACTTCGGCCTCTGCGACGCGGGACGCTTCTATAAGGAATGTAAAGCTTTGGGTGAATCGTGGCTGAGTCATTTCGCCACTGAAGATAACTGGCAAAGTTTCTACACCTACTCCGAAAAGCAGAGGAAGGAATATTATTCCGTAATCGTCGGCATCGCCCGCTCCCTTCCTGACTACGGAGACCTCCCTCCCGAAGAGATTGATTTCTATAACTCTCTGGCCAAATCCGGCCAGCCTTACCGACCTTATCAGTAAGCTGTTTTTGAAATAAACAAGACGCAAAAAGGCCCGGAAAGTTTGGATTTCAGTCCATATCTTTGCCGGCGTGAAAAACATTATCATCGTTAATCAGTCTTTTCGGACGCATCTTGAACCCTCGCCGCATGCCGCGCGGTGGGGGTTTTGTTTTTATATGGCCTTAAACAACATAAGTATATGAAACTGAGGTGGACATTGAGATTCATCATCCTTCTTACGGGGCTTTCGGCTGGCAAGGCTTTCGCACAAGACATTGCCGTCAAGACCAATGCTCTCTACTTGGCGACTGCGACGCCGAACCTGGGTCTGGAGGTGGCGCTGGCCCCCAAGTGGACACTCGACCTGTCCGGCGGATACAATCCGTGGACTTTCTCCGACAATATGAAATGGAAGCACTGGATGGTCCAGCCGGAAGTGCGCTATTGGTTCTGCGAGAAGATGGGCGGTCATTTCCTGGGCTTCCACATACACGGAGGCCAATATAACATAGGTAACATTGATGCTGCCGATTTCAACTTCTTGAGGACGGACTTCTCCAAGCTGAAGGACTATCGCTACGAAGGCTGGTTCGTCGGAGCCGGTGTGGCCTATGGCTATGCGTGGATGCTGAGCAGTCACTGGAATCTTGAGCTCGAAGCCGGATTCGGCTATGCCTACACCCGCAACAGCCAGTATCAATGTGTGAATTGCGGAAGCAGGTTGGATATGGACAAAGTCCATCACTACTTCGGCCCGACCAAAGCTGCCGTCAATTTTGTCTATGTATTCTAATTGTCTGCCGGTATGAAAAGGATAAACAGCTATATACTAATGCTTATGCTGGCTTGTGGAGCTTTCTCTGCAAACGCTCAGCAGATATTGGGCGGCGAAGCAGCCGTAAGCAATGTGAATATCGGAAAAATCGACGGCAAGCTTGTCGTGTCGATGGATGTAGTGCCGACAGGTGGGAGATGGAAGGTAAAGTCAGATAGAGCCATCATCCTGTCCCCGATGGTCGTGAAAGACGGGGACCGGGCTTCCCTTCCGCAGGTGCGGATCCTGGGCAGAAACCAGTACATCCGATATCAGCGGAACATATCAGAGAACGAAGTCTCTGATAATCAAATATATCAGGCTTCAAAGGTCCAGACAATACACTATATTGTCTCTCTCCCTTATGAAGAATGGATGGATGGCTCGGACCTCGTCCTGAAAGAAGATCTCTGCGGATGCACAAGGACTCTGCTGGCAAGCAATGAGAGCCAGCTGGAGCGCTATGAAGTCCCGGAATTCAGGCCTGTATTCGCATACCTTGTCCCGCAAGCGGAAGTTGTCAAGGCACGGAGCGAGTCGGGACAGGCCTATGTTACATTCCCCGTATCACAGACTTATATTGATGACTCGTATCTCGAGAACCGTGAGGAGCTTCATAAAATTATCCACACCATCGCTATGGTGAAAGGGGATGACGACCTCACGATAACCGGAATCACCCTCAAAGGCTATGCTTCTCCGGAAGGCAAATATGAGAATAACGAGCGGCTCGCCAAAGGTCGTACGGAAGCTGTCGCGAATTATGTCGTGATGCTGTCCGGCGGGGTGGACTACGCGGTAGCTACCAGCTACGAGGCGGAAAACTGGGAGGGTCTTAAGGAGTTTATCCTCCGCAGCAACCTCCCCGAGAAAGAGAAGCTGATCGACATCATCGATTCCCCTGACTTCGCGGACAACCCTGACGGCCGCGAATGGAGGCTCAAGAGCAGTTATCCCGAAGCGTATCGCACTCTGCTTGCAGACTGCTATCCTCGCCTGCGTCGTACAGACTATCGGGTAGAATACACGGTACGCGCTTTCAATTTCGAAGAAGCCAAAGCGCTAATCGGCACTCAGCCCCAGAAGCTCAGCCTGCAGGAAATGTACTATGTAGCACAGACCTATGAGCCAGGAAGCGATGCCTACAATGAGGTCTTCGATACGGCGGTCCGGATGTTCCCAGATGACGAGACCGCCAATCTTAATGCCGCCAATTCAGCCCTTCAGCGCGGCGATACCATACTGGCCGCGAAATACCTGGCGAAAGCCGGAGACTGCGGGGAAGCTCTCGTGGCACGCGGCATCTTGGCAATGATGGAAGGTGATGTGAGGGGCGCGACTGAACTGATGCTCAAAGCGCAGGGAATGGGGATTGAGGCCGCATCTGCCAATCTGGAGCAAATCAATTCTATATCAAAATAAAATCATTTTTAAAAAATTACAAAATGAAAAACAAATTTTTATCTATCGGAATAGTTGGCTTGGCCGCACTTTCCCTTGCTGCGTGCAGCAGCGAAAAGAATCTGGAGACCCCGAACGGCGATCCTGATAATGTCGGGGCGTATATGACACTGCAGCTGGTGGGCCCTGAAAGCCATATCGCCACCAGAACTACTGCCGGAGCTGACGGAACCGAAGACGGAACTGAAGTCCAGAACAAGATCTCCAGCATCAAGGTGCTGCTTTGCGATCCGGCTGACCACAAAGTGAAGGTTTCCTATGATGTGCCTGAAAGCAAACTGGATGAAATCCCGGGCGGAGTGAAGACCAAGCAGATACTGACGGAAACCGGCACTTATGATGTATATGTGATCGCCAACCCTCCGGCACGCTTTACGGTTGCAGATGGTGAAGTCCTGACTGGCAAGACTATCGACAATGTGACCGAGGCACTGATGAAGTCAGACTATGCTGCCGACAACAGCTTCATAATGTTCAACGAGTGCAACGGAACCGATAAGGTAGCAGGTTCTTCCATCACCATCACCTCTGCCAACGACTACGAGAACCCTGCCACCTGCGCTGCCATCAATCTTGACCGCCTGGCCGTGCAGATCAGAAGCGCTGCCGCATCAAGTATGGACATCAGTGGTATCACGTCGGAATACACTTTCCTTACCGCAGCAGAGCTGCAGAGCTTCAAACTTCTGAACGGTGCAACCCAAAGCAATCTGCAGCAGCAGTGGAGCAACACGGTTACGGCGATGGGAACCACATATCCTTGGGACAATCTGCTTGTGACTCCGACACTCTCTGAAGGTACCAACGCTGGCGACGACTCTGAATATTATAGCCACCTGACCGATTTCCGTACTGTAAATCTTACCTCAGCCGGTGTCTATACGGTTGCCAAAGACACTTATGATAGCGTGGATCCTTACGAGTCAACTGGAAAGGGAAGCATTTTCTGTATGGAGAATCATCCGACCAGCGCATTGATGGGAAACACTACCGGTCTGGTTTACCAGTTCAAGGCCAGCGTTACGGGCAGTGACGACAAAGCCGGTACTGGCTGCTTCTATGGCTACAGCGACAAGTATTTCGCCTCTCTGGCTGCTCTGCAGGCTGCTTATCCTCACGTGTTTGACGCGGCATCGACAAGCGATTTGGCGGCCGATGATCTGGCTGCAGCCGAGACTGAACTCTCAACTGCCTATGCGGCATCTGACAAGCAGACTCAAATCTCCAACTTCCGCGTTAAGTACAATGTGAAGGTGTACGCTGATGGTATGATGTATTACACCTACTTCATCAAGGACAACAACTATCAGAACAGTACTCTCACCGGCACAGACAAGCGTTATTACTCCGTGATGCGCAACACCATCTATGACCTGACCGTCAAGAAACTTGCCCGCATCGGCACTGACATCCCTGGCGGATGGACTCCTGACATCGACGAACCTACCGACCCGGTTGACCCGGTCAATGTCTATATGGTCGTTGAAGCCAAAGTCAACAAGTGGGTGCTGAGCAAAGAGGAAATCGTGCTTGACTAATTATATCTTAAATCATTTTTCATCTGTATGGGGCATTGCCCCATACAGTTCGAAAAATGCGATGCGACTAGTGGCCGTTTTAAATTAGAATTATATGCGACATACGAAGTATATACCCGGCATTATTCTGTTTATGCTGGCAGGCCTGAATTCATGTGTGTATGATGACCAGTCGGACTGTACCCTGGACTTGAGGTTCAGGTATGTCTATAATATGCAGAATGCTGACGGTTTTGCGCACGAAGCCGATGAAGTCGAAGTATATGTGTTCGATGACTCCGGCAGTTTCGTTGGCAAATATGCCTCTGAAGTTGCAGAAGGGCAGGATTGCGTGATGCGTCTCCCGCTTCCGACGCCTGGAAAATATACCTTTGTAGCGTGGGCAAACGGCTCCGATGAGAAAGAAGAGGCGGCTTATTTTGAAATGCCGTCGGAGGCTAAATGCTCCAGCCCCCAGGACCTTTCCGCCAGAATCCGCCGCAGCGGAGGTCGCGCCGACCACAAGCTCAACAGTTTGCTCAACGGTGTACTCGAGGCAGAGGTCTCCGGGGCGAACCGGCATCTGACCGTTGATATGATGAAGTGCACCAACGCCCTCCGTGTCATCCTTATGCCTTCCCGCGCCGGTCAGACTCTTGAGAGCGAGGATTTCGACATCCATATCGAAGGCCGCAACGGCTGGCTTGCATACGATGCTTCTACCTATCAGGCAGATCAGGTTACATACTGCCCCTATTATCAGAATTTGGAGCAGAAAGGCAGTCCGGTGCCCGCAGTCGATGAAATCGACAATGCGGTGGTCGCAGACCTCAATACCTCCCGCATCATTTACGGCAGCAATCCGAGGCTCGTGATACGCAACACAGAACTTGACCGTGAAATACTTAATATCGACCTCGCCTGGTTCCTCTCCCTGCAGGCAATCGGCGAGCATAAAGGCGAATGGGGCAATCAGGAATACCTCGACCGCCAGGATGAATATGCTATGACGTTCTTCATGGATGGCAATACATTGCTGATGACGCGTGTGATTGTCAACGGATGGGCGCTCTCGCTGGAAGATACTGAGTTGAAATGATCCATATTAGACAGATATGTAAACTGCTGCTGTCAGCAGCCCTGTTCGGGGCCTGTTGCCAGTCCTGCATATATGACAGTATTGGCATACCGGCGGATACTCCGGCCGGTACTGACGGCAAATATTATATGACACTCCGTTTTGGCCTAAAGCAACAGCGGAATAACGGGGTGCTGACCCGGACTTTTCTGCCGTCTTTCGAAGATGAGGACTATGAAAACAAAGTGAGTGATTTCAGGGTTTTCCTGGTCAAAAGAGATGATCCGGACGCAAAAGTAATAGAGTTGACGGATATTACTATGGCCGATGATGTCACCACCGAGCCTTTCGAGATAAACCCCAAATACATTCACGGCTATCTGCTATATGTCGTGGCGAACTCTGCCGGAAGCGGTTTTACTCCCGACCTGAGCTCCGGAAGGGCTTTCCGGGGGACATATAAGCCCGCAAATACAGCAGCCTGCTCGCAGCTCTGGTCGAAAAATAATTTCCTGATGGT
>CAVEAQ010000063.1:0-8036 GCA_963613775.1 bacterium | reverse complement strand
CCACTGCAAAGCGCTACCTCCGCCAGCTCACAGAATTCGGCTACCTTGAAGCCCGCGGCGGCAACAGGAACCGGAGGTATGTGCTGAGGGAGAATACTCAAGGCTAACTATACTTCCGGTGCATAATTGATGGCACGTGCCAGAGGAGACAATGACATGACCCCTTTATCCATACATCCCTACCCGGCCTCGCTCGACACCGCCATGGCGTCCGTCCTGCCCGCCTACAGGCTTGGGCAGAAGCTCCTGGAGACTCTTGAGAAGTCCGGGACAGCGGTGGTGTCCGCAGAGCCTGGCGCCGGAAAATCCACCCTGCTTCCGCTCTCGCTGCTGGAGACCTTCGGCTCCCGGGGGCGCATAATCATGACCGAACCCAGGCGACTGGCCGCCGTCCATGTGGCTGAGCGCGCGGCGGCACTGCTGGGTGAGAAAGCAGGAGGAAGGGTCGGCTACAGGACCCGTTTCGAGACCAAAGTGTCCGACAGGACGGTGCTGGAAGTAGTGACAGAAGGCATTGCAGAGAGGATGATCTGCGCGGACCCTACCCTGGAGGGCGTCTCGGCCATAATCTTCGACGAATTCCACGAGCGGAGCCTGTCCTCCGACTTCTCTCTGGCGCTGGTCAGGGAGTCAAGGGCCATCCTCAGGCCCGACCTGGCGCTGGTCATAATGTCCGCCACCCTGGACGGGGCGGTCGCAGGTGCGCTGGGCGCAGGGAAAGTGGAATCCCCGGGCAGGATGTTCCCCGTGGAGATATCTTATTCCAAGACGGACATCCCGCCAGAGGGCATCCCGGACGCGGTGTGCAGTGAGATTCGCGGGATTTTCCGCTCGCAGGAAACTGACGGCGACATCCTGGCCTTCCTCCCCGGCGAGGCTGATATCAGAAAATGCATTGCCAAGCTTGGAAGCTCGCTGGGCGGGAACGTGGATGTGCTCCCGCTCTACGGGATGTTGCCGCCCTCCGAGCAGCGGAAGGCCGTGGCGCCCTCGCCCCAGGGAAGGCGCAAGGTGATTCTTTCCACCCCGGTCGCGGAGACATCCCTGACCATAGACGGAGTGACCGCAGTCGTGGACTCCGGCTACTGCAGGAAGATGGTTTATAAGGGAGCCGGCGGGGCACTCGGTCATCTGGAGACGGTAAGGATTTCGGCTGACATGGCCTCGCAGAGGGCGGGGCGGGCCGGGAGAACCCGCAGCGGCGTATGCCTCAGGCTCTACACTGAGACCACATTCAAGTCTATGCCCCGGTTCCGCATTCCGGAAATCGTGGAGGGAGACCTCACGACCTGTATGCTGGAGGCGGCGGGAGCAGGTGAGGGAGACCTCGGATCTATGGAATGGATCACACCTCCGCCCGCACGTTCTGTGACGGATGCCTCCGCCCTGCTCAGGACGCTCGGAGCGCTGTCGCAGGACGGTAAACTCACCCCGCACGGAAAGGATATGCTCTCACTCCCATGCCACCCGAGAATCGCACATATGCTGCTGACTGCAAAGGACAGAAGACTTGGTGCACTGGGCTGTGACACGGCTGCACTATTGGAAGAGAAAGACCCTCTTGCAGCCTATGAAGCCGGCTGTGACTTCACTCTGCGCCTATCCGCCCTCCGCTCGCAGAGAAACTCCGGCAAGCAGGCCTTAGGAGCTATGGGCAGGATACTGCAGATCGCCGGCCAGTATATGAGAATACTCCATACGCAGCCAGAAGGCCACAATCCCGACCCTTTTGATGCCGGCTATCTGCTTGCAATGGCCTTCCCCGAGCGCGTAGCGCACCAGAGCGGAGGCGCCGCCGGAGAATATCTGCTCTCCCGCAACGGAGAAAAGGTATGGATGGACATCCGGGATCCTCTCTCGGCGGAGCCCTGGATAGTGTGTGCCGACCTTTCCGCAGGCGGCCCGGGAGCCACGGGCAGGATATTCCTTGCCTGCGCGGTGAACCCGGACGAGCTCGGAGCGCTTGAAAGCACTTCGGAGAAAATCGCCTGGAACCATCAGGAAGGAAGGGTCGCCGCGCGGCGGGAGACCAGAATCGGAGCCCTTGTCACAAGGACTGCGCCCCTGCCGGATGTCCCGCGCGAAAAGACTGTCGAGGCAATATGCGAGGCCGTGAGAAAGGAGGGCACCTCGCTGCTGGACTTCTCGGGCGAAGAGGTGGGCGAACTTCAGAGGAGGGTGGCCGCAGCGGCCGCCTGGCATCCGGAGCTGGGTCTGCCCGACCTTAGCACTGAGGCGGTGCTCCGTCGCTGTGCGGAATGGCTGCCGCTTTATGTTGGAAACGCTTCCACCCGCGCCGAGCTGAAAAAGATCGATATGGCCTCTGTCTTGCGGGGCATGATACCCTATGACAAGACCGCCGAGCTCGACCGGATTGCTCCCTCGCACATAGAAGTGCCCACCGGCAGCCGCATACGCCTTGAATACCGGCTGGGTGCCGATGCGCCGGTGCTCAGGGTCAGGCTTCAGGAATGTTTCGGAATGACACAGACCCCCACAGTGGACCTCGGCAGAAGGCCTGTGCTGATGGAGCTGCTCTCTCCGGGATTCAAGCCGGTGCAGCTGACAAGTGACCTCTCCTCGTTCTGGAGCGGGACCTATTTTGAAGTGAGAAAGGAGCTCCGACGCAGATATCCCAAGCACTCCTGGCCCGACAACCCGCTCGAAGCTCCTCCCACAAGAGGCGTACGGAAAAAGACCTCGATGGGATGACGGGAAATACTCACATAAGTTATAGCTGCACCGTAATCGCCGTGCCATCGTAGCCGATGCTGATTTCCTGACCGTACACTTCAGCCCGGTATGCTCCGTCCTCGGGAACAGACGAAACGGGGGAGTTTATGCACCAATCCGAACTTCCTTCCCGAAAGGGGTCAGCGATAGTCCGGCCATCTTGAAGTGCTGCTTCGCGAAAGGAATGCCGACAATCGTTATACCGAGCAGCAGGCCGAAGAACACGTGCATCAGCCACGCCCAGAGCCCGCCGAAAATTATCCAGAGGATATTGAGGGGGACACTTATGCAGCCTGACGGTCCGTCCGCGGAGTCGCTCACCTCCGAGCCGAACGGCCAGAGACAGAGCAACCCTATCTTGAATGTCTGAAGAGCGAAAGGGATGCCGACAATCGTGACGGCGAGCGCGAGACTGCCCGTGAAGTAGCCTACGGCGGCCTCAAGGCCTCCGAATATCCACCAGAGCATGTTTCCGAGAATCTTCATGATTAATTGTTATTTCAAAGTGGATTTGCCGATACTTAATAGAGACAATAGGCTAATACAGAGCTATTTCCAACGCTTGTAAGGCATGCCTGCCAGCATCGAGTTGTAGTACTTGCGGTCGCCGGTGACCTCCGTGGAGAGCCAGTCCGGGCGCTCAAACGGCTCGTCTTCCGAGCCGAGTTCGACCTCAGCGACAACCAGCCCGTCATTGTCGCCATAGAACTCGTCCACCTCGAAGACATGCTTGCCCTTGGGCACGAGATAGCGGGTCTTGTCGATGATGCCGGGTTCGCAGAGCTTGAGCAGCTCGCGCGCATCCTCTGCGGGGATTTCCTTCTCCCACTCGAAGCGGCTCGCACCGCTGTCATCTGCTATGCCCTTGACGGTGATGTAGCCCACCTCGCCCTTGACCCTGACACGCACGGTCCTCTCCGGCACCGAGCAGAGGTATCCCTGGGTGATGCGGGCAGCCTTGACGGCTTCCGGCTTGAAGTCTCCGTTCACAAGGAATTTCCTCTCGATCTCCTGTCCCATAACTTCGTCCTTCTTAAAGCTTTCTGGAGAGTTCCCCGAATGTACGGCGTGCGGGAGCGGAACGATAAAGGATATCATAGACCGTATTGAGGATCGGCATGTCTACTCCGTGCATCTCATTGAGCCTGTGCATACAATCTACGGCATAATAGCCCTCCGCGATCATCGTCATTTCATTCAGAGCCGACTCCACCGTGACTCCGCGACCGATTATCTGGCCCAGGCGATGGTTTCGGCTGAAAGACGAATAGCTTGTCACCAGAAGATCTCCAAGATAGTCTGACTCCAGCGTATCACGCTCGCCGGTACTGGTCTGATCGATGAAATGAGTCATCTCCCTGGCGCATTTTGCGACCAGTATGGCCTTGAAATTGTCACCGTAGCCCAGGCCGTCGCTGAGTCCCGCAGCGATGCCGTAGATATTCTTCAGGACAGCAGCATATTCGGCGCCGTAAAGATCTGCCGAATAGGATGTGATTATGTACCTGGAAGCTATCAGAGATCGGACTGCAGCGGCATTCTCCCCGTTTGCGCAGACGGTCGTGAGATAAGACAGCCTGCCCCGAGACACCTCTTCCGCATGTGAAGGCCCTGCAATCATACAGATATCCGAGAAGGATATTCCATAATGGCCGTGCAGGTACTCGGAGACAGTCTTGCACTCGTCCGGGATTATGCCCTTGATTGCGGAGACTATGACCTTGCCCGTGAGCGGTTCCCGCAGACCGGCCAGGAATGTCTTAAGAAAAGCCGCCGGCACGGAGACGAAGACGAAGCGTACGTCCCTTACGGCATCGTTAATGTCCGCAAGCGGATGAATAAGCCTGCGGTCAAACTCCAATTCGCTGATATACTTCGGGTTATGTCCGTCGCAGACGAGTCCTTCGCGAACTTCCGCATTGCGGACATACCAGTTGAGTTCATATCCGTTCGCAGTTATGAGTCCAGCAATCGCCGTGGCCCAGCTGCCGTATCCAATAAGTGCACAAGTCATAATATAGCGGCGCAAAGATAGTGAAATAATCGATGCTCACTACCTGCACCTACTGCAGCAGATGCCGGGTCCAGAAGATGTGGTCAGAGTCGCTGTCGTGCTGGTGCTGATAGCCGCGGTAGCCGTGCATCCCGTCCGGATAGATCATCAGTTCGAACTGATAGCCCGCCTTCTGCAGGGCATCCACAAGCTGGAGGGTGTTCTGGAAATGCACATTGTCGTCGCCCGTACCGTGGGTAAGCTTGAGCGCGCCCGGAGCAGGCTTGAGAGCACTGTCCTCAGCGAATATGCCCGGCACGTAGGTCATCACGCTGGCCTCGGCATAGCCGTCAGGGTTGGCCTGCGGAGTATCCATAAAGCGCTCTGTGTAATGCGAATCATAGAGCGTCCAGTCATAGACTCCGCCGCCCGCAACCCCGCAGCTGAAGTACTGCGGGTAGCGCAGCACCAGCATAGCGGTGGTCGTCCCTCCGAAGGAGAATCCCTCCACGCCGATACGAGAACCGTCCACATACGGCAGTGACTGCAGCCATTTCGCCCAGGCGGTGTAGTCCTGCAGCTCAATCACCGTCATTCTCCGGAACGCCTGGTCCATACCCCTGCGGCCGTTCTCCCCGCTGGAGCGCGGATCCGCCACGATGTAGATGATGCCGTTGTCGTAGCACCAGGAGTCGGAAGCGTCGCGATCGTTCCACCTGTCGCGCACGTAAGGAGTGCCCGGACCGCCGTAGAGCTGCATCACGACAGGATATTTGCGTGCAGGATCGAAGTCGCGCGGCAGCGAGATAAGCGCATAGAGGTCGAAGCCGTCGTTCTCGATCTTCACAATCTGCGGCGACGGACGGGCGGCAAGGTCCACCGTAGAAGTATCGGTAACCACCTTGCAGTCATAGCGGTCAGTGCGCCCGCTGATGCCCCTCCACGGCTCGCGCGCATTGGAGATGTCGGCGGTAAATGTCTTGCCGTCGTCGGCTATCTTGATGGCCCTCAGATTATATGAAGGGTCGGTGAGCGCGGTGATGCGGCCCTTGCGGTCGAGCCGGTAGAGGGTGGAGTGCAGACGCGAGTCGCGCTTCGCCGTGAACCACACATTGCCCCGTTTCTCGTCCACCCTGAGCAGGCTTATGTCCCAGTTCTCCCCGTCGGTGAGGCGCTTGAGCGTCCCGTCGTAGGAGAGGAAGTAGATCTGCTCCCAGAGCGTCTCGAAGTTGCGCACCATATACAGGCCTTTGTCCGTAAATATCATACCCTCAATCCATTCCACCCAAGTGGGGTATTCTTCGTGATAGACCTGCCGGCGGCTGCCGTCAAGCACGCTCACGGCATAGAGATCAAGGGTGTTCTGCCTGCGCGGCTCGCGGGAGATGTAGATCTCCTGAGAATCAGCTCCCCAGAACGGGATGCCGAAATACTGGTCCACGGCAGGGTCGAAGTCCGCCCAGACTATATCGCCGCCGGAAGCCTCAACTATCCCCACTCGCACCTCGGGATTGGTCTGTCCGGCCTTGGGGTAACGGGTCTGCGAGAGCGATCCGCCCTGCCCGAACGGCGAGAATATCGGGAACATCGGCACCCCGGAGTTGTCGAAGCGGTAGAAGCCTATCCTCCTGGAATCCGGACTCCACCAGAACGCACGGTAGTTGGATGCGCGCCCCAGAATCTCCTCATAATAGACCCAGGAAGCGTAGCCGTTGAGTATCAGTTCCGAGCCGTCGAATGTCAGGCGGGTCTCCGTAGAATCGGCAAGCGAGCGCACCCAGAGGTCGTTGCCGCGGGTGAACGCGACCATCGTGCTGTCCGGCGACGGAGTGATGTTGCGCTCCTCCGGGGTCACCGCCTCGAGTATCCTGTCATAGACCTTGCGCGTCATCGCCGCGTCCTGTGCGCCGCCCGGCCGGGACATAGCCCCGAGCAGCAGAAATATCAGAAATATACGTTTCATCATATTCGGAATTAGCCATCACAAAAATAACCAATAATCTTCCCATCGGCAAACATCTGCGACTGTACTGTCGGGAGCACCCCCCCAAGCCTTCGGCCGCAGAGTTTGCGGCCTCAGCCTAATATCTCCCCTACGATGAGCCTCTTCCCGACAGCGGTACCGCATCCGAAGATATGGTACCGACCGCCTCCGCAGACGCCCATCCTCCTGCGCAGCTCATCGCTGCCGAGGGGGAGGTTGCGCGCACTCACTTCGGCATCGGGATAGAGCTTTCCCAGAGCCTTGGCAGCCTGTCCGCCGAAGGGACGTACCTCCACTATTCTGAATGTCCTGAAGAGCTCCCGGGGAGCTTTGTCGCCGAGGTAGAGATGGGTGGACGGGGCGAGTTTGGATACTCCCAGCCGGCTGGAGATCAGCTTGTACGCCCCCGATTTCATCAGCGCAGCCCTGGGTTCGAGCAGCAGCTGTCCGGGCTGCGGCTCCAGGGCATAGACAGCTTCCGCTTCCCTCTCCTGCTGCGGGGTGAAGCTGAATGTCTCCGGGCAGCCAAGTTCCCTTGCCGTGACTGTGTATGACCCTGAGTGGCCGCGTCTGAGCAGGCAGAGCAGTTCCTTGACTTCAGAGCGCAGGCTGACGATGTGCACTTCCTCGAGGCACTCCCCAAGCTCACCGGCCACGAGGCTGATATCAGCCATCGGGGAGAGTTTGAGCAGCACCGTACCCGCCTTCCCGAGCAGGATCGGCAGCATGGGACGGATGTCCGGAGAACAGTCCTCCAGGCGGAATACCTTGCGGCCGGCGCCGTCACGCCTTGCCGGGTCAGCAAATATCACATCGCACTCCGGGAGCCCGCTCCCGGGCCCGACTTCCTCGTTGCGGACTTCAATATTGCTGATGCCCAGCCGCTCGAAGTTGCGTTCCGCAGCCCCGGCAAGCAGCGATGAGCGCTCGTAGCTGATGACCCTGCGGGCGATGAGGGAGAATGCGAGACTGTCCACCCCGAGGCCGCAGGTAAGGTCGCAGAGGATCCCGATACCGTCCGGGAACAGCCCTGCAAGCAGGCTGCGCTTGAACGCGGCGGTCTCCTCCGAGGAGCACTGCTCGAGCGAGAGGGCCGTCGGGATCTCCAGAGGCTCAAGTCCCGCCTCTTTGCGCTCCGCCGACGCAGCAGTCCAGGCGGGCAGTTTCCTCCCCGTCTTGCGCTCCGTCTCGCTGTCCAGCCCGGAGAGTATCTCGGCAAAACTCGTTCGCATTCCGGCGCAAATGTATCAAAAATTTTGTATCCTGCACTTATGAATATCCTCATATTGAACGGAAGCCCCAAGGGCGAGAACTCCATCACGCTGC
>CAVEAQ010000062.1:0-8155 GCA_963613775.1 bacterium | reverse complement strand
ACTCGAATTTGACTTTGTTTATTAACCGGCCAAATTTATTTGGCCACTAGTGAAAAACTTTTATGGAACAGTTAAACAGAATCGAACTCAGAGGCTCCGTCGGGAGCGTCAGGACTCAGACTTTCACTGACAATATGGCGGCGAGGTTTACGGTCGCCACCAACTATGCCTACAAGGACAAGGAAGGCAGAGCGGTCATCGACACCAGCTGGCACAACGTGATGGCTCGTGAGGGCAAATACATCCACGATCTGGACAAGATAGAGAAGGGAACCAAAGTGTATGTGCAGGGGAGACTGAGGTATCAGAAGTACACATCCTCCGACGGGGTCGAGAGGCTCTCGACGGACATTATTGCCAGCAGGGTGGTCATCCTTGACGAGTCGGAACCTCTGCAGTATGAGATGTAGGTCAGCAGTTCCGCTCACCCTCGTCCTTCTTCTGCCCGCCGTCCTGTGCTGGGAGTGCGCATCTTCCCGTAAGATGGCTGAGCTGAGGGAAGGCAGCCTGTCCGCTGCGATAAGGCTGCCAAAGGAGAAGGAACTGGCGGCGGAGGAGGACATCGCCTTCCCGGATACGCCCAGGCGGGATACCCTCAAGGTGACCGGGCTGGACGGGAAGGAGGTGTTCATAATGAAGGCCATCCGGGACGAGGGTAGCGGAGATATGGTGGCGACGGAGCAGCTTGACGCCGCGATGGTTACGGCCCGCTTCAGGAATGTCGCCGAGAGGAACGGCAGGGTGGATATCGAGTTCCAGGTCATAGTGCCGCCGCAGATGACGGACTCGAAGTGGCAGCTCAGGCTCCACCCGGCGATGAAGATACTCTCAGACAGCCTGCAGCTCGACGATGTGGTAGTCACAGGGAGTGCCTACCGCAAGGCCCAGCTGAGGGGATACCAGCACTACAGGAAATTTCTGGACAGAATAATCACGGATACACTGAAACTTATCGATATGAGAAGCCTTGAGATTTTTCTCGCACGCAACATTCCATCTGTCTATGCCTTCCGCAACGACAGCAGCTACGTCTCGGACGAACAGTTCGAGAGTGCGTTCGGCGTTACTCAGGAACAGGCCGTCGAGCATTACACCAACGGCTTCCTGCTCTGGAGAAACGGCCGTCTCAAGTCGATGAGGGAGAAGATGTGGCACCGATACATCAAGGCTCCGATAGTGACCGAAGGCATCAGGCTTGATACCGTGCTGGTGGGGGATGGAGGGGAGTTTATCTACAACTATGTGCAGTCGATCACAACCCGGCCCAAACTGCGCAAGGTGGACGTGAGTCTGAGCGGGGAGATATTCGAGAGCGACCGCAGGCTCTATACCGTCCCGCCTTCGCCGCCGCTGACTTTCTACATCAGCTCCGTGAGCACATTCGCCGACGGGAGTCCGAGGTATCTTACCCGGATCATATCCCGCAACGTGCAGACAAATACGACAAGTTACATAGACTTCCGCAGCGGCAGCTCGGAGGTGGATGAAAGACTGTCCGACAACCGCAGGGAGATTTCCGTCATACGCCGCAATCTTAGCGATCTCATCTCGGACGGGAGTTTCGAGCTCGATTCGATAGTGATCGTGGCTTCGGCTTCTCCTGAGGGCAGATTCGGGTCGAACGCATCGCTCTCGCTGCGGAGGGCCGCCGGGGTGTCGGACTATTTCTCGAAATATGTGGAATATATAAAGGATTCGCTGCGCCACGATGACGGGCTCTTCATCTCTGTGAGTGATGATTTGGGGGAGTCTTCGATGAAGGGTTCGTTCAGGAGCCGCAGGGATATCCGCTTCCTCTCAAGAAGCGGAGGTGAGAACTGGCCGGTGTTGGATTATCTTGTGGAGAAGGATACCGTTCTCACTTCCGCCGAGAGGGAGTATTACTTTTCGCTCGCGGAGATGGGAGATCCCGATGCGAGGGAGTCCGCCCTGCGGCGAAGTTCCGGCTACAGGTACATAGCGGACAGCCTCTATCCGCGCCTGAGGACCGTCAGCTTCAACTTCTGCCTGCACCGGCGGGGGATGCAGAAGGACACAGTCCATACGACAGTCATCGACTCGTTGTATATGAAGGGGGTGCAGGCGCTGCGCGACCACGACTACGAGGGAGCGATAGAGATCCTCTCTCCCTATCAGGACTACAATACCGCGGTGGCGTGTGTAGCGCTGGACAGGAATGCCTCGGCGCTCAGCATTCTCGAGGGCTGCAGGCCGACCGCCAACGTCAACTATCTGCTGGCAATAGTGCATTCGCGTCAGGGGCGCGAGAGGGATGCAGTGGAGTGCTACCTGCGCTCCTGCTCCCAAGACCCGTCGCTGGTGCACAGGGGCAATCTCGATCCCGAGATCTCGGCATTGATCCGGAAATACGACCTAAATAAAGAAGAAGATATTCTATAACGCACTATTAATCAATTTATTATGAAAAACTTGTTATTTGCGACCGCATCCCTCGCTTCGCTTTTGCTTATGGGGTGCAACAAACTCAATCCTGCAGTCTGCGCTGAAGACGGCGCTGCCTGCGAGCTCAATCTGAGTCTCACCGACAACGCCCTCACCAAGGTGACAGGGATAACGGGGGCCAATGAAGCTAAAATCCAGAATGTGCAGATTTTCGTATTCAGGACCGGTAAGGATGATGCGAATTCTGTGCTGGATGCCTGCACCTCTCAGGGGTTTGCCGGAGCGGCGGTGGATGTTTCGAAGATCAATCTCAAATGCACTGTAGGCAGCAGGCATATCTATGCCGTAATCAATGCCGATGTGGACTATACTGCCGACGGCAGCGTCGGCACGGTGGCGGACCTGCTCTCCAAGACGATGATGCTGGAGAAGATGGATGCGGACAAACTGCTGATGCTGGGCAATCTGAAGGTGGATCTGGTATCCGGGACTCAGGGGCATACTGTGATTGTCTGCAGGGCCTGCGCATCCGTGATACTTGAGAGCGTGACCAATGAGATGCAGGCGAGCATATACCGCAAGGATGGCTCTTTCAAGATCAAGAATGTCTATCTGACAAACGTCCCGGCGAAGATCAATTTCGGGCAGACTGTCAAGGCAAGCGCTTTGAGCGAGTCGGACTGCTGGTATGCCAGGATGGCCGCGGAAACTGATTCCGGCAAGAATAAGCTGATTTATGACGCTCAGACTGAGACTGTCGTCAATGTAGGCTCGGCCAATGCCAACAAGACGGCCCACACCTTCTATACCTTCCCTAATGATTGCGATTCCAAGACCGATGCTGCCTGGAGCCCTCGCGCCACACGGCTGGTGATTGAGGCTATGTATAGCGACGGGAAGGCCTGGCACGACTGCTATTACCCGATCACGCTCTATAAGTCTGCTCCGGGCCTGGAGGCCAACAAGCAGTACAGGGTCAACCTGACCGTCAACCGTCCGGGTTCCGACGATCCGGACAAGCCTGTGGTGTTCGGCGATCTGAGCGGCACGATAACTGTGGCCGACTGGGTCAGCGGGGAGTCTTATACCGAAACCATCTGATTATGAAGGCCCGAAGTATAGCGGGAGGACTTGCTGTCCTGCTGATTGTCACGCTTCTCTCTCCGGCCTGCTCGGTCAAGGAGAGCCGAACCGCCTGCCCTTGCTATACATCGGTGGATGTGGATGACTTCATCCTGGCCGGATTTGCGGAGGCTACAGTCTCGTTCAGCGCGGACCGTCTGCTCTGCCGGGAGATGATCAGTCTGCAAGAATATGAGGACATCGGATATATGATAGCCCTGGACCGCAGAAGCAACCGGGCCGCAGTGATCGCCGGTCTGGACAATTCTGTGGTGAGGGGGGATTCGCTGATGACCCCGTATGGTCTGGAGGCTGATCCGATCTGGCTCTACAGCGAGAAGTTCTACTGTGACGGGGACGAACACAGGATCAATGCCAGGCCGCACAAGCAGTATTGTCGTCTGGAGATAGTCGTGACAGGACTGTCTCCGGGAGATATCTACGACTGCTGTTTCAGGGTCAAGGCGGAGTCGTGCGGGCTCGATCTCTATGGACGTCAGGCCCTTGCCGGGGAATATTGCGCCCTTGCGGAGCGCAGCTCCACAGGAGATTTCACCGTGAGGATCCCGAGGCAGCTGGAGAACAGGCTCTCTCTTGAGCTTCTCCATATCGGGAATCCCGATGAACCCATCTTCACCATAGAGCTCGACAGGGAACTCGAGTCCGCCGGCTATGACTGGACCAGGGAGGATCTGAAGGATGTAAGCGTCGAGGTGGATTATGCCGGTACCGAAGTGAATCTCAAGATTCTGGATTGGGATAGCGATGATGTTTTCAAACAGATTATGATATGATGAAACCATACAAGATATTCGCCGCACTGCTGGGGCTGCTTCTTGCAGCCTCCTGCGAGCCGGAACTGGTCGGAGTCGTGAAGTTTGACGAGGACGACAATCCCCAGACCCGGTCGCTGACTCTCAACATCGGGAGTGAGGACTGGCCGGGGACACGTACAAGCCTGGGGACGGATGTGGAGACTATATTCAGCGGAGCCGTGCTGGCGGTCTACGACGCTTCGAGCGGAAGGTTGGACTCGGAGTTCAGGATTGCTCCGGAGGACCTCGGAGGGGAGATCCGTATTAGCCTCCCGGCCGGGAAAAGCTATAATCTTTACCTTCTCGGCAACCTCTGGGAGATCGGCGGCGACGGTTCGAAGAGGGGAGTGAGCTTCCCGGCTGACGAGTCCTCGCTGGAGAGCTTCCACTACAGGATGGACGGCGGCGGGACCTCGGACGGATACAGGCGGGAAACTTTCGCCGAATCAGCCCTCTACGGGATCCCCGTGTGCTGGTCATACACGGGTGTTGCGCCTTCTTTCACGAAGGTCTCTGTCATTATGCGGAGGCTCTTCTCCAAACTTACGGTCGAAGTGGATCACAGCGGGATTGCAGGGACGTCGCTGGACGCCTTCGTCAACGGGAGCCTGAAGCTGCGGCAGGTCAACTGCCGTCTGATGCCTTTTGCTCCCGACGGCTCGAGGGCGCTTAGCGCCGAGGATGTGCTGGAGTACGGTGATGCCGATGCCACGATGGAGAACGCCCTCTGCAGAGAGTTCGTCTACTATGTGCCGGAGAATCGTCAGGGAGAACTTCTGCCAGGTAACACAGACCCGTCCCTGAAGACTCTCGACAGCGTCGAGGCTGTAAGGACTGGGCTCGGCGGACTTGTGACCTATGTGGAGTTCAGGGCGGAAATGGGCGCCGAGTCCGGCTTCAGCGGGAGCGCGGTCTACCGTTTCCTGCTTGGCAAGGACGCAGTGGGGGACTTCGATATCGGACGAAACCTCAGCTACCGGGTCAGTCTTGGCTTCAGGGCTGAGTCTATCTTCGCTCCCGAGTGGAAGGTAGAGGTGGACGGTCTCACAGACAGACGGGAATTCTATCTCTCCGGCTCGCTTGCGGGGAAACTTCCTGCCGGACAGAAGGTCGTAGTGAGGAAGAACAGGGCGGCCGAGCTGGATCTCAATCTAGAGATGAGCGGCGGGGGAGCCAATGTGATATCTTCCGCAAGGCTGGTCGATGAGGGCTACAAGCCCTCCAGTCTCACGGACCTCGCCTGGACAGCGGACTTCTGGTCTGCGACCCACGACAGTGCCCACGAGCCTCAGCGGGAGGCGCTTGCAGCGCTCGGCATAGCTGTCAGCTATGCCGGGGGGCGCTTCCTCTTCGAGGTAAGCGACCCCTCCCGCTTCGCTCCCGGATGCTCCGTCCCCCTGAGCCTGACGCTCTATCCCGGCAGGCGGAAGATCTGCGTCGAGATCGTGACCCGCGATGATATCACTGTCAGCGGTGACACCGGGGCTCCGGAGGACCTTATCTATGTGGCCCAGTGCCGCAATCTGTCGTTCTCGGGCTTCGAGGGGGATACCATCTGGTACATCGCCGACCAAAGCTCGGCTTACGGCGGACTTCATAGCTACAACACGCACTGGAAAGCTTCTCCGAGTCTTTCGGCCTCCTTCCCGGGCTACTACAGGACGTCTTCGGACGGCTCCATAATATACCCTTTCAACGAGCCTTCCTCCTACACCTCGCAGAGTCTCCCTTCGGACGGTACGCTGCAGCTCTGCTGCTTCGCCCCGACCGACAGCAGGGACTACGACGGCAACAAGGCTCCCGGCTCGATACTTATCTGCAGCAACGACCCGCTCAACGACGGGATCATCACCATCCCTTTGAATATCAGGCTGCCGAAGCTCAAGGACACGAACACCCGTTACTCGCTTCTTGCCCTTCCGTTCGACGGGAGCGGAGTGGCGGTCGGCTTCAGCCTCACGGCGACCGACGATTCGCCCCTGAAGCTTGAAGACTTCAACGAGGTCCTCTACGATGCCCTGTTGAAGCCGGCGCTGACTTTTGACAGGGCGGCATATCCCTGGCTGCAGAATATCGAAATCGATATCTTCTCCGGCACCGCATACCTTGCGCGCACCAGCCTCGGTCCGGTAAATATAGAGGACGACTTCCCGATAGATACCGGCAAATCTTCCTATCCGCTGGGCTCCGTCTCGATAGCGATGTCTTCTATGCTGAACCGGCATTTCGCTGAGCGGACTCAGGCATTTGCCGTGACCCTGCCGCGGCTGACGGAGACTGCGGATCCCGGCTGGTGCACGTATCTCACGCAGAACGAGGCGGACACGGAAATCACTGTGTATATCAAATGTGTGCAGGGCCAGGGTGACCTCTCCTGCTTCGAGTTCAGCCGCTCTGGAGATGGCGTGGAGTTCGAGTGCTTCTACGGCTCCAAAAAAGTGCTTAGACCGGTCATCGACGGTACATACGATGGAGTCGCCAACTACAAATGGTCCTACAAGGAGAGTTCGCAGCCCACCCGGGTGGACGGGGAGTATGTGCCCGGAGGCCTGATACTGCCATACGGTCCTCAGACAGTGAGTCTTGCGGTAACCAACAAACGTGACGGGCGCAAACTGGTGTCCACTTCATCCTTTACTCTCAAGCATTCCGCCCACGTCTACCAGATAGGACTTTTCAACCGTAGCAAAACGGCTACCGTCTATCCTCTGCCTCCCAAGAACATCAGGTATGTGATGTCTCTCTATGACAAGGTGCCGATTCAGACCCGGCAATGGATGCTCAAGATACTTGGCGGGGACGAATGGCTCAGGCACTATATCTCCGGTCCAGACTTCAAGATAGGTACTAATACGGGTGACCGGGAATACAAGCAGACTGCAAGCGGGGTCTATTGGCACAGGCGGAATTTCCCGGTCACCTATATGGACGCGACTGCGACGAGTTGGAGTGCGGCCCTTGCCCGAGAGGCGTATGAAAATCCCAATTGCGGCTGGCTGGACGCTCCATCGTCCGACAGCGGGATGGTCTCCGGATGGCAGGAAGATCCGTCTGCAACCGGAAACAAGTATCTTAAACTGCTTTTATGCAACAATAAGGGCGGCTATGTATATACTGGAGACTACCTGTATTATTAGCCCGCTTCCATCCGACAGAAAAGCCGGCCCGGGAGGAGTCCCGGACCGGCTTGGTATGGAAAATCTTGTATGTGCTATACTAGAAGAGGAGAGCTGCTCCTACACCCCAGTATGAGTTGTTGATCTTATAGTTGCTGTCGCTTCCCTTATACATGTTGAGAAGACCGTAGTGGTAGCCGAAGTTGACGCGGATGAGGTCTGCGACATCAACGCCTACACCTGCTCCGAGGGAGATATTGAAGCGGTTGAGGTGACCGTCATCGCTGTAGTTGTCAACGGTGCTGCTGGTGCTCTGTCCGAGGACGCTTGCAGTATAAGTGGTCTTGGAAGATACTCCGAGCTCGAACTGAGGGCCGGCGTAAACGAATACGTTAAGCATCTCGCCGAGGCCGATACCGTACTTGAAGTTGACAGGGATTGCGATGTAGTGGCTCTTGGTGCTGCCTGCAGCGCCGACGAGACCTGCTACTGAGCTTGAGGAGTCATTTCCGAGGTAGCCGTAGTAGATACCAGGGACTACAGATACACCGTAGCCGAGGTTGTAGGCAGCGTCAGCTCCTACGTAGAAGCCCTGAGATCCGGTATTGCTTGAATTGTTGTTGTAGGTAGTCTTTGCGTTCTGGTTGAGATAACCGGCTCCTACGCTGAACTGTGCCATTGCTGAAGTAGCTGCTGCGG
>CAVEAQ010000061.1:0-8253 GCA_963613775.1 bacterium | reverse complement strand
GGACAGAGCCTGCAAATTTACACAAATTTCCGCACTTTCCAAGCATAGCGCCCGAAAAATCAAGCGCCTTCTTCGCACCGCGCTAGTCCTCGATACTCTCGATGAGCGGCAGTCCCTTGAAGCCGAGCAGGGCGTTGTAGCGCCTGATGACCTCGTCCACGCAGTCCTCCCAGGAGCGGACAATGGTCCTCGACGCCTCCAGACCCACCTTGCGGATCTTCTCGCGGTCAGCGGAGAGCGAGCGCAGCAGGGCGGCCATCTCGGCGGCATCGTTGTCCACCAGGAAGCCGTTGACCCCGTCGGAGAGTATTGTGGATGCGGTAGCTCCCTTCGCCATCACGGCCGGAGTGTGCAGGGCGGCAGCCTCCCTCACTACGAGCGGAGCGTTGTCGTAGAGCGACGGGAAGAGGAAGAGGTCCGCAGCAGCGTAGTAGGTGGTGAGCAGGGCGCGGTCGGTGATCGAGCCCACGAAAGTCACCTTGTCGTCAAGGCCGCGCTCGCTGACCAGAGCCTTCATCGCCTCGGCCGCATACCCTACTCCGACAAAGTACATCCTGAAGGGCAGGTCTTTAAGGAGAGCTAGCGACTCTATGATGAGGCGCGGGTTCTTCTCCCAGATGTGCTGTCCCACGAAGAGCAGCACGAACTCGTCCCTGCCGATACCCAGGCCGGTGCGCGCGCTCGCGAAATAGCTGTCCGGGTAGTCGGCGACGAGGTCGGAGCCGTTGTCCATCACCTCCACACGGCCCTTGTAGCCGTAGTCACGGATCACATCGACCACCGATGCCTGAGGCACCCAGACCAGGTCGGCCTTCTCGTAGAAGTCGATGATGTATTTCACTATCATATTGACCGCCGCATTCGGCAGCACGCGCGCGAAATCGTCGCGGTACTTGGAGTGGAACGTCGCCACTAGCGGGATCTTCTCCAGCCGTGCCAGATGCAGGGCGGCCGCGCCCGAGGTGAACGGGCAGTGCGCGTGCACTATCTTGAAGCGGATCTTCGCCATCTTCGCGAGGAATGCCGGATCAATCTCAGCGATGCCGGTCACATACGGGTGCCGCTTGGGCACGGGCACGGAGAAGTAGTCAAACACCTTGTAGTCAAGGGATTCGTAGTCTGCACCCGGGACATTGGGCGTGATCACGCAGGTGCCGCCGACCTTCTTCTGCATCCAGTATGCGTAGTTCTGCATACATACCGACACCCCGTCCATCACCGGAGGGAAGCAGTCGCAGAAGAGGCCCACGTTGACCTTCTCGGGGTTGAAGATGTTTGCCATAACTACTTGACGCCGAGTCCGATGAATGCAAGGTTACCGGTAAAGTAAAGCACCGCGAACGCCACGATGAGCATCAGGAGGATGCCGGCGACCCACTTCGGCCACTTCGGCTTCTCCTCCTTGTACGGGTCGGTGAGCTTGAGTTTAGGGTACTTGGCAACCCCGGTCAGACGGGCGCCGAAGAGTATGTTGACGAGCACCTTGGAGTTGATGGCCCAGCCGTTGGCGTTGAGCACGGGTCCGAGGTCGCGGCAGCGCAGCTTGCTCCAGGCGAGGAAGCAGGACGGGCCGGAAATCAGCAGCATTATGACCACGACGGCAAGGAGGGTCTTCCATAACCCGATGTCGGCGATACCGGCCGCAACCTTGGTCAGAGCGGCGCCGATATATCCCAAGGCCATGCCCAAGGCAGCGAAGATACCGGCGAACTTGGCGATATCGAAGCCCGATGTCTTCTTGTCGGCGGCCGCGGCGTCCGAGGGGGCGGAAGCGGCAGCCGAGGTGGCCTTGGCCTGGAGGTCGGCTGTGATCTTGCTGTCCTTCTCGGTAGCGGACTTATTGATGAGTCCCACGCAGAAATCCCAAAACTTGCGGTACGGCGACCAGAATGCCTGGCGGATGCTGATCGGATTGTCCACAACCCTGGTCACGACTGCGTCCCAGATATTGCCCTCGCGGTCATAGAAGATGCCGTTCTTGCCGGGGCGCAGAGCGGAGATCTCGCCGGCGGTGAGCACGGCCACTATATCCATACTCTTGCCGAGCACCTTGGAGGAGCAGTTGCAGTAGATAAGGAACATCCCGCTGAGCTTCGCCATATCTGCGTGCTTGGACATATCTGCGACCTTGATGCAGAGCTCGCAGCAGCGCTGGTCGATGAAGAGGCGGCCCGCCTCGAAGTCGGCCCTGACGCCCGGCTCACCGGAATAGAAATCCGTAAATATCACATAGTTGCGAAGCAGGTGATAGAAGTCGCGATGGAGCAGTGTCAGCTTCTTGACTTCATCGATCGAGTCGGCCTCGGACTTGAGCGCCATATCATCGGCGACGAGCTGCAGCAGCGCAGCCTTGCCGTCGGCAGCGAGTACCGCGCGGACTTCATCGATGCCGAGAGCCTCCACGGCGTCCCCCTTCCTGGAGGCGATCCAGGCGGCGTAGGCGGTGAATCCCCCGAGGATCCCGGACCACTCAGCCTCGGTGATGCCCTTGGCTCCCTTGCATTTCACATCGAGCACAAGGCTCTTGAGCATATTGAAGGCCCCCTGCCAGGCAGGATTGATGCCGTCGAAAGGAAGCACCCCTTCAGAGTCCGGACGGGCTATAGGGCAATCCCCTATCTTCGCGATGTCAGCCACGCTGACTGCCACTGCAGCTGCAGCATCCTTGTCGTAGCGCAACAGACTGCAGCGGGTGAAGTAGTCTGCGATCTTGTCCTTGACTGAATTGACGGCGGCATAGGCCGCGGCAGTGTTGTCGCCATAGGGGAAGATCCCGGCCTTGTCCGCTTCAGCGGCATCCATCCAGGCGGCATAGTCGGCGCAAGCGGCATAGAATGCCTCGATCTGCTCCGCTCCGACGCCCGGGTCACCGCTGCGGTCGGAGGCAGATCCGATCTGGGATATGACTTCGGAGATCACTTTCTTCTGAGACTCGTCCTCTGCGGTGGCGACGGTGATGAGTCCGTCACCGTTCAGCCTGGTGCCGGCAAATATGGCGGCGCTGTCGGACGCCTCGTCCACGGTGATCACGTCCCCCTCGCGGCCCAGGTCGGAGAGTATCCGGCGGGCGGAGTCGCTCAAGCGTTGACCGAGCTCGGTAGAAGTGTCTATATTGTTGATGTCGAGGCTGCTCTCGCCCTTGAGTATCGAGTCCTTGTCCTTGATGACGGAGGTCAGCCACTCTGCGGCGGAGACGACTTCGGTGACCTTGATGCGGCCGTCCTTGTCGCTATCTATGTAGTCAAGGGTGCGCCTGTCGAACTCCAGCGAATCCACAGGGCAACTGAGCACTGTCCAGAGTTTCTGGTCAAGCTCACCGAGATGGGCTATATCCTCGCCCGAGGCGATGTTCACCCTGATTGCTCCCCCGAGAGAGCAGTACTTCCATTCGTATTTGTTGTCCATACAAGATTGGGTTAATATAGGTGCGAAAGTACGAATAATTTATCAGAAGGGCAAACTATATGAAGTGCCGCCACCTTCACAGGCAGCGGCACTTGCATTGGTAATATACTATTAATGTTTAATCAAAAAGGTATTTGCTGCCGTATGATATAGCATACACCGTGCCAAAGCGACAAGAAACATTACAGCAGGTCGGAAAGGGCGTCGTAATATTGTTTGCTGACCGGGATGGGCTGGAGGCCCTCCTGCAGAAGCTCGGCGACTATCATCCCCTCCTTCCCCTTGCGGAGCACCTTGATATGCCGAGGGTTGACATAGTAGGAGCGGTGGCAGCGCACCAGGCCGTGCCTGCCGGCACTCTCCTCCAGGCTGCGCATCGAGTTGCGGAGCATAAACTCCCTCGGACGCCCGTTCTCAATATAATGCACCTTGACGTAGTTGGACTCCGCGCTGATGTAGAGTATCGCTGCCGGGTCGATGGTGAGTTTGAGCCGCTTGTGCTCGTCGTAGAGCTTCACCAGGACCTCGTCCTGCGGAGCCCGGCCGCCCTCTTCGACAGCATTGACGACAAGCCTGATCAGCGTCAGAAGACCATAGGGATAAATGAGTATAAGGTAGGAGAATTTGAGGCAGTGCGAGAGGGCGAGGAAGTACGGCATCCGGTGCCTGTAGAAGAGCGCCGTATAGAGAGCCATGAAGAAGGCGCAGACCAGCACTTCGCCCACGCACCAGAGTCCGTATTCCCACCACTTGAACGGGATGTACTTGTAGAGAGCGACGAATATCAGGCGGGTGAGAGCATAGACACCCAGCATGATGCAGCTGAGCATCAGCAGGTGGAAGGCGAAACTCTTGCCGCCTACGGTATAGAACGCCTCCACATCGAATGGATTGTAGAGAAAGCAGAACGAGATGAAGAACGCCGGCATCAGCACGACATAGACGAGATGTGCCGCGTAGGACTTGGGTAACTTAGCAACAGAGTTCATGATTTTATCCCTTGTGACGAGGGGACGGAAGTCCGACGTCGTGTTTTTCGTCCCAAAAATAGCGGAAATTTCCCGCAAAACAAGGCTTTCGTCACCTTTTTGCGCTTCCCGAGCACACTTTCTTTGTCCCACAGGCCAGGGAGGCTACCTTTGCCACCGTAGAATAAAAACAGACGCGATATGAACAGATACGAATATTCAGTTGTTCCGGAAAATATAGATTTCCAGGGACGCATCACGGTGCCTTCGCTCTGCGGGCACATCATCAACGCCATCGGCCAGAACATCCGCAAAGAAGGCTACGGGATAGATGTGATGGCTCGGAAGAACCGGAGCTGGGTGCTGCTGCGCTCGGCCTTCGAGATCGATGCGCGCCCGGGGCTCTACGCTCCGCTGTATGTATCTGTATGGCCCGGTCCGAGCAACGGTCTCACCTACAACCGCTGCATTCGCATCACCGACGCCGACGACCGGGAGCTCGGCCGCGGCACGACCGAATGGTGTATCATCGACATCTCCAGCCGCAGGCCCGTGATGGCGGAGCTGGACGAGCTCGCCGGAGACGACAGCATCCCCTGCAGGAGTCCTAAGCGCATAAGGGACTTCGCGCCCGAGGTCAGGGACGACCGCAAGGTCTGCTACAGCGACTGCGACTTCAACGGACACCTCAACAATACCCGCTATGTAGAACTTCTCTACGATATGCTGCCCGAAGACATCCTCGACCGGCCGTCACCGATAAGGCTTGACCTGAACTACCGCCACGAGGTGCGCTGCGGGGAGAGGATGACCCTCGGGCTTAAAAAGGAGAACCCGGACGAGTATCTCTTCATCGCCAGGGCCGGAGAGCAGACGCTCTGCAGCGCTTCGCTGATGAGGGCGTAGCTACTTGAGGAACACGAAGAAGACGGCGAGCACGAGACAGCCGAAGGCCGCGAAGTGGTTCCACTGCAGCGGCTCTCCCTTGAAGAGGAAGCTCACGATGACCGTGAATACCGTCAGCGAGACGACCTCCTGGATCACTTTGAGCTGCACCAGGCTGAAAGGGCCGCCGTTGATGCTGGAGCCTATGCGGTTGGCCGGCACCTGGGCGCAGTACTCGAAGAAAGCCAGCCCCCAGGAGAAGAGTATGACAAGTATAAGCGGCCATCCGTCGGAAATCTTCATCTCCTGAAGCTTGAGGTGGCCATACCAGGCGAAGGTCATGAAAATGTTGGATACTATAAGAAGCAGTATCGTCCAAACTCCCTGCATTGCTATAAATATTGTACCCCCGGACTATCCGGAGAGCGTTTTCGAAACGCAAAGATAGGAATTCTGAAGCATTTTAGCCATATTTGCACCTTATGCAAGACATCCACATAGTGATCATGGCCGGAGGCGTGGGCAGCAGGCTCTACCCTGTCAGCACACCGGAGAAGCCCAAGCAGTTCCTCGATCTGCTCGGAGTCGGCAAGACGCTCATCCAGCTCACATATCAGAGATACCTCGAAGTCAACCCGGAAGCACATTTCTGGGTAGTCACTTCGGCCAATTATATCCACTTCATTCACGAGCAGCTGCCGGGAATCCCGGACGAGCAGATACTCGCCGAGCCGGAGCCGCGCAACACTGCGCCATGCATAGCCTATGCCTGCCGCAAGATTCTGAAGAAATACCCTGATGCGCAGGTGGTAGTCACCCCATCGGACGCCTATGTGCCAGACCACAAGGCCTTCGCCGGCACCGTAGGCACAGCTCTCGACTTTGCCGCCGGAAGGCTGGCCGTGGTGTGCCTTGGCATAGAGCCGGACTCGCCGCACACCGGCTACGGCTATATCCACGCCCCGCACGCGAATGAAGGCGAAGTGGCCAAGGTGCTGGAGTTCAAGGAGAAGCCTTCATCGGAGACGGCGCAGAAATACCTCGCTGACGGCGAATATTTCTGGAACGCCGGCATATTCATCTGCAGCGCCCGGACTTTCGAGGAGGAGCTCCGCAGGTTCGCCCCCCGGATCTCCTCGGTAATGGACAGTCTCTCCCCCGCCCTCTACACCGCGGACGAGAGCGCCGAGCTCGCAAGGCTCTTCCCGACCTGCGAGAAGATCTCGATAGACTACGCCGTGATGGAGAAGTCGCCTGATGTATATATGATTCCGGGGCGCTGGATGTGGAGCGATCTGGGCAGTTTCGAGGCAATCGAGAAAATTTGCGGGAAAAAGTTAAAATAATTCTCCGAAAGTTTGGATATTTCCAAGTAAAAGGATACCTTTGCAGTCCCAAAAACAAAACGGGATGACTCGTTAGCTCAGTTGGTAGAGCATCACACTTTTAATGTGGGGGTCTCGGGTTCGAGCCCCGAACGGGTCACAGTAAGAAAGTTCGCTTCCTTAGCTCAGTTGGTAGAGCACCTGACTCTTAATCAGGGTGTCTAGGGTTCGAGCCCCTAAGGGAGCACACAAAGCGGAGACCGGTCAGGTCTCCGCTTTTCGTTTATTATATGTCCAGTCGGCTGACTACGCCATAAAGATATAGCGCAGTATGAAGAGGACTGCGAGCACCCACATCGTGGGACTGATCTTCTTGAACTTGCCGCAGACGGCGTTGATCACCACATACGAAATCATACCGAGGAGAATACCGTGCGCGATGCTGTATGCGAGCGGCATCATCACGGCAGTGATGAACGCAGGGATAGCCTCTGAATAGTCATCCCACTCGATATTGCGGATCGGCGCCATCATCATCACACCCACAATCACCAGCACAGCTCCCGTAGCGGCGCTCGGAATGGCGAGGAATATCGGAGAGAAGAGCAGTGCGATAGCGAAGCAGGCAGCAACCACGAATGAGGTAAGACCGGTGCGGCCGCCCTCCGCTACGCCGGAAGCGCTCTCAATGTAGGTGGTGGTGGTGGAAGTACCGAAGCAGGCGCCGGCGGTGGTAGCCACAGCGTCGGCCATCAGGATCTTGCTTATACCGTCCACGTGGCCGTCCTTATCGACCATACCGGACTTCACTGACACGCCGACCACCGTACCGATGGTGTCGAACATATCGATGAAGAGGAAGGTAAACACAACCACGAGCATATCCCAGGAGAGCACCTGTCCCCACTCGAACTTACAGAAAATCGGAGCGATGGAGTCAGGCACGGACATAAATCCGGTGAGCTTGGTCACACCCATAGGGATACCGATGACGGTGGTGGCGAGCATACCGATCAGGATGCCGCCCCTGACCTTGAGCACCACGAGGATGGCTGTCAGGAAGAGGCCGATGACGAAGAGGATGCTGGTCGAGGTGCCGAGGTTGCCGAGGCCCACGAGGGTGGAGTCGTTGTTGACGACGATGCCGGCGTTCTGCAAGCCGATAAAGGCGATGTAGAGGCCGATACCTGCGCCGATGGCGTTCTTGAGCGAAGAAGGGATGGCGTTCACGATCATCTCACGCACCTTGGTGGCGGAGAGGATGATGAAGATGACACCCTCGATGAGGATGGCCGTAAGTGCGAACTGCCAGCTGTAGCCCATTCCGAGGCACACCGTGAACACGAAGAAGGCGTTGAGGCCCATACCCGGGGCAAGCCCGAAAGGCTTCTTCGCATAGAGCGACATCGCGAGGGTTCCCACGATGGCAGCCAGCGCGGTGGCAGTGAAGACGGAGCCCGTAGGCATACCCGGGATACTGCTGAAGATGCTAGGGTTGACGGCGAGGATGTACGCCATCGTAAGGAAGGTGGTGATGCCGGCTATAATCTCTGTGCGCACGCTATGCTTGGCGGGATCGAAGCCGAATGCCTTGCTGAGAAAACTTGACATACTTCGTAAAGATTAGAATACCCACTTGGTACCGAGGCAAGGACGGCAGTAGAAGCCGC
>CAVEAQ010000060.1:0-8313 GCA_963613775.1 bacterium | reverse complement strand
CGCCCTCACGAAGTGGTCGCTCGATGCCTTGCTGGCGCTGTACGGGCTGTGCGGCCGGTACTTGACGTCCTCGGTGAAGAACTTGTCGCCGAACGGACCGCCTCCGCACTCACCGCTGTCCGGGCAGCCCTCGGGACGGTTCATCTCGAGCGCCCCGTAGACCTCGTCGGTGGAGATGTGGTAGAACCTCTTGCCCTCATACTTCTCCGGCAAGCTCTCCCACCAGAGCCGCGCCGCCTGAAGCAGGCTCAGCGTGCCGAGCACATTGGTCCTGGCAAATGTGAACGGATCCTTGATGGAGCGGTCCACGTGGCTCTCTGCCGCAAGGTGGATGATACCGTCGGTATGCTCCTCCCTCATCAGGGCAAGCATCGAGTCGAAGTCGCAGATGTCGGCGCGCACGAAGCGGTAGTTCGCCGCGCCCTCTATATCCTTGAGATTCTCGAGGTTGCCGGCATACGTAAGCTTGTCCGCATTGACTATTCTGTACTCAGGATACTTCCTCACCAGCAGTCGTACCACGTGGCTGCCTATGAAGCCGGCTCCGCCAGTGACTATAATCGAACGCTTGTATTCCATATTGTGATTTTCCATCGTTAATCGCACAAAAATAGTTAAATTTGCGCGAAATGCCAACAAAACCGCCCATATATCTCTACACCGACGGAGCCGCGAGCGGCAATCCGGGTCCGGGAGGCTACGGAGCAGTGCTCAGATGCGGCTCTCTCTGCCGCGAGCTCTCCGGCGGATACGCCCTCACCACCAACAACCGGATGGAGCTGCTGGCCGTGATCCGCGGGCTGGAGGCGATACGCTGGGACGGAGCGGAGGTGCAGGTGTACAGCGACTCCACCTATGTGGTGAATACTGTCACGAAGGGCTGGAAGCGCAAGAAGAACCAGGACCTCTGGGCGCAGTACGACGCCCAGGCCGCCCGCTTCCGCCTGGAGTTCCACTGGATCAAGGGGCACGCCGGACACCCGGACAACGAGCGCTGCGACCGCCTGGCGGTGGCCGCCTACGGGCAGAGCGGCCTGCCTGAGGACAGCGGATATCTCTCATCCGGCGGCGACGGGCTGCCCGGGCCGGAGGGCGGGGACGCCTGACGGGCCGACGGTAGGCGATTGGGCTGACGGCCGGTTTGGCGGTCGGCTTGCCGGATGGCGACTGACGGACGGTTTGACGGTTGGCAGTTTCCTCCTGCCGGCCGGCGGAGCATAGTTGAAATTATTGACAATAAAGAATATATATATGCAGAACGACAAGATCATAGTAGGCATCACCCAGGGTGATTCCAACGGCATCGGATACGAAGTCATCATCAAGGCCCTCGCCGACCCGAGGATACTCGACCAGTTCACTCCGGTCATCTACGGCTCCTCCAAGCTCTTCGGCTTCTACCGCAAGTCCATCCCGGAGATTGATCAGATGGACACCAACGCCATCAGTTCCGCCACGGAGGCTCACCCGAAGCGCATCAACATAGTCAACTGCCTGCCGGACAGCACCTTCGCAGAGCCTGGCCAGGCCACTGCCGAGTCCGCCAAGGGCGCCATCCTCTCGCTCCAGACCGCCGTCCGCGAGCTCAAGGAGGGCAAGATCGACGTGCTCGTCACCGGCCCTATCAACAAGAAGGCTATGTCCAACGAGGGCTTCGGCTTCCCGGGGCACACCGAGTACATCCAGAACGCATTCGGAGTCAAGGACGTGGCGATGTTTATGGTCAGCCACCGCCTCAAGCTCGCAGTCGTCACCGGCCACATCCCTCTCAAGGACGTCCCGGCCCAGATCACCGAAGAGAAAATCCTCAGCAAGCTGCGCCTGATCAACGAGTCCCTCAAGCAGGACTTCGTCATCGACCAGCCGCGCATCGCGGTCCTCAGCCTCAACCCGCACAGCGGCGACGGCGGACTGCTCGGCACAGAGGAGCAGGACGTGATCATCCCGGCCATCCGCAAGGCCACCGATGAGGGCATCCTCGCCTTCGGCCCGTTCTCCCCTGACGGCTACTTCGGGCTGAGCCACTACGAGGACTTCGACGCCACCCTCGCGATGTACCACGACCAGGGACTCTCCCCGTTCAAGGCCCTCTCCTTCGAGGACGGGGTCAACTTCACCGCCGGACTCCCTGTCATCCGCACCTCCCCGGACCACGGCACCGCCTACGAGATGGCCGGCCGCGACGAAGCCGACCCGCGCTCGATGAGGGCCGCCATCTTCACCGCCATCGACATCTACCGCAACCGCCTCGCCTGGAAGGACCTGCAGGAGGGCAAGATGCAGCCGCGCCGCCTCGACGACTCCGACCGCCGCGAGCGCCCCGGCAAGCCGCAGATAGCATAGCTGACGCTGCCGCCACCGTCCATCTAAACGGCCTCTAGATGGACGGCAGCATCATTTTGCGCCTCCCGTCCATAATTCGGCCTCCACGATGGACGGCGAATCCCGGAACGGCCCCCGAGCCCGCGGCGCTCAAGCTTGTAGAAGCACCGCCACGCTGAGCGGTCGCCAGGCATTTTTCGTCCTTAAAACAGGGGACTTACAAGGACAAGTGGCTAAGTTTACCGGTTTTATCCTTGAAAAGGCCGGTTCCCAAGGACAAAATTGCCTGGAACAGCCACCGTATTTGCTCCAGGCAATGCCTCGGCGGGCCCTTCGCGCTTCGCGCTCGTCCCGTCCCGGCTCCGCCGGTCCACCCGCTCATGGGCGCGGGCGCCCACGGCCCGCCGCAGCATCGCCGGAGCAAAAGGCCGGGCAGAATTGCGCCACCATCCATCCAGTGGCAGTTTTGAAGGATGAGAGCGGAGCCGGCGATGCTTCGAGGGGCACCAGCCAGGTAGGGACATAATCCGCTAAAAAGTTCCCTACCTGGAGAGGGCACCTGCCACAGACAGCCCTCCAGGGCATCCGGCAAATCCAGGTAGGGATAAAAACGGCACGAAACATCCCCACCTGGACGCGCCAGTCACTTGGCTCGCGGCCACAGAGTCTGCGGTCCGAGCCTACGGCCCCCGATCCTGTCGAGGGGCCAAGCCGGCGGCCGCCGCAAATCACCGCATAGCACATTGCAGGACAGGCCGCGAAAACGACTAGAACCGGCGAAAAGTTAGCTCAGGCGATTTTAAACGGGCCAAAATTGAGATGATAAAAGAAACAGCCGGGAGAAAGCGACAAAATGAAAGAGAAAACGCCATTTCGCCGAACAAAACCCCGAAAAATCAAAAAAAAAAAAAATAATCCACAAAAAATTTGCAATTACAGAAATTCGCTCTAAATTTGCAACCTGACACGTCAACTATAGCCAGACGTAAGATGCAACACTCTTACATCATTCAGCATCTCGCAAAAGCATATAGGCATCACGATGATTGCGGAGAAGCGCCCGGCGATAAGAGACAAGCAAGAAGCGAGAGAGTGTGAGAGGAGCGAAGGGTATAGGCGACCAGACAATATAGTCCAGATGCGGGTAAGACCGCGCGGGGCTGCGAGCAATGGAAAAACAGAAGATATTGGCATTCAGCCTTATGGCTGTCATTTGCACAATCTTCCTTTCACCTGCGGATGCGCAGGAGAAGGGAAGGTTTGCCGCTTCTGCCGCACGCCACGCCGACTTCTACGTCGACTTCCGCTGGGACAAGGCCGTCCTCGACCTTAAATATATGAAGACAGGCGACAACCTCCGTGCCCTTGCAGACTCCATCGCCTCGATCGACATCAACCGCATCGACAGCCTCAACATCTTCTCCTACTCCTCCCCGGAAGGCAAGTTCCTCTACAACAAGAGACTCTCCGAGCGCCGCGCAGCAGCAATGCGCAGCTACGTCAGCAGAGAGTACCCTGAGCTCCTGGGCAGGACCGGCATCACCCCTGACGGCGAGTCCTGGCACCTCTTCCGGCAGAGGGCCCTCACCGACACCACCATCACCGACACGCAGCGCGAGCGCCTGATATCCATCATAGACTCCCCTACCAGCCCTGACCAGAAGAAGCTCCTCCTCAAGAGCTACGACCGCGCCCTCTGGAACCGCATCATCCGCCAGTGGTTCGTCGAGATGCGCCGCTCCTTCATCCGCCTCTCCTGGACGGAAGACGTACCGGAGCCTATGGAGATGCTGCCTGCAGGAGCCGCCCTCCAGCGCGGAGCCGACTTCAGTGCCGCCAGCGCCATCTATCCGACCAGATACGACGTCTATGAGTGGAAGACCATCCTCGCCCTCAAGACCAACCTGCTCTACGATGCGGTCACCGCGCTCAACTTCGAGCTCGAAGTGCCTCTCGGCGAGCGCTGGTCCATCGCAGTCGAGGATGTATTCCCGTGGTGGGCCTGGGGTCCGAATGACAAGAAATACTGCTTCCAGATGTGGGAGATCGGCTTCGAGCCGAGGTGGTGGTTTGCCCGCACCCCGGAGCGCGACCGCCTCTCCGGACACTTCCTCGGAGTCTATGGGATGTCATCCCGCTACGACTTCCAGTGGGACACCGACCTCTGCTGGCAGGGCGAATACTGGTCTGCCGGCCTCAGCTACGGCTTTGCCTTCCCCATCGGCAAGGTCTGCAACTTCGAGCTCTCAGCCTCAGTGGGCTTTCTGCGCAGCGACTGGCGCCACTATATGCCGGACGCAGCCTACGAGCACCTCTACCGCGACCCGAGCAGAACGGGTGTATTCTCATACTTCGGCCCGACGAAGCTCAAAGCCTCTCTGGTCGTGCCGATCCAGATAAAATACAGGAAATACGCACGATGAGAATACTCCGCACCATATATGACCGTGCGACCCGCCTCGCAAGGCAGGCCGGCAAGCCGATGCAGGCAAGGGCAGTAGTCCCTGCGCTGCTCGCCGCAGTGCTTATGCTCTCCGCCGGCTGCGTCCGGCGTCCGCTTGAGGACCTCGACTACAACACCCGCATCCGCGTCAAGGTCAACGTCGACAACATCAGCAACGTCACCTGCGACATCTACAACGAGAATATTCCGATCCCTACCTTCGACCTCGACGTGATGCACGTCATCCTCTTCGAGGACGGTAGCGACCAGATAGCGGCAGAGTCCTTCCTCACCGACACTGAGACCGACGAGGACGGCAAGACCGTATTCACCGGCGACCTCAGCATCGCTCCGGGCACCTACCGCCTCTACTCCTACAACTTCGGTACAGAGGCGACCCTCATCAAGGACACCTACAAGTGGGAAAGCGTCGAAGCCTACGCCCTGGGCGTGCCGGACCGCATCTCCAGCAGCTACGCCACCAAGGTATCCTCCGACGAAAGCTTCACCTACAGCCCGGACCACCTCGTCGTGGCCCGCAGCCCGCAGGAAGTCGTCCCATTCCACACCGGAGTCCACACCATCTACACCGAGGCACGTTCAGTAGTCGAGAGCTACTACCTGCAGATCAAGATTGACGGACTCGAATATGTCAACACCGCCAGCGCAGTGCTCTCCGGGATGTCCAGTGCCAACTACATAGCCCTGGGCAACAGGGTTGACGACCCCAAGTCCACTGTATGGTTCGAGATGCAGAAGAGCGACGACAAGGGCGAGCCAGTCATCTGCGCCATCTTCAACACCTTCGGCCACCCGGACGGCTCCGACAACAAGCTCGAGGTCACCTTCGACATCATCACCAAGGACGGCAAGAGCGTGCAGCGCAGCTTCGACATCTCCAGTCTCTTCCTTACGGACGATGCAGTCAAGCACCACTGGCTGCTCCTCGACGAGACCATCACCATCGACCCTCCGACTCCTTCGGGCGGAAGCGGCGGCTTCGAGCCGAGCGTGGACGACTGGGAAGACGAACACCACGATATCATCCTCTAAGCAATTGCAAATAAATAAATCAAATAGTATATGAACAAGAAATTATTCACCTTGGCAATTCCTGCGGCAGCACTGCTTATCGCCGGCTGCAGCAAGACCGAGATCACTCCGGTGGAAAGCGCTCCGCAGGAGATCACCTTCCAGACCATCGAGACCAAAGCGGCCTCTAACTTCAGCACGAGCAGCAAGTTCTACTCCTATGCTTACTTCCTTCCAAGTGACAAACTTGTCTGGAATACCAACTTCGCAAGCGGTACCGCATACATCTACGGATCCCTGATTGAGTATGTAAGCGGCGAAACTGCCTGGAGGAATGCCTCTACCCATTATTACTGGCCGAAGCAGGGTCAGCTGACATTCTTCGCCTGGACGGACTACACCTCTGCACCGACAATCGCAGGTTCATCCGCTACAGTATCCTGCGCCAACAACACCGGTATCACATTCAGCAACTACTCCATCACTGACAACCTTAACAAGGACCTGATGGTTGCTGACATCGCCGCTGACCAGTCAAACAACACTACACAGTACGATGGTTGGAAGAAAGGCGTGCCTACAGTATTCAAGCACGTTCTCTCAGACCTCGTGTTCACTGTTAGGACCGATGAGACTACATCTAGCAATGTTTACCCTGCTGGAATGTTCAAGCTTAAGAGCATAAAGTTAAAGAACGTCAATACTTTGGGTAACTATCAACAGGGATCTCCAACTGCGAGCGCCAATCCTTGGAGCAGTCAGAGCACAACCGCTACCCTTTCCGCTTATAGTGGAACTGAGATTGCCGTAACAAATACTGCTCAGACAATTACCCCTGCCACTGCCGACTACCACATCGTACTTCCTCAGACTTTCTCCAACGACACTCCGGTAATCGAAGTAGTCTATACCATCACTACCGAATACATCTCAGGGAGCCCTGTCACTGAGACCGTTACCGTCACCAAAGACCTCAAGAGCATCTACGCCGCAAATTGGGAGAACGGTAAGAAGTACACCCTCAACATCATCCTCGGCCTCAACGAGATCCTCTGGGATCCGGATGTGACCGACTGGACAACTGTTACCGGTGGAGAAATCACCATCTAACATAGCAATAGCCTGACCCGGACCGGACGAGAAGATCAGAGTAGGCAAATAAAGAAGCAAACAACTAAAAATCAAATCAATAAACATAAAAATGAAAAAATTAGTACTTATGGCGCTTCCGGCCATCGCACTCCTCGCCGGCTGCTCCAAGACTGAGATTACCCCGGCCCAGACCGACCCTCAGCAGATAACGTTCCAGACCATCACAGGTCGTCAGGGGACAAAGGCAAATGCTATCATCTCCGGCACCGATTACCCGACCGATGAGACCTTCGGTACTTTCGTATACTTCAACTCAGAGAAGGGCAAGTTCCCTACCAATGCCGAAAGCTACATTCCTGAGAGCGAAGTTAAGTACAACACTCCGACAAACGGCTATTGGTCAACAGTTACGCCATACTACTGGCCTAAGCAGGGATACCTCACATTCTTCTCATACAGCCCATACGATGAACTTAATGCGGTCACAAATTGCAGCACCGCTGATGGTGTTACCATCTCATCCTGGGATGTTGACGCAAAGCAGACCGTCGATGTGATGGTTGCTGATGTGATGAAAGATCAGCAGAAGGCCAATGTAGTATCTACCCCATACAAAGGAGTAAACACTGTCTTCCGTCACAAGCTCTCTCAGATTGTCAAATTCAACTTTAAGACAATTAAAGATTATGCCAACGGACACGACGGCACCACGGATAATAACTATAAAGCAGGAGACAAGCGCTTCTATATCAATTCTATCGCCATCAACAACATCAACCATGTCGGAAAATATGTCAGCGGCAACAATGTAGATGCAACCAATCTTGGCTCCTGGAGCGTAACTGATACTACGGATGTCAAGAATTATACCTGGTACGCTGAAACTGCCGTAAACGCTATCGAGTTTGATGAGAAAGGAAAAGATGTCGCAGCAAATGGATTTAGCGATAGATCTTACCTTCTCGTTCTGCCACAGGACTTTACCAAGTCTGAAAAGGCCGCTGACGGTAAGAATATTCAGATTAGCTATACCATCGAAACCTTCAACGGCACAGATTGGTCTACAGAGAAAGTAAAGGACGTTTACGCTTCTCTCTGGGCTATACAGGGAGGGAAGGATGCTACTGATGCGTCCGCAGCAGTTGCTGCCACTCCTTGGGAGATGAACAAGAAGATCTCATACAACATCACCATCAGCCTTGAAGATGATCAAATATTCTGGGCCCCAAGTGTTGTTGACTGGGAGACTAAGGATTTCAGCTACGTGATTGCGTATTAATTTGCGATAGGCAACAGCAATATCGGCACTCTAACCGCTGTTTTTCCAAACTTCAAAAATTTAAATTAGATCTTGAAGATTGCGTGCTCCGGCAATGGCTCAAAACAGGAGCGCCCGCCTGGGGGCGAGTGAAATCTCCCCCAGG
>CAVEAQ010000059.1:0-8547 GCA_963613775.1 bacterium | reverse complement strand
CAGACACGCCCACATACTTCTCCGAACCGGGGATACGGTAGTATTCAGTCTTGTCTTCTCCAAGCTGAAACATCGGAGCATACTTAAACTCAGTCATATTAGAAGTTAGTTTTGCATTAAAAATACTTTCATGAACCCGTTGAGGTCGCCGTCCAGCACGCCCTGGGTGTCGGCGGTTTCGTAGCCGGTGCGCAGGTCCTTTACCATCTTGTAGGGATGTAGCACATAGGAGCGGATCTGCGAACCCCACTCGATCTTCTTCTTCTGACCCTCGAGCTCGGCCTGCTTCTCCTGTCGCTTCTTGAGCTCGATGTCGTAGAGGCGGGACTTGAGGATGCGGAGTGCGTTCTGACGGTTGTCCTGCTGGCTGCGGGTCTCGGTGTTCTCGACAGTGATGCCGGTCGGAAGATGCCGCACACGCACGCCGGTCTCAACCTTGTTGACGTTTTGTCCGCCGTGACCGCCGGAGCGGAAGGTATCCCACTCTATATCTGAAGGATTGATCTCGATATTGATGCTGTCGTCCACCAGCGGATAGACGAAGACGGAGCTGAAGGTGGTCTGCCTCTTGCCCTGGGAGTTGAACGGGGAGATCCTCACAAGGCGGTGCACTCCCGACTCGGCCTTGAGGTAGCCGTAGGCGTAGTCCCCCTCGAACTGCACGGTGGCTGACTTGATGCCGGCCTCGTCGCCCTCGAGGAGCTCCGTGACGGTCATCTTGTAGCCGTTGCGTTCGCCCCAGCGCATATACATACGCATCAGCATCGCGCTCCAGTCGTTGGCCTCAGTGCCGCCGGCACCGGAGTTGATGGTGAGCACGGCTCCGAGCGAGTCTCCCTCGCCGCCCAGCATATTGCGCATCTCAAGGTCTTCCACAAGACTCCTGGCGTGCTCGAATGCGCTGTCAGTCTCGGGGCTCTCCGGATCGAGCTCCAGCAGCACCTCGAGGTCATCCACCGCCGAACTTGCCGCATCGAACGCGCTCACCCAGGACTTCACTCCGCTCACCCCCTTGAGGAAGGCCTCGGCCTTCTTGGGATCAGCCCAGAAGTCCGGAGCCTGGCTCTGCGCTTCCTTTTCCTTGAGTTCAGCACGCTTGGACTCTATGCCGATGCAGCGGCCGAGTGTTTCCACCCGGGCCAGCAATTCCTTTATCTGCTCCTGTGTTATCATAATCTCACAAATTTAGCAATTCCTGAAAAATAACTTGGCAGGTTTGCCCGTTTTTTTGGTATCTTTGTGATATGGCAACAATCGGCATAATGGATTCCGGCGTCGGAGGGCTTTCTGTACTGAAGGAAATCCTCAGACTCCTCCCCGACTGCAGGTACGTGTACTACGCCGACAACGCCAACTGCCCCTATGGGGAGAAGAGTCCCGACTTCATCCGGGAGCGCTGCCGCAGCATCACGGACCTGATGCTCTCCAGAGGAGCGGAGGCTATGGTGCTGGCCTGCAACACCGCCACGGCAGCGGCCGTCCAGACGCTCAGAGCCGAATACAGCATACCGTTCATCGGGATGGAGCCAGCGGTGAAGCCGGCGGCGCTGATGACCCGCAGCGGCGTGGTCGGCGTACTCGCCACGGCAGGGACGCTTAAGGGGATCAAGTACCGGAGCACCAGAGGACGCTTCGAAAACGATGTCAGGATAGTCGAGCGGGTCGGACAGGGCTTCGTGGAGCTGGTCGAGAGCGGTGAGCTGACCGGGACGCACGCCGAGGAGGTAGTCGCGGAGAGTCTCGCTCCGCTGCTCAGCGAAGGCGCTGATACCGTGGTACTTGGCTGCACCCATTATCCTTTTCTGCTCGAAACCCTGCAGAAAGTTGCGGGCCCCGGCATCAGTTTCATAGACCCTGCACCGGCTGTGGCACGGCATCTGGAAGATGTACTGAGAGGGCACAACATTCCGCTCACGGATGCACAGCCCGGCATCGAGCTGCTCTCATCCGGCAGCCCGGACGCGCTCAGGGCCACATTCGCCCTGATCAGCGGGCGACAAGAAGCCTAATACAGGTAGTACTTCTCCGACATCTGCCGGAACTTCTCCGCATCCTTGCGCCAGAACTCCTCAATATCAGCGACTTTCAGTGTACGGCCGAAAGTATTGCTGACATAATCGGTCCCGCATACTTTATTGAAAGTCGGTATCCGCTCCGGGGATATCTCGAACGGATTCTTGCCGTAGAGCTCCCATACCGCCTGCATCACATAGAACTGCGTCAGGGTGATGGTTGCCGCGTCGTAGTCGGTATAGTAGTACTGCACCCCGTGCAGAAGCTTGCCGGACAGACGGCCGGAGGTGGGCTTGTAGTGAATTGTTCGCCACGCGACTCCCGGGACTTCGTAGCTGTCAAGGGTTTCCTTGAGATGGTCAGCGTCTATCCACTCTTCCGCAAAGGTAGCGAACGGCAGGGTGTAACCGATGCCGATATTGAGATAGTTGTACATCTCCCCCACCAGCCCGGCGGACGGGTAGCAGAGCGCACTCTCCGGATACGGGATGTTCGGGGATGGCAGCACCCAAGGCAAGCCTGTGTCGGTGAACAGCATATCCCTGTCCCAGCCCTCCATAGGCACAACTATGAGGCTGCATTTCAGGGATTCGGCCTTGCCGTTCTGACCGCAGTTGAGCCTCTCCTCATTGATGAGCATCGCCAGCTCGCCGACTGTCAGCCCATAGACGTACGGGATGCGGTATTGGCTTATGAATGAATGGAATCCGCTCTCCACACAGGGGCCTTCCACCTTGCGCCCTCCGAGCGGATTGGGACGGTCAAGCACCATCACGGGGATATCCGCCGCGGCGCAGGCACGCATCACCAGCCCGAGGGTGGAGATGAAAGTATAGGAGCGGCTGCCCACATCCTGGATGTCATAGATCACGATGTCCAGCCCCTTGAGCATCTCGGCCGTCGGCTCGCGGGTGGAGCCGTAGAGCGAATATACAGGCAGGCCTGTGCGGCTGTCCTTGCCCGATTCCACCTTGCCGCCGGCATAGACATCCCCCCTCACGCCGTGCTCCGGTGCGAAGAGAGCTACCAGATTGACATCGGGAGCCTCATAGAGTATGTCTATGGTGGAGTGCAGCCGGCTGTCAACCCCGGAAGGGTTGGTGACAAGTCCTACCCTCATCCCGGCCAGGCCGGCGAATCCCCGTTCGCGGAGCACCTCAATGCCCGGCTTGACATTGGCTGAGGCCGCAGCGGCGATCAGCAGCGCCGCCGCGCAAACAATGTGACGAATACTGTGGCGAGACAACATATCATTACAATTATAAAGAATCCCGTGTAGCCGACGGCCTCCTGGATCCAGCCGGCGAAGAGTCCCGGCAGCATCATCGAGAGAGCCATAAATGCCGTGCAGATGGCGTAGTGCGAAGTCTTGAACTCCCCTTCGGAGAAGTGCATCATATAGAGCATATACGCCGTGAAACCGAACCCGTAGCCGAACTGGTCGAACGCAACGCAGAGATACACCACCCAGATCTCAGACGGCTGGGTGGCAGCCATATAGAGGTAGACCGCACAAGGCAGGGCGAGGGCGAGGGACATCGGCCAGAGAGACTTCCTCAGGCCGAAGCGGGCCGCATATACTCCGCCGAGGATACCCCCGACGGTAAGCGCCACCACCCCCACGGTACCATAGACCAGCCCGGACTGTGCAGTGCTGAGGCCGAGCCCGCCTGCAGACGGATCGTCCAGAAGGAAGGGGGTGAGCATCTTGACGGAAAACGCCTCCGGGAGCCGGTAAAGGAGCATAAAGACTATTGCAAGCCACACTCCATCCTTACGGAAGAAGCTGGTCCAGGCGCGGGAGAAGTCCCGGAAAATCCTTGCCGCACTGCCGCCAGCCGCCGATCCGGGCCCGCTGCCGGAGGTTTCGGGGGGAATGCAGCCGATGGCGTTCTCGGCTTTCGGCAGAGCGAAGAAATGCCAGATCGTGAGGGCCGCGAAGAGCACTGAAGATAGCCCGAGAGTGAGGCTCCAGGCGTGCGGTATGTCGCCGAGCCGCTCCTCAAGCACCCCTGCCATCACCACTATTATACCCTGCCCGAAGACGGAGGCGATACGGTAAAACGTGCTCCTGATGCCCACGAAGAGCGACTGCCGCTTCTGGTCGAGGGCTATCATATAGAACCCGTCCGCAGCGATGTCGTGGGTGGCGGAGGCAAATGCTACTATGTAGAAGCAGACTATGGAGAGTCCGAAGGCGTCGGGACTGACCGAGAGCGCGAGCGCCGCGAAACCGGCGGTCACCAGCAGCTGCATCGCGAGTATCCACCAGCGCTTGGTACGTATCACGTCCACGAAAGGGCTCCAGAGCGGCTTGATCACCCAGGGCAGGTAGAGCAGCGAGGTGTACATCGCGAGGTCGCCGTTAGACATCCCGAGCCGTTTGAACATCGTGACGGAGATGACGTTGACGACAAAATACGGTATCCCCTCCGCGAAATACAGCGTAGGGACCCAGGCCCAGGGGCTATTCGACTTCCGCTCCGACATAGTAATGCGCAAGTATCTGTCTGTAGTCGTATCCTTCCGAAGCCATCACGGCGGCCCCGATCTGGCAGAGACCCACGCCGTGACCCCAGCCGTGGCCCGTAAGGACGAATTCATCGCCCTCCACGCTCACCTCGAAGGCCGAACTCTTGAGGTGGCTTTCGCTCAGGGCACGGCGTATCGCCAGCTCCTTACCCATGACTTCAGAATGCTTGGAACCGGTGATTCTCAAGTATTTGATGCGTCCGGAAGGGCCGCGGTCCAGAGGTTCGAGGGAGATTATCTCCCCGAAGTCGATGCCAGTCCTGCTGCGGACGAGCCCCGAGAGTTCGCTGCGGGTGTAGCGGACCGTCCAGTCGTGGAAGTCCGGGGTCCGCATATCGTAGTCGTTGAGCACCCGGGAGAGGATTGCGGAGTTCTCGCAGTCGCAGAACTTGTCCTCAACGCTCTGAAGGTAAGGATAATCCCTATCCTCCCAGCAGGTGCTGTAGAGTTCGGACCGGCCGCCGCAGCACTTGGAGTAGCGGGTGTCGCAGAGTTCTCCCTTATATTTGAGAACCTGTCCCCAGGTCTCGTCTATCGCACGGCGCACATTGTCCCCCACCGCCATGGTAAGTCCCTGGTAGCGCTGGCAATGATCGTCGGCACAGACATCGAATGCCTTGTGCGGGGCTGCAGGCGAGCCTTCGGCGTGCTCTTTTATCCTGGCACATAGCCAGCTTCTGGAGATGACGGCGTGCGCCTTGAGGAGCTCGGGAGATGCGGAGGACTTCATCTCGGAGGAGATGACGCTCAGGAGATAGTTCTCCATTCCCACACAGTTCACGGCTGTGATCCTGTCCCCCTCGACGATGAATTTCAGGCCTCCGGCAAACTTCAGCGTGCGTTTCTGCTGCCAATGGAAATCGATTCCGATCACCACGTCATAGAGGATGAACGATGCCTCGGCGAAGAGGGTGGAGCGGGTGATGGAGTCAAAATACAGTTCATCGTATATCATCCCGTTATAGACGATACGACCGTCCTTCCAGCTCACCTTCTGCGGACCTGCGCCGTCGGAGATGATCTCGAACATTATCTCTTTGGCGGAGAGTATCCCCACGGAAATCTTCGGCTGCGTGCGGGTCAGGCGCCACTCGATCATCTCCCTCTCGTGGCGGGAGATGCTGACCTCGGAGAGCATTTCGGAGAGCTGCCCGGAGCTCACCTTGTCGAAGTCCTCGCGGAACGGAGCCACGAACACTCCGGCCATATCGGCTGCGCCGGGGCTGATGGTAAGGTGGTCTTCGCCGGCAGCGGTGAAGTGGTGCGAGCGCTTGGCGGCGCGCATCGTCACAAAGGTGCGGTATTCGCCGTCCTTGACATAGGCGAACAAGTTGAACTTGGGCTCTATCTCCCCCTCCGGTCTGTCGGTGCAGTCGAGCAGTCGGTAGAAGAGCTTGGCGAGCGACTTGGAAGTCGTGGCCTTGAGCGCAAATACGCCCTCGGTGTAGCCCGGATAGCGGTAGAGCGTGGCGTCCTTGACGGACGCAAGCGGCGCACCCGGAGCGTCAAGAAACTTGTCCACAGCCTCCTCGAGAGGGAGGTTATGTCTCGGAACCGCCTGGAAATGAAGGTGGTCCGGGGCGGAAGCGCCGCTGCCGGGGCCGTTGTAGAAGACCAGGTAATCCGTGTACTTGACGACGAAGTCCAGCATATCCGGGAAATGGTGCCAGATGGCCTGCGGCAGATGTTCGTCCCTGGCTATCACCAGGTGCCCGGGGAAGATCGGGTACGGATTGACCTGGACATTGTAAAGCCTCCCCTTGCGTCCCTCGAACTTGATGTGGAACTGCTCCGGCGGGCGGTTCTCCGCACAGAGGAAACACTGGCGCGCGGCGATCGCCGCGGGGGAAGTGTCAGCGGTGGAGGATATCACCCTCCTGGGGTTGTACTGCACGCGGCAGCGAAGTCCGTACACCTCCACTTCGCGGGTTTCGGCCGCCTTGAGTGCGCGGAAGTTGGCGGATGCCAGCGGCCACACGGACAGCTGATCACCGATGAATTTGTCAAGTTCCCGCATTACAGTAGGGATTGTATTGATTTCTGTATCCTGAGGTATTCCTGCTCGAAGTTGGGGGTGAGAACTCCTTTGCCGATGGTGCCTACGATCTCATCCTGAGACCAGTATCGCCCGTCGATCACCTCCTCTCCGTCAGGCTTGAGCTCATACTCCCCCACTGCCGCAAAGACGTTGACGAGCTCCTTCTCACGCTCAGACTCGAAGACGTACGCGGTCAGGAAGCAGGGATTGAAGTCGCTGAGTCCCAACTCCTCGCCCGCCTCGCGGTAGAGGGCTTCGAGGATGTATTCGCCGTAGGTGACGTGCCCGCCGACCGCAGTGTCCCAGCGGAGCGGAAGCAGGTCTTTGGTGGCGCTGCGCTGCTGGAGGTAGATGCGCGCGTCGCGGCTGATGACGTGCAGGTGAACTACCGGATGCAGCAGCTTGCTGCCGCCGTGGCAATATTTGCGGGATGCCTGCGCGGTGACATTGCCGTGCTCGTCCACTATGGGCAGCATTTCGCAGGCGGAAGCCTTGAGGCTGCCGTGCACGACGGGCGCCGTCCTGACGGGATAAATCAGATCTATCATCAGTAATTGATTATTCTGAGTTCTTCAGGAGTATAGAGTATTGAGTCCACGATATCCGGGGCGACCTGGGCCACGATGATGAATGCGAGCAAGGCGACTGCGGCAAGCACCAGCAGCACCAGCAGCGGTATCCACCAGCGGAAGCGGCGGCGGGACTTCGGATCGGCTTCGTGCTGAGGGGCTTCCGCTACTGGAATCGGCGATATGACCGGTTCCGGCTCCGATACCGGCTCAGCGATTATCTCGGCTTCGGACTCCGGCAGGTGGGCTGCTTCGGGTTCCGGCTCTGCAATCGGCAGAGGCTCCGGCTCAGGTTGCGGCTCTTCTCTCTGCGGCTCCGGCAAAGCGGTCTCCGCTTCGCACTCCGCTATCGGGCGGATCGGGATTTCCACCGGCTCGGCGCTCTCGGCAATGGTCTTGAGCGACAACGGCTTCAGCGCGAATCCGTCCGGGAATATGTCCAGATCGGCATCAGGCACGAAGAAAAAATTGTTCTCCACCGTCGCCCGCAGACGTCCCAGTCCCGGCAGCACTATGGTCTTGCGCTCCTTGAGCACAGTCTTGAGCTCCTGCAGAAACTGCGTCAGATAGGTCTCGGCAGCCTCCTTGGTGATACCGTTGGAGGCCGCATAGAAGTCAGTCAGGAGCCTGTCTTCCGTCCTGCTCGGATGGAATGAGAGCCTCCTGTAGGGCGGATTGATCGTATATCCCTTGTCGGAGAAAGTCGCCGGAACCACTTCAGCCACAAAGGTCCCCACGCCGGGGAGACCGACCTGATCGTGATCGGCTATCAACTCCGCTACCATTCTGGCTAAAAGCGCTACATCCATAACACAACAAAGATAGTACAAATCATCTAGCCGCGCAAGTCAAAAAAAATTGAAATAATCTTTGCACATTAAAGATTTTGCAGTATATTTGCAGTCCCAAAACGCAAGTGAGGGTGAAAATTCCTCTTTAGCTCAGTTGGTTAGAGCACCTGACTGTTAATCAGGGGGTCCTAGGTTCAAGTCCTAGAAGGGGAGCCAGACGGCACCGGAATCCTTCCGATGCCGTTTTTCGTTTATCTTAGTCCCCCGCGCCGTGTCAGTGGGACCGGTCCAGCAAATTGCTGCCGCTGCCCGTTTTGCACTGGAAGTGTTCAACAGATCACCTCTCCCCTCCCCGAGGAAGGGGATTTAGGGGAAGGGTAACGTAAGATGATTTTTCTCGTGCGATACTCTTCAAACGTGAGATAAGGTACTTTGTCACATGCATTTAGTTACTTGCGAAAGTTGAATTATTTATGAATTACTGTTGAATAGTTGCAGGCAGATTATCAGATGTCGATAATTTTTATATCTTTGCCGGCAAAACACGACGCCTTATGTATTGGACACTTGAACTAGCCAGCAGCCTGGACGATGCTCCATGGCC
>CAVEAQ010000058.1:0-8660 GCA_963613775.1 bacterium | reverse complement strand
GGTCGTCCCGCAGTTCTTTAAGTTCTTTGGAGAAGCCGCCTTTCAGCTGGCTGAAAGCAGCTCTGTGCGCAGCTTTGCCCTGTGCGGAGATTATGTCCGCCACGGCTTCCGCCTGGGCGAGATCCATCTTGCCGTTGACGAAGGCCCTTTCGGTGAATTCCCCGGGCCCCGCCATCCTGACGCCTGCACTGACAAGCCTCTGCAGCAGACATTCGACTATGTACCTGGACGCGTGGCAGGAGATCTCCACGCAGTCCTCGCCAGTGTAGGAGTGCGGGGCGCGGAATACGCTCACCAGGACGGTGTCCAGCTCGCCCTCGTCCTCGTCGAGTGCAACCCCATACCTGAGTCTGTAGCCTTCTGTGGAGCTCAAGGAAGCGCCACTTACTCGTATGATCCTGTCAGCCACGGCGAGCGCCTCAGGGCCGCTGAGCCGCACGATGCTGATGGCGCCGGTTCCCGGCACTGTGGCAGGTGCGCATATCGTATCTTCGTGTGCTTGCATCATAATTTGTGTCTTGATTCGCGGTACTGGCTCGGCGAGATGCCGACAGTCTTCTTGAAGAGACGCGAGAAGTAGTATGAGTCGTCTATGCCGACCTTGCAGCATATCTGGTTGATCTTCATCTCCGTAGTGTCGAGCAGTTCGCAGGCGTGCCGGATCTTGATCAGGTTGAAGTAGCTCAGCGGACTGTGCCCGGTGGCGGATCTGAAGATGGCGGAGAAATGCGACGGAGAGTAGCCGGCGTAGTCGGAGATCTGCTGCAGGGTGATCTGTGTCTCGACGTTCTCTTCCATGTATTTGAGCGCAGCATTGACCAGCAGGTCGCTCTCGGTGTCAGTCTCCCGCCCGCTCTGCGCGTGGCAGCGGCGGTAGAGAGGCAGATAGCGGAGCGAAGCCAGGTAGAAGTGCAGCAGGGAGGAGGCGTAGCGCAGATTGTCGAGTGCGCTGCCCTCGGAGAGCACTGCGAAAATGTCCTCGAAGATGTCGTTGCGGTCTGCAATGCGCGAACTGATGCCGGCGGTGACGTCACGCGGCTCCGGTGACCCCTCGGTGTAGCAGGGGGCGAGCAGGCCGCTGAAGTGTATCCAATAGATGGTCCAGGGGTCATCATCGCTGGATGCATAGGCGTGAGGTTTCCGGGCGGGAAGGATGAAGTACTGGTTGGCCCTGACCTCGAACTCGCGGCCGTCGAGTTTGTATTTGCCGCTACCCTTGACGCAGTAGATCAGCACCCACTGCCCGATGGGCTGCACTCTCTCGCGGTAGTGGTGCGTGGCGTGCGGATAGTAGCCTATATCGGTGATATACAGATTCTTCAGCATAGGATCGGCCGCCGATATCCGGAGCGCCATCTCCGGCAATACCAGCGACCGTTCACCTTTGAATCCGTCTTTGATCTTCAGTGCGCCCATCCCGAACAGTCATCATTTTGTCCGTGGGCAAAGATAGCGAAAAAACGGGACTATAGTTCAACTTGATACTGAGGCACAATCTCGGCGCCCCTGATCTCCAGCAGACGGTCTCCCTTGCTGAAGTCCGGCCGTATCTCTTCCGGCAGGTCCTGGAGGCACTCGTGCCCCTTGTACATAGGTCGGAAGTAGAACGACATGGCCTCGCCGCGCATAGCCTCGCGGTGGCGGTTGAGACCTATCATCCACGGTGCCCCGTGCCAGAACTCATCCTGCACCAACTGCCCTCCGAGGAATGCCAGTGCTACATCGCCGAGGTAATCCACCTTGAGGAAATACTCGCTTACCTGGGGTGCGGCAGCTGCTGCGGCATCAAAGCTGACGCTCATCCTGCGCGTGCCGACCCTGTTGACCGTGCACTCCGGGCGCACCGCTTCCACGCTCAGCGTCTGCTCCTTCCAGCCATTTGCAGAAGGATAGAGTATATACTTGAACTCTGGATCCGAGAGCTGCTGGAGACGGATCCCGTCTTCTGACGGGAGGACAGTTGCCCCGGTGATGAGCAGTTTGCCGTCCACCTTGACTGAGTTGAGCGCCTGCTCGAGGGTGAGGGTGGTGATGCGGACCCGGCGGCCGTCGCGTCCGGTGACGGTGAATGTGCTCCCGAGTCCGCTCTGCACCTTGCGCAACGCCTTGCCTCTGACGGTGGAGGAATCGAAGAGGTACTCCGGATTGAGTCCTTCAGGGGCGAAGAAGATATAGTGGTCGGTGCCCTTGTCGTCAATGATCATAAGCGGCTGCGCGGTAGCATATTTGAGCCGGATGCCTCCGAGCTGCATGTTGAACGGGAGTATCACGCTCTCGTCCTTGGGGAGAGTGAATGTGCCCGAGGCCGGTATGCGGAGCCCGTCAATCTCCACCGCGAGTCCGCTCTGGTCGTGGCGGGCGGTGTCGTGGTCCTGGAAGTTGACCATAAAGAGGAAGCCGCTGCCGTCCTTGACCCTCACTGCGTAGCGCAGATCGTCCCTGTTGTCCGGGGTCATCTTCTCCCAGCCTTCCGGCAGGACGGTCTCCATCGGGGCCAGACGTTCGCCGAAGTCTGCAAGGAAGGCGTGGATGGTGCGCAGGTAGCGGTAGCTCCCGTGCTCGAGCCCGAATTCGCCCAGAGGCGCCTGGAAATCGTAGGAAATCTTGGGCATCCCCATCGGTTCGTCCTGATTGCTGCCTACGCCGTCGCTGCGGAGCTGTGTGCTGCCGCCGTGGTACATATAGTAGCCGATGCCGTTGCAGCCTGAGCCGAGAGTGCGGATCATCAGTGCCTGGGCGGCCCGGGCTGTGACTATCGGACGGCGGCTGTAGGTCATCTGGATGCCGACTCCCATCTCCGAGCAGAATGACGGGAAATCCTCCGGATTGTAGCGGACTGGGGAGTAGTCCGGCTCCTTGTGGAGGTCCTTAAACATGCAGAACTGCGACATATGCGGCTTGGACCAGAACGGGTAGGTGTAGGCCGATGTGACCGGGAGTCCGTCGTAGCCGAGGGTGGCGGCGTAGCCCCAGCCGGTGGCGGTGTAGAACGGAGTGATGATGCCCTCATCCTTCGCTATATTCAGGAGAGTCTGCATATGCTTCTCGCCCAGTTCGGCTGTAGTGACTTCCTTGTCCTGCACGCCCACTCCGATCAGGGTGAAGTCCTTATCGTAGTCTGCGGAGGTGTAGTCTGTAGGCTCGCCCGGATAGTTGATGCCCCAAGGGGCTGCGGAGTGCTGGTGCTCGTTCTCGATCTGGCAGCCTATGATCGGGCCTCCGTCCTTGTAGTAGAGCCCCTTGAGCTGCCCTGCAATCTCGTGGTAGAGCCTGCTGACGTACTTGAGGTAGAGCGGATCATCGCTGCGTACAACAAGAGGTTTGGAGAAGAGCCAGTCCGGGAAGCCTCCGTTGCGGATCTCGCCGTGGCAGAAGGGACCGATGCGCACTATGACAGGCATATCGTGCTTGGCGCAGAGCTCGATGAAAGCTCTGAGGTCCTTCTGCCCGCTCCAGTCGAATACCCCGTCCTCAGTCTCGTGCAGAGCCCAAAATACATAGGTCGGGAGCACTGTGACCCCGCCGGCCTTGATCTTGAGTATCTCCTCCTCCCACTGCTCGCGCGGGTAGCGGGAGTAGTGGAACTCGCCCATCACGGGTAGAACCGGCTTGCCGTCTATGCTCATATAGAAGTTGTTGACACTGATGCTGCCGCCGTCGGGAGACTGTCCTCCCATCCTGAGCGCGCCCTCTCTGATCTGCAGGGGCTTCTCAGGGGTGCTTATCTTGTAAGTGTGTGTCTGTGCCGCCGCGCCGAGGGCTAGGGAGGCACAGACTGCGGCTAATGTTATTTTACTGATATTCATTGCTTTAAACTTTTGAAATAGGTACTGAACGAGAGTATGCCGAGGTGGTTGCGGTCCATCGCGGAGGCCTCCTCCAGGTAGCGGGCGGCGTGCGGGATGTCCCCGAGACCACAGTAGCCAAGTGCGAGCATATACTTGCAGTGTATCTGATTGGAAATGTTGAGGTCTCCATCCCAGATCTGAAGATCAGGTAGAGATACCGCGAAGTAATCCATACGGACATCGTCGAAGAGGTGCTGCTTGCCGAAGTTGAGCAGTTTGTAGAACCGGCCGTTGGCCTCCGCATCCCTTCCGAGACGGCGCAGGGCGAGTCCCTGATAGAAGATTTTGTCCGGTTTGGCGTCGTTGTAGTATATCGCTGCGGCAGGCTCCTGAGGGCCTTCGGTGGCCTTCTCCCAGCACTCGCGCGCCTTGTCTATGAATCCTTTGTCTGCCCATGCGCAGCCGAGGAAGTAGTAGAAGTCGTTCTCCTGGGCGCCGTAGAGCTTGCCTTCGCCGAGGTTGTGCGGGTAGACGAGGCACTCTTCGAGGAGAGCTATAGCCCTGTCGGGATCTCCTTCGGTGAGCGCGGTCTTGGCGAGCTCCAGGCGGCAGAGCTGGTACTGTCCGCTGACCTTGCCTTCGCCGCCCTCCCACGGGTGGAACCTGTGGGCGTCTATCATCTTCATCGCTTCATTGTAATGGCCGCACTGGTTGAGCAGAGTGGCTTCCTCGAGGATGAGGTCGTCGCGGCCGGCCACGAGGTCGGGATACTTCTGAAGCAGCTGCAGGCGGCCGGCGTGGTCACGCCCGAGACGCTTGTAGAGCTGATCGAGCTCCATCAGGATGCGGGCGTCCGAGGTGTTGAGCGAGAATGCCTTCTCCATATATTCCAGCGCCGTCAGAGCGTCGCCCTGTTTGTTGAAATATGCCAGCGCCAGATTGCGCCAGACCGTAGGGAAGTCAGGGCGCAGTGCGGCGGCGCGCTTCCAGTGCCGCATAGCCTCAATGTACTGGCGCTTGTCGTAATAGAGGCAGCCAAGGTAGTAGTGGGCCATACCGGCTTCCGAATCGTGCTCTATCGCGCTCTGCAGGGCCAGGACTTCCTCTGCGCGGTTGGGGAAGCAGTAGTCGGGGCTGTATCTCTCGGCCTGTGCAAATGCGGACTCCTCTCCTGCCCAGCCGAGGTAGTAGTATGTCATCGCTGTCGCGGCGCCTTCCTTGACGGCGAGGTCCCAGACGGAGCGCGCCTCGGCGAAGAGAGAGGCGGCGCAGTAGTCGAGAGCAAGCTCGTCGTAGTTGTTCGGCATACCGTGCATCAGGGTCTTCATCCTCTCGAGATGCGCTCCGTCGGAGGTGAGAATGTACAGCTCGTAAAGGCAGCCGTAGTTGAACGGGTCAATTCCCAGCGACTCTCCGCACCACTGCACAGCTTCCTCACGTCTGCCCAGCTCGCGGAGCACGACGGCCTTGAGGGCGCGGGCCTTGTGGTTGTGCGTGCCTCTTATAAGGCTCTTCTCCACTTCGTCGAGAGCATCTTCGAGGCGACCCTGTGCAAGCGATATCTCGGCGCACTTGAAGTAGCCTGCACTCTGCCAGGCGGCGTTCCAGGTGGACTTGTAGAACATGTCGTAAGCCTCATCGGTCTTGCCCTGGTACTTCAGCGCAAGGCCCAGATTGTAGATCGGCTCGCCGTCGTACGGGTTGGGATTGCGCTTCTGGAGCACCTTCACTGCAGTGCGCAGGTACTTCTCGGCTTTGCGGAAGAGACATTTGCGTATGTACCAAAGCCCGAGGGCATTGTTGCAGCGGTAGTCGAGCGGGTCGCGGCGCAGCGCTTCTTCATAATAGTCCACAGGGTTGTAGGTGGCGTGCCGGTACTGCTCGAGATGCAGTCCGGTTAGGTAGAGCTGGTCGTTGGTCTTGATCTCCCAGGGGCGCAGCGCGGCTTCGGCAGGGTCCGGAATCGGGCGTATCTCATCCGGCTCGGCGTGCCAGTCCAGGAGCATCTTCCCGGCCCGGGAATGGATCTCGAGATTGAGCTCCCCGAGCGGCGTACCCTGCACATCCACAAGCTCGCTCAGTACGGCTTCCGGCGTGAGTTCGTGAACTTCACGGTAATACTCCCTGCTGTCGTCGCTTCTGAGGACGACTTCCACGCTCTGGCGCGAAGTGGCGAAGATTTTGAATTCTGCCTTCCCGTCTGGCGCCGGGTCTATGTTGAGGATGAGGTCGCGGCTGGCGTTCTTGACTGCTCCTATCTCCCGATACGGCATGAAGTACTGGGTGAACTGCTTCTCCTCATACGGCATCAGCCAGGAGAAGTCGGGCTGGTTCTCGGTATAGACACCGGCCATCAGCTCGATGTACGGGCCGTCGCTGTCGGTGAGGTTGCGGTCCCAGGCCTGACCGAAGTCGCCGTTGCCCCAGGTCCACTGCTTCTTGCCGGGGGAGACATGGTGGTCGGCGACGTGCAGCATTCCGCCGTGGCTGTCGTTTTCGTAGCCGCCCTCGAAGTTGAAGCGGGAATTGACTCCCATATAGCTGGTAGGCACCTTGATATTCTTGTAGTTGGAGATATCGACTCCGGCGGAATAGTCCATCTTGTAGTACGTCCCGGTGGCTATCGGGAAACTGCTCACAGCCCGTTTGCCGTGGTCGAAGACGGCGTTGATGTCCTGCGGAAAGACGCTCTGGTAGGCGTCGTTGACGTGGACTGCGGGATTGGCCCACCAGAGGAAGGTCTGCGGCACCGGTGTGCGGTTATATAGACGCCCTTTGATTTCGAGGTAGGCCCGGCCCGGTCTCAGGGTGAAGCCGGCCATTCCCTTCTGGTGGAACATCCTCTCTACCTCGCTGACCCAGACGGTCACCGAACCGTCGGCGTGCTCCTCGATGCTGCTGTCAATAGGCAGAAAGGTGCTCGGGCGGTGGTGCTGCGGCCAGTTGAACTCGATGCCACCGCTGATCCAGGGACCGGTCAGGCCCACCAGGGCGGGCTTGATGACGCTGTTGTAATAGACGAAGTGGCGCTTCGCAATCTTGTCGTATGCCATCTGCACGCGGCCTCCGAGCTCCGGCAGAACCATCACTTTGATATATTCGTTCTCGAGCCAGACGGCGTTCCACTCCTTGTCCACCGGAGTGTCGGCTATGCTCTCGACGACAGGGTAGGGGTATACCACGCCGCTTGAGCCCTGATAGACCCTGTTCTCAAGGAAAATCGGGTTTTTCTCGGCCGCGCCGATTTCATAGGTCGGGATTACAACCTTCTCTCTCCAAGCTTTTACCATATTTTCAATTGATTAGATCTTTTTCGAGCTGCTCGAGCGACTTGCCTTTAGTCTCCGGAAGGTGGCGGCAGATAAAGATGAATCCCAGCAGGCAGACTGCGCTGTAGATCCAGAACGTGCCATAGCTGCCGAGGGCCACGTTGAGCAGCGGGAAGGTGTAGGTGAGGCTGGCGCTGCCCACCCAGAGGGCGAATGTGGAGGTGGCAACCGCCACAGCGCGCACCCTGTTGGGGAAAATCTCTGCGAGGAGCACCCAGGTCACAGGGCCGAGAGTCATCGCGTAGCAGGCGATGGCAGCCACCACAAGCACTATCATCCCGACTCCGGTCACCTTGAAATAGTAGCAGGCACCAAGGATCAGGTAGATCAGACAAAGCCCGCCGGCGCCCAGTTTCATCAGCGATTTGCGGCCCCAGCGGTCCACGGTGTAGATGGCGACGAAGGTGAATACGAGGTTGGCGATTCCTGTGACGACGATGTTGAAGAGTACGTCGCCGATGGCGTAACCGGCAGCCTGGAATATCTCCTGCGCGTAGTTGAATATGACATTGGTGCCGCACCACTGCTGGAAGAAGGCAATCACCACCCCGATGACGAGCACCTTGCGGTATGGCTTGCTGAAGAGCATTCCAAGCCCGCCCTGCGAGGCGTCGGCCGCATTGTCGGCCTTCACTGCTGCGAGCTGCGACTCAGCATAGTCGCTGCCGCCGATGCGGGCGAATGTGCTCCGCGCCTCTTCGTCTCTGCCCCTTAGCGCAAGGTAGCGAGGGCTCTCAGGGATCACGAGCGAGAGTATGCTGAATATCACTGAAGGGAAGGCCGCAGCCCAGAACATCCACCTCCAGGCCATCTGCCCGTTCCACGAAGCGGCGATGTCTTCCGGGGTGAAACTCTCCGGAATCGGCTGTGCGATGAGCCAGTTGGCAATCTGCGCCGCGAGAATGCCTATTACTATCGACAGCTGGTTGAGCGACACGAGTTTGCCTCTTATCTCCTGAGGAGCGACTTCCCCGATGTACATAGGGGAGAGACCGGACGCGATACCTATGCCGATGCCGCCGATGAAGCGGGCAGTGAGGAATACCGGGAACTTGTCCGCAAACCCTGTCGCCGCAGCGGAGAAGAGGAATACCAGGGCGGAGACGAAGAGCAGCCTGCGGCGTCCGATCCTGTCGGCGAGCCATCCGCAGAGTGTCGCCCCGACAAGACAGCCCAGAAGTGCCATCGTCATCGCAAGCCCTTGTGAGGCAGGGGAGTCCGCGATGCCGAAATAGAGTTCGTAGAACGGCTTGGCGCCGCCGATTACCACCCAGTCGTAGCCAAAGAGCAGGCCGCCCAGCGCCGAGACGAGGCAGATGAAATAGATAAATCTCCTGTTGTAAGTGTTCATCTCCGTTATCAATTATGTCGGTTCTACAAATTTAGCGCTTTCAGCTATGCGCACAAATGGATTTTTAGCCCCGCGGGGATAGACAATCTTACGGTCGCGCGTGTTGCATAATATCGAGTTTCGCAGTATATTTGCGTCGCGAAAAACTTACATATACAAGAATATGATTTACACAAAAGAAGTGCAGCAGAT
>CAVEAQ010000057.1:0-9013 GCA_963613775.1 bacterium | reverse complement strand
CTCCGACGAACATCTCCACGAAGTCGGAGCCGCTGATGCTGAAGAACGGCACATTGGCCTCCCCCGCCACTGCCTTTGCAAGCAGGGTCTTGCCGGTACCCGGAGGCCCGACGAGCAGTGCGCCCTTTGGAATCTTGCCGCCGAGGGCGGTATATTTGCCCGGATTCTTTAGGAAATCCACGATCTCCATCACCTCTTCCTTGGCACCGTACAAGCCTGCCACATCCTTGAATGTGACATTGACCTTGTCCTTGTCGGCGAGCTTGCCGGTAGCCTTGCCCACATTGAACGGGTTCATCCCGCCGCCACCGCCGGCACCGCCGCCGCCCATCTGGCGCGACATTGAGCGGAACATCCAGGCATAGAGGAATATAAGCAGAGCCACAGGCAATACCCACTCGAGAATGCTGCCCCAGATATTGGTCTCGTTCTCGATATAGATCTTGACCCTCGACTCCTCAGGAAGCTGAGAGTTGAGCGCCGCAAACTCCTTCTCCGGCTCGAACTTGGACGAGGTGAGGAAGTATAGCTGAGGGGATTTCTTAGGCAGTTTGCCATCGATGAAGAGCGATGAATACTTCTCCAGCTTGTCAGGCCTTACACTGATATTGCCCTTGAAGTCGTTGCGCACGAAGTGGATGTCCTTGACATCGCCCTCGAGAATCATCTCCTGCACCTGCGCCCACTCGATCTTGGCTGCCGGAGCGGAACTGTTGCCGAGCAGCATCCAGCCGATCACCGCAAGGAGGATTATGTAGAGGATGGTGGAGAGATTGATCCTGATCACCTTCGGACCTCTTTTGTTATTGTTTGGTTTTTGAGCCATCATTTATAATTTTGCGGAACAAATATACAACAAAAATGGCACCACACACGGAAGAGGTCCGCATAAACTGGCTCGAAATGGCGGATTCCACTAATAGAGAGCTGCGTAGGCAGATGGAGACTCTTGACAATTTGTCAGTGATAGCCGCAGTCGAGCAGACTTCGGGCCGCGGTCAAGGCAGCCACAGCTGGTTTTCCCGTCCCGGATCGGGTCTTACCTTCAGCCTTCTGCTGCGCTTCCCGGCGGAGGGGCCGTTTGCTCTCAGGGCGACCGACCTGCTGCTTATCACTGAGCTGACCACCCTCGCGCTGCGCGACTACCTGCTCTCCCGGGGGATCGAGGCGCGCATCAAGTGGCCGAACGACATCTGGGTCGGTGAGCGCAAAATCTGCGGCATCCTCATCGAGAATATTCTTGACAGCGAAATGATCGCCACCAGCATCGTGGGTATAGGACTCAATGTCAACGAGACCAACTGGCCGGAGGAACTTCCCAACCCTGTGTCAATGAAGCAGCTCTCCGGGCGCGACTACAATCTTCGCGACGAATTGGAAACCCTCTGTGCGCACATCGCCTACCGCTATGCTCTAATTGCCTCCCCCGAAGGCCGCCGCAGCCTCGACGAAGAATTCAATAAATACCTCTTCCGCCTGGATGGAAAATAACAGTCCCCTAGCCTTCACTTCGACAAGCCCTACGACCGCAAATCCTGTCAAATTACTGCCACTGAGCCTTCGATTGCTAGCCGCCCGACGGATGCGGAGCAGACGGCGGTTGCCCCTGAAAGGGGCTGCCTGCGAAGTAGACTGGGGTTAGAGAAATAAAGCGAGCCGCAAGCGGCTCGCTGGGTTTGGGGCGAAGCCCCGATAATTATGGTTGCTTGGGCCCCGCCCCGCGCAGCGCAGCGATAGCGGCGGCAGGGTCTGCCGAACCGTACACGGAACTGCCCGCCACGGCAATATCGACTCCAGCATCCCTGACGGGACCCACGGTGCTGAGGTTGATGCCCCCGTCGATCTCAATCAGCGCATCTGAGCCGCGCGCGGTGAGCTCGGCCTTGAGAGCCGCAACACGGTCAATGGACTCATAGATGAACTTCTGGCCGCCGAACCCGGCGAATACGGACATGATCAGGAAATAATCAGCCTTGCCGATGTAGGGGAAGAGCTTCTCCACCGGCACATCAGGATTGATGGCCACGCCGGCCTTCATCCCGAGCGACTGAATCTCCCGGATATGGGAAGAGGTGCGTCTGCCGGCCGCCTCGAGGTGAAAGGAGCACATGGACACACCGTCGTCAGCGAGCTTTTTGAACCATCTTTCCGGATGCACCACCATCAGGTGGGCGTCCATCGGTGCGGTGGCCACTCCGCGGAGCTGGTCTATGACTGAGAAACCGAAGGAGATGTTCGGCACGAGCGTACCGTCCATCACATCGAGATGGATCACATCCCCGCAGTCGTTGATGAGCCTGATATCCTTCTCGAGATGGAGGAAATCAGCTGCAAGTACTGAAGGTGCTATTCTGAACGGCATAATATAAAGGGGCTTAAACGGCCGGCGTGAGGATGGACTCTATGTCGGTCACGTATTTTTTGAATGACTTGTCGGTATCCATCAGATCACCTACCATCATACAGGCGTGGAGCACGGTGGCGTGGTCCTTGCCGCCGGTCTCGATGCCGATGGTCGAGAGCGAGACGTTGGAGATGAGGTTGCGGCAGAGATACATCGAAATCTGCCTGGCCTGCACTATCTGACGCTTGCGGGACTTGGAGAGCAGATCGTCGCGGGTGATGTTGAAGTACTCGCAGACGCTCTTCTGCACCTTGTCTATATTGAGGTCAGTCTTGGCCTCACCTATGAGATTCTCCGTGATGCCCTCGGCAAGCTCGAGCAGAGACTTGTCCTTCTGGACGAGCGAGTGGGCAATCAGCGACACGAGTGTCCCCTCGAGTTCGCGGAAGTTGGTCTTGACTTTGGCGGCGATAAACTCAAGCACCTCATGCGGGATGTCCACTCCCTCCCTCTCGGTACGCGCCTCAAGCATACGGAGCCGCGTCCTGTAGTCAGGATGCGAGAGCTGTACGGAGAGACCCCACTTGAAACGGGAGAGCAGGCGCTCCTCGAAGTTCTGGAGCTCCACCGGAGCCCTGTCGGAGGTGAAGAGAAGCTGCTTGCCGTTCTGGTGCAGGTGGTTGAAGACATTGAAGAACGCGTTCTGGCACCCCTGACCCATCAGATCCTGAATGTCGTCCACAATCAGGACGTCTATCTTCATATAGTAGGCCAGAAAGTCAGTCACGTTGTTGCGCACGTTGACCGCTACCATATACTGTGTCTTGAACTCGTGTCCGGTGACATAGAGCACGACGAGCTCAGGATACTTCTCCTTGATGGCTATGCCGATGGCCTGGGCGAGATGGGTCTTGCCGAGACCTGAACCGCCGAATATGAAGAGCGGATTGAACGGAGTCTTGCCTGGGGCGTCGGCTATATTGCGGCCGGCGGTGAGCCCCATCTTGTTGCACTCCCCTTCCACCAGATTGTCGAAGTTGTAGACAGGGTTGAGCCTCGGGTCTATCTTGAGCCTGTGAAGACCAGGATAGACAAATGGGCTTGGCTTGTCGGTCGGCTGCGACACCACTGTCACAGGAGGGTTGGACGGGAGGGACACGGTCTGACCGGGGATCTTCATCGCGGGCTGGTTGGATACGGGGCGGATGGTATACATAAGTCTTGCATCCTGGCCGAGCTCCCTTCGGAGCGTCTTGCGGAGAAGATCGAGAAAAGCAGATTCGAGATATTCGCGGAAATAATCGGAAGGGACTTCGAGCGTGAGAGTAGAACCCGACAAAGACACGGCCCGGATAGGTTCGAACCAGGTCTTGAATTGCTGAGCTTCAATGTTCTGCTTTATCACCTGCAGACAACGGCTCCAGACATCGGTATGTCTCTGCTCAATTTCCATTAAACGATTAGTTGAATTACGGCCGGTTCTCTTCCGGACCGCAAGTGCAAAATTGGTGATAAATATTGGAAAAAATTTTTCGAAAGCTATTGTATTTAATCTTTTTTCATCGTAACTAAAAGATTGCCGATTCCCCAAACGATTAACTCTAAACATCTAATATTCAATGATTTGCGAAAGTCGAAAATCTTTAAGTATCTGTTTTTTAGCAAGTTTAGCAGTTAGGGATAATTCCAAATTGGACTCTCCTCCCATATCGTTTAGCAGTAAGGTTTTCCGCATCGTTACGGCCCCCCGGGAGACCTGTGGAGAAGGTTATTTTTCGGGAATTCTTGCCACGAAGGCATCGGGGTATTTTTTCTTCACGGAGGAGAGCTCTGCGGTCGCCTTCTGTCTGTCGGTCCCTACACAGATGTAATATTTATAGAGCTTGCCCTGCCTTACGATGCGCGGAGTGTATCCGAGGAAGTCGTACTCCTTCTCCCCTACCTTGCGGCCTACCGCGAATATCTGGATGCCGTAGAGCTCGCCGGAGGCATCTTCGTGCTGGGCAGAGCCGGCACTGACGGTATCGGACTGCGCCGCGGATGCCGCATTCATACTTCCGTCATACACCTCTTTATATGTCTTGAACGCATCGAAAAGCCGCCCCGCGATCTCATCGCGCTTTGATTTCTGCTTCAGAATGGCGAGGTCGGAGCTGTTGGAGATGAATCCCAACTCGACAAGCACCGCCGGCATGGAGGTCTTCCATAGCACATAGAACGGATCCTGGGAGACTCCCCTGTCCGTCTTGAACGGCCCGCCCTTCATCTTCTCCTCCACCACCTGCGCAAAGCGGAGGCTCTGCTCAAGGTAGGAGTTCTGCATCAGCACCATAAAGATATACGATTCCGGATCTGACGGGTCGAAGCCCTGGTACTTGGTGCTGTAGTCGTCTTCGAGCAGGATTACGGAATTTTCGCGCCTGCATACTTCCATATTGCCCGCGAAGAGGTCGCGGTTCTTGTTGGAAGACTGGCCGAGCACGTGCACGGAGTAGCCGTTAGGGCTGCTCTTGGGGTTGGCATTGATGTGGATGGAGATGAAGAGGTCCGCCCCGGCGGCGTTGGCCCTGGCGGCTCTGTCGTCCAGTCCCACCGTCTCGTCCTTGCCGCGGGTGAGCACCACCCTGACTTCGGGGAACTCCTCCCTTATCTTCCCGGCAAGCGTCTTCGCGATGTCGAGGGTGAGCGTCTTTTCGTAAGTTTTGCCGTCGGCGCTCACGCAGCCTGCATCCTTTCCGCCGTGGCCTGCATCTATGACTACGGTTGACAGCCCGAGCTTGTCGGCCGCCGTCCCCGCGAAGCACAGAAGCGCGGTCAGAACGATGCAGATTGTACGTTTCAAATAATTGTGCTAATTTTGTAGCTTATTGCAAAAGTACGAAAATTCTCTCACTTGAGAAAGACACTATATATAATTTCGCTCCTCCTGATGCTGTTCTGCAGCCTCAGCATCTCGCAGGCCCAGAACCGGCGCTCCAGGACCGGCACGGCGTACGGCGTGATGATCGAGAAGAAGGTCACCCAGCCCGACTCCCTCGCCCTCGCGCGCAGAGACTCCCTGCACCGGGCGGACTCGCTTCACAGGGCCGATTCAGTGGCGATGCTGGGCAAGAGTTCGCTCGAGCGTCCGGCATTCTCGACGGCCAAGGACTCCATCGTGGAAGTCTTCACCGACGGGCAGCGCAAGATATACTACTACGGTGAGGTGACCGTGAAATACCAGGATATGGAGCTCACCGCCGACTATATGGAGTATGATATGAACACCGGCATCGTCCACGCTACGGGCCGCTACAACAGCGTCGACGAGGAGTGGGTCGGCCGGCCGGTGATGAAGCAGGGCGAGAAGACCTACAATATGGAAGAGGTGCGCTACAACTTCAACTCCCGCAAGGCGCGCATCACCAATATGATCACCACCGAAGAGGACGCCACCCTGCACGGCACCAACATCAAGATGATGGACGACGAATCCATCAACCTCACTTCAGGCAAATACACCGTCTGCGACGCCGACCACCCGCACTACTACCTCAGCCTTACGAGTGCCAAAGTGGTTCGCAAGCCGAGTCAGAAGACCATCTTCGGTCCTGCATATATGGTCGTGGAGGACGTTAAGCTGCCGTTCATCGGGCTGCCGTTCGGATTCATCCCGAAGCGTCCGCAGCGCGCAACCGGAATGCTGATGCCTACCTTCGGCGAGGAGGAGGCCCGAGGTTTCTATATGCGCGACCTGGGTATGTATTTCGTCTTCGGAGACTACCTCGACCTCTCCGTCACCGGCGACTACTACACCCTCGGCTCCTGGGCGGTCAACATCAACTCGCGCTACAAGGTCAACTACAAGTTCAACGGCTCATTCTCGATGAACTACTCCAACGACCAGACTGGCGAGAAAGGTACGCAGGAGTTCTTCCAGACGCGTAACTTCGGTGTTAAATGGACTCATTCACAGGATTCAAAGGCACATCCCGGCACCACCTTCAGCGCTTCGGTCAACTTCCAGAGCCCGTCCAACAACCGCTACAACTCCACCAACATCAACGAGGCGCTGCAGAGCCAGGCGTCATCCTCCATCTCATATTCGAAGAACTGGGACGGCAAGTTCAATCTCAGCGTCAACGCCCTGCACTCCCAGAACTCCAGGGACTCCTCCTACACCTTCACACTGCCTAACATCACCTTCTCGATGACTACCATCTACCCGTTCAAGAAGAAAGTCCGTGCCGGCAAGGAGAAGTTTTACGAGAAGATCTCCTTCGGCTACAACACCTCCCTGCAGAACAAGATCTCCTTCAAGGCATCTGAGTTCAACCAGCCGGGCCTCACCGACAAGTTCCAGAGCGGTATGGCGCACAACTTCACCATCGGCCTGCCTAACTTCCAGCTGTTCAAATACATCAGCGTGTCCCCGAGCGTGCAGTACGGGCAGAACTGGTTCTTCCGCAAGAACGAGTATGTCTACAATGAAGAGACGGACAAGGTGGAGATGGTGCAGGGCAAGCAGTTCGGCTCCTTCGGCATCACCCAGAACTACTCCTTCGGCACCTCGATGAGCACCCGCATCTACGGTACCTTCAACTTCGGCAAGCAGAACAAGCTGCAGGCCATCCGGCACGTGATTTCCCCGTCCCTGAGCCTGTCGCTCAGCCCGGAGAAGGGCACATACGCCAACGGATACCGAACCCTCTACTACACAGATGCTTCCGGGTCCGAGAAGGAATACCAGTACAACGTCTACTCCGGGCAGCTCAACTCGCCTCCGAGCCGCGGACGCTCTGCCACAGCATCCATCAGCATAGGCAACAACCTCGAGGCCAAGGTGCGCGACTATGCCGACACGACCGGCACCGGCACCAAGAAAGTCAAGCTCATCGACCAGCTCACCATCAACACCGGCTACAACTTCCTCGCCGACTCGCTGGGGATGCGGCCGATCTCGATGAGTATGTCCACCTCTCTCTTCAACAAGGTCTCCATCAGCGCCAGCGCGGCCTTCAATCCCTACGCCGTCAGCGACAGGGGCAAGGAGATCAACGCCTTCGCCATCACCCGCGGGCAGGGGCTCGCCAGGCTCACCAGCGTGAGCGCATCCGCGTCCTATTCCATCTCCGGCAAAGGCACGATCAACGGCAACGACGGCTCCAAGAGCTCCACTTCCAGTGGCGGGGTCACCGGCGGAGCTGGCCTGTACCAGAGGAATTATTATCATCCCGTCACGGGAGAATACATCCCGGGCGGCTGGCTTTACTACACCAACCCGAACTCGCCGTGGAGCCTCAATTTCAGCGCGAACTTCAGCATGAGCCGCAGCTACAACTACGACGCCACCCTGGAGCGGCTCATAACCAATGACCGCTACACCGCCTCGCTACAGCTCTCAGGCTCGCTCAAGATGACCCCGAAGATGTCGCTCAATGCATCCTCAGGCTACGACTTCATCGCCGGACAGATCACCTCCACCCAGATCAGCGCCACCTACGATCTGCACTGCTTCAATATTTCAGTATCCTGGGTACCGCTCGGCACCTGGAAATCCTACAGTTTCCGCATAGCAGCCAACGCTGCCGCCCTCGCCGACATCCTCCGCTTCAAGAAAAGCGACAGTTATTGGGATAACTGATATTTATTTACTATCTTTGCTGCATCATTCCGTTCCCGCCGATCTGAATGCGGAGAACTCACACATAAACTTTATATCATCTATGCCACACAGACTTTCGGAGCTGAGCGCGATGACACGAGAAGAGTTGGAGTCAATTGCGACAGAACACAATGTCAAATCAATAAAGAAACTCGACAGCGAGAACCTCGCATATGCGATCCTCGATGCGGAAGCCAAAGAGGAGTCGGTTAAGCCGGCTCCGGACAAGCCTAAGGCACGCAGAGGCCGTCCGCCTAAGCAGCAGAAAGCCGAAGCCTCGGGATCCGCCAAGGACGCCAAAGATACCAAGCCGGCAGCGGAGAAGCAGGACGCTACTGAAGCCGCCGGACAGAAGGATCGCACCCAGAGAGGCCGCAGAGGCCAGAAGAAGTCCACCTCCGACAAGCCTGCAGCCCAGGACGCTCCGCGGAACGCCGCAGAGACTCAGGCAGAAGCCGGGAAGCAGGAGCAGAGCGCCCAGAGTCAGGCAGACCAGAGTCAGCAGTCCGAAGGGCAGCAGCAGTCCCGCAAGCGCGGCCGCAAGCCTAAGAACAGACAGCCAGAGCAGCAGGCCGAGGAGAATCTCTTCACTGCCGATGAGCAGCAGAGCTCACAGCCGGTAGCGCCGGTCACAGCTCCTCAGGCTCAGCAGCCGCAACAAGCGCAGCCCCCACAGGATCAGCCGAAACAGCATATTGCCGAGAGCCGCTCTATCGAGAAAGTCCTCGAGAAGGTGCAGGCCAAAGTGCAGGCCAAGGCCAACCAGAAGCAGCAGGAAGACCAGCAGAACAGGCCTCAGAACCAGGAGCGCAACAATAACGAGCGAGGAGGCCAGGAAGGCCGCCCTCAGCCTCAGCGCCCTAAACCGATATATTACGAAGGCACAGTCGAGGCGACCGGAGTGCTCGAGATAATGCCGGACGGCTACGGATTCCTTCGCTCCTCCGACTACAACTATCTCAACTCCCCTGACGACATCTATGTCTCCCAGCAGCAGGTCAAGATGAACGCCCTCAAGAGCGGCG
>CAVEAQ010000056.1:0-9027 GCA_963613775.1 bacterium | reverse complement strand
GCTCGCTGTACGGCACCGGACGGAAGCCGAATTCGTAGTTCATCTTCATTACCGCGGCTCCCGTGGTGATGGAGAATATCTTGGCGTCCGGGAAGAGGTGGCGGGAGAGGATGAAGGTCTGCTCCTTGATCCGTTTGGCGACGCCCATCCCCCTGAACTCGTGGGCCACGATGAGGCCGGAATTGGCCACGAAACTCTTGCCGCCCCAGGATTCGATGTAGGAGAAACCGGCGAAGCGCGGCTCTGCATCGGGCTCGCTCTCGTCGGTGGCCAGGGCGATTACTGCCTTGCCTGCACGGATTTTCTCGCAGATGTACTCCGGGGTGCGGTTGGCTATGCCCGTCTTGCGCTCCAGCGAGGATATGTAGATTTCTTTGCAGATAGCTTCTGCGTACTTGATGTGGCTTTCGTCGGCCACAGTTACATTTATTGTCATCGTAATATAATAAGCCCCCTAACGGCAAGACAAACCGAGATTGTCAATTGCAATTGTATTGGGCGAAAATTCTGTCTGATGGTGAGTTGTGCAATGAATTTTCCGAAGTGTGGGAGGTTTCTACGCCTCCTCAATTCGGACGTCCCCGCATCGGATCGGGGCAAGTGATATGCGCTGCACTGGATTCATATTCCGAACTGCAAATATACTGGTTTTCTTTTAAAACGCAAAACGGGATCAGTTTCTGCGTGCAGTGACTTGTTTTTCCGGAACCGATGGCTTATATTTGTGTCTGTGAAACCGCTTCTGAAGTTATTTCTTGTCTTCGCGCTCATCTTCACCGCAGTGGAGGTGGCGGGTGTTGTGGCCTCCCCCGTGCGGGAGGATGCGGCGGCGGACAGCGGCGTGATCAGCGAGACCGACGGGACTCAGATGATAGAGCACAGGCAGTGGGAGGACCTGGGACTGGTTTGCCACGGTTGTGAGTATGTCCCTGCCGGCACGCTTTCCCAGACCGCCAGGACGCGGACTTCGGGAGGCGCGAGGCGCATTGTGACTGCATTCAAGAACGTCTTTGTCAAGGACAGGACGCTTGTCAATACCTTTAATCCTATCGGATTTGTCAGCAGATCCAGCAACTTCGCATCCGGCACTCTCTCTGCCGGGGCTCATTTTATCTTATTGAGGAAATTCCTGATCTGATTTTTTATCCCGGCTTTTGGCCGTTTATCGCGAAGCCGCATTGTGCTTCCCGCCTGTTAATTATGCCCGCGTGGAGCCGTCCCTGCCTGACGGGGACGCTGTTGCGGGCGCAAATCAGGGCCTCCGTGCCTTTAATCAGATAAAGAATTAAAAATGAATAAGGAATTTTCACGTGTGCGCAGCACCGGCGACATCATCATATCCTGCGCATTGATCATAGCAGGACTCGCCTGCGTAATTATCAATACTCCGGTAAGCGTCAACATCCTCGGCTGCTGTGCAATCATTCTCGGCCTTGTGCTGCTGTTTATGCTCAAATCCCTGCGCAAAGACAAGGATACCGGCATCTGCTACAAGGAGAAGATCAAATACTATCCGTCCAAGCGTCAGGAGGATATCCTCGCAGCCCTCAAGGGCAATCCGGCATCATTCGACTGGCAGGAGAGCGGCAACGAGGAAGGTACCAGGGTGGACATCTACTACAGCAAGGTCGCCAACAAGGCATATGTGCAGTGCTACCACTTCGTGCCTTATGAGTACCAGGTGTGCTCCGACTGGTTTGAACTTCAGCTCGACAAGACGGGAAATCTTGTGGACTGATTCCATATCTTCATCATACTTTTAACTGTGTTTGACCGGCGGCCGAAGTCTGTGAAGATGACGGCCGCTTTTGGTATTTTACGCTTTCGGGAGTATCTTTGCGGGATATGAATCTGAGTGAATTGGGAGAATTCGGTCTTATTGGGGAGATAAGCCGCAGCTTCAGCGCCCCAGAGGGGGTGAAGGGCATAGGCGACGACTGCGCTGTCATCCCGCAGAAGAGCGGTATGGATACCCTGGTCAGCAGCGATATGCTGGTGGAGGGGAGTCACTTCCTGCTCTTCGACGTGAGTCCCCGTCGTCTGGGCTGGAAGTCCGCTGCCGTCAACATCAGTGACATAGCCGCGATGGGCGGGCGCCCGCGCGCGACTTTCCTCTCATTTGCGCTGCCGCCGGATCTGGAGGCGGAGTGGGTGCGGGAGTTCATCGGCGGCTACCGCGACATATCCCTGCGCTTCGGCTGCCCGCTGCTTGGTGGCGACACCACCTCCACTCCCGACAGGATGAGCATCTGCGTGACGGTGCTGGGGGAGTGCCCGCACGGGGCTTCGCGGCTGCGCAGCTATGCGCAGGAGGGCGATCTGGTCTGCGTGAGCGGCCATCTCGGCGACTCTGCCGCCGGGCTTCGCATCATCCTGCAGGGGCGTGACAGAGACTCTGTCGCGGACGCTCTGGTCGAGAAGCACTATCTTCCGATGCCGCGGGTTGAGGAGGGGCTCTCGCTCGCTTCCACCGATGGGGTGCACGCGATGATGGACGTCTCCGACGGCATAGGCTCCGACCTGCGGCATATTCTCAAGGCCTCCGGAGTGGGGGCTGAGATAGATGTGGCCGCTCTGCCTCTTTCCGATGAGCTCCGCCTGATATGTGCGCGTGAGAGCTGGGATCCGGTGGAGCTGGCGACCTGCGGCGGAGAGGACTACGAGTTGCTCTTCACCGTCGCTCCCGACGCCGAGCGCACTCTCAAGGTTCCGCACTTTGTCATCGGCCGGATTACTCCCGGCAGTGAACTTGTCTGGCTCGGCGCTCAGCGCGACTACCTTGGATTTCGGCATTTCTAGAACCGTCCCTCGGCAGACTGCAAAAATTTCTGCCCCGCCTCTTGTATTTCCGAAAATTATCCGTAAATTGCGCCCCGAAATTTTGCAAGAAGATGAAAGTGCTTTTCGCGACATCAATGAACGCACGACAGCAGCAGTTCCAGCAGCAGCAGGCCCAGTCACAGGTTCTGCACTTTTTCGCGTGTGCCGCTGTCCGGCCGTAGGGCACAGATTTGACGAGGAAGTTTTTACAGAGATAATAATTAGGATTAAACAAGAGGCCGGCCCTTGGGGGTTCGGCCTCTACTTTTTTGAAGACGATCAAACAGTTATTAACCTTATAGCATTATGAGTATCGACAGATTTGACCTCGTAAAGGAGTCATTCGAAAAGAAGGCGGTAGCAGTGGAGGTGCCATCGGGCAAGACTTCCGACTACTACGGAGAGCTGGTCTTCGACCGCAGCAAGATGTACAAGTACCTCGATGCGGCCACTCTCAAGGCTCTCCTGGAGTGTATCGACAAGGGTGTCGCCCTCGACCGCAAGACAGCTGACGGAGTCGCCCGCGGGATGAAGGAATGGGCGATGGAGCACAATGTCACCCACGTCACTCACTGGTTCCAGCCTCTCACTGAGGGCACGGCCGAGAAACACGATTCTCTCATCGACTACGACGGCAAGGGCGGCGTGATCGAGACCTTCGACGGCAAGTCCCTCGCGCAGCAGGAGCCTGATGCATCTTCATTTCCGAGCGGCGGCATACGTGCCACCTTCGAAGCCCGAGGCTACACCGCCTGGGATCCGACTTCCCCGGTATTCATCCAGGGCGACACCCTCTGCATCCCTACAGTCTTCATTTCCTACACAGGTGAAGCCCTCGACTATAAGACTCCGCTCAAGCGTGCGCTGAAGGCTGTGTCCGATGCCGCCGTGCCGGTCTGCAGGCTCTTCGATCCATCAGTCAACAAAGTCTACTCATATCTCGGATGGGAGCAGGAATACTTCCTCGTCGACGAGTCCCTCTACTCCGCACGCCCTGACCTGATGATCACCGGCCGCACGCTGATGGGGCACAATTCATCCAAGAACCAGCAGCTGGATGACCACTATTTCGGAGCTATTCCTTCCCGTGTCGCCGCGTTTATGCGCGAGCTCGAAATCGAGGGACACAAACTCGGAATTCCTCTCAAGACACGCCACAACGAGGTCGCGCCTAACCAGTTCGAACTCGCTCCGATATTCGGTGAGGCCAATCTCGCCAACGACCAGAACCAGATCGTGATGAACCTGATGCACAAGATTGCGCGCAGGCACGGATTCGTGGTACTCTTCCACGAGAAGCCGTTCGACGGCGTCAACGGCTCCGGCAAGCACAACAACTGGTCGCTAGGCACCGACACCGGCACGATGCTCTTCGCGCCTGGTAAGGACGCCAACGGCAACTTGCAGTTCGTCACATTCTTCGTCAATGTGCTTGCCGCCGTGCAGAAGCACAACGCCCTGCTCAAGGCTTCCATCGCCTCTGCGACCAATGCGCACAGGCTCGGCGCCAACGAGGCACCTCCTGCAATCGTAAGCGCGTTCCTCGGCACCACTATGACCAATGTCCTGCACAAACTGCTTGAAGTGCCGTCCGATACGCCTATCGAAATCGCCGGCAAGAAGGGCAAGAGCGTCGGGCTGGTCGAGATCCCGGAAATATTCGTGGACAACACCGACCGCAACCGCACCTCGCCGTTTGCATTCACGGGCAACCGTTTCGAGTTCCGCGCCGTCGGCTCATCAGCCAACTGCGCCGGTGCGATGACTACTCTCAATGCCGCTGTGGCAGAGCAGCTTACCGTATTTAAAAAAGACGTTGACAAGGAACTCGCCAAGGGCAAGGCAGTCAATGTGGCCGTGATGGATACCCTCAAGCCGATCATCGCATCGGTGCTCGGAGTCGTATGCTTCGACGGCAACGGCTATAGCGAGGAGTGGAAGCAGGAAGCAATCAGACGCGGTCTTGACGTCGAGACCAGCGTGCCTGAGATGATCAAGGTATTCACCCGCCCGGAGTCAGTCAAGATGTTCACCAAGACCGGAGTATATACCGGGAAGGAACTGGAAGCCCGCAACGAGGTGAAGTGGGAGACTTATTCCAAGATGGTGCAGATCGAGTCCAGGGTGCTCGTGAGAATGGCCACCAACCACATCACCCCGGCAGTGCTCGACTACAAGTCCTCGCTGCTCAAGGAGGTGGCGCTCTGCAAGGAAGTCTTCGGCAACACCGACAACTGCGCGACCGAACTCGAACTCATCAGCAGGATCTCCGCTTACGTCGAGGACATCCGCGTCAAGTGTGCAGCCATGAAGGAGGCACGCAAGGCAGCCAATGCTATTACGGACGAGTATGAGAAGGCCGTTGCCTACCACAAGATTGCCGATGACCTCTACGAGCTGCGCAAGCCGATCGACAAACTCGAGGAGATAGTGGACAACCGCACCTGGCCTCTGCCGAAGTACCGCGAACTGCTCTTCATCAGCTAGAGCGCCGGCGCAATCAACGCAGAAGCGGCTCCCGGGATTCCTGGGGGCCGCTTCTTTGACTTACTGAAAGGCCGGCGATTATTTCACGCGGGCCTGCACGTCCTTGCTCTAGGTTTTGTGTCCTTTAGTGACCCCGTCCATCCTGGAGGCCGAATTATGGACGGGAAGCGCGAAAATGAACTGCCGTCCATCCAGAAGTCGCCTGGATGGACGGGAAGCGGGGTCGGCGGCGCTCCGATGAAGCTCAGGGACCGCAAAGTGCGGCCACTGAACTTATGGCGCCCAACTTGCGCAAAGCCGCGAAAATAAGTATCTTTACCGTACTGCGGAGAGTCCGCAGAAATTCTGTCTGCTGACAGTACAACTCTAAAGTACCAATTTGATGCCTATCAGTCTTTTACCTGCACTCCTGCTGCAGATTCTAATCGTCGGATACACACCGGGGCCGGCGAATATATACTCGCTGACTATGGCGATCCGTTATGGCCGGGACCGCGCGATGCGCATGTGGCTCGGGCTCCTGACCGGAGCTGCGACCGCAGCCCTGGCGATGGCTCTCCTGATACATCTCCTGGGTGAAGTCCTCGGCTCTTATGTCGTCTGTCTTAAGTATTTAGGCGCGGCGTATCTGGTCTGGCTCGCTTATGGAATGTGGCGTGACAGAGCCCAGATCGGGGACAACAAACGTGACTGCACCTTCCTGAACGGGATGATAGTACAGCTTACCAACGCCAAAATCCTCGTGTTCGAACTCAGCGTCTTCAGCAGCTTTGTGCTTCCTTATTCCGACCGTTTTACAGACCTTCTTGCCGTGGCCGCCCTGCTGCTTATAGCCGGCCCGGGAGCCAACTTCGTCTGGCTGCTTCTGGGAAGTTCCCTCTCCCATATCTTCGAGCGCTATCATCACGCCGTGAACATCGGCTCCGCCATAGCCCTTCTGCTCTGCGCCATCTATATAGTCCTTGCTTAGAGAGCAGGCGTCCCGGCGGCCAATCCGGGACTTCGAGGCCGGAGCCTGGCGGGCACGCGTGCAAGGTTTGTGCAGAATCTGCATTTATAGTGTAAAAAGGTTTAAACAACAGATTATGAAAATGAAATTTACAACATTGTTTGCGCTGGCGGCAGGATTGCTCTGCCTGTCATCCTGCCTGAAGGACAGTGACTCAAGCTGGGCTCGCTTTTACCCTAACGCCATTGTGACGGCAAAGACCAGCGAGAGCGGAGAGTTCTACCTTCAGCTGGACGAGAATACCACTCTCAAGCCGGAAAATCTCTCCCAGTCTCCGTTCGGAGGCAAGGAAGTCAGGGCTCTGCTCAACTATACCGACAAGGGGGAATACAAGTCGGATGTCATCGGCGAGAAGTTCGACCATCTGGTGGAGGTCAACTGGATTGACAGCCTGCGTACCAAGGGTACAGCGGCGAGCCTTGGCAGCACCGCCGAAGATGACAAGGCGTTCGGCACAGCTCCGATCGAGATAATCAGCAACTGGCTGACTATCATTGAGGATGGCTATATGACACTGTCGTTCTGTGCCTACTGGGGCGATTCGCACAAGGTGCACGCTGTCAATCTGGTCACCGGCGCCGATCCGGAGGACCCTTACCTGCTGGAGTTCCGTCACGATGCCCTTGACGATACATCTGCCACTCCGGGCGGGACGAGGATGACTGGAATCATCGCATTCGACCTCTCGCAACTTCCTGATACGGAGGGTAAGACGGTCAAGATGACTATACGCTACAAGTCCTTCTCCGGCGAGAGCTCCATCAGCTTCGACTACTGTACCGGGGCTACAGTCAGAATCGGGGAAGACATGTCCAAGGATGCGGTTACCACCAAAGCCTTGCCCATCGAATAGTGACTTGTGCCCGGCAGCAGTGAAATAGTCTCGGAGATAGAACTTGTCTCCCGTGCGGCCAAAGGGGATGCTGCATCTGTGAAAGCCATATATGACTCGCAGGTGCAGTATCTTGCCGCCGTATGCCGCCGATATCTGTTTGACGAAGATGATGTGAAGGATATCCTACAGGACAGTTTTGTCAAGATATTCAATTCTCTCCGGAAGTTTCAGTGGCGCGGTGAGGGATCGCTGAGAGCGTGGATGAAGCGGATCGTGGTCAACGAATCGCTGATGTCGCTCCGCCGTCATTCCGCTTTCTCGACCGTCCCCTTGCCGGCCAGCGCTCTGGAAGGCGTAGCGGATGAGGCTCCCGGGATAGACGGGGTGCCGATGCAGGTCTTGCAGCGGATGATACGGAGCTTGCCGGTCGGATACAGGACTGTATTCAATCTCTATGCGATTGAAGGACACAGTCACAAGGAAATCTCTTCGCTGCTTGGGATCAGCGAGAATACTTCTTTCTCTCAGTACAGCAGGGCGCGTGCCCGGCTTGCGGAACTAATCAGGGAATATAGGAAAAATGGAGAATAATTGGGAAAACAATTTGAGCAAGGCCTGTGAAAGCTATTCTGAAGCCGCTCCGGAAGGTCTCTGGAGCGCAGTGTCCGGGACTCTTGCCAGGCAGCGCAGAAGACGTGTCGCCGCTGCCTGGTCTGCCGGTGCCTTTGCATCTGCCGCAGTTCTGCTTGCGCTTCTTCTGCTGCCGGACCGTTCCGCGACGCTCCATCAGTCCCAGTGTCGCTCTTTGCCTCTGGTCGCAGAGGTATCGGTCGACTGCCCGGTCCCGCCAGCAAGGGCATTGCGTACTGCTGTCAGAGAGATGAATCCTTCTACAGCCGAGGAAATATCCCCGGAAATCCTGGATGAGGCTTCTTCTGCGCCGGAGTCCGAGGCGCCGCAGAAGACGCGTGAAGATCGGCGCGCACCTGTGCAGGTCTGCCCTGAGCAGATTGACGACCCGTTCGCAGGGGATCTGCCATCCGTGAAGATGCGGTCAGACAGGCGTCTCGCACTCAATATGTCACTGTCCAATTCCCCCTCTTTATCCCTACTGAGCGAGGGCTACAGCGCGATGTACGGCTCCGGGGTGAACTCGTTGCTCTCCTCTCAGTCGACCGCCAGTGCCGCTGTCACCAACTTGTTCTCCGGTGTGCTGCTGGACAATAATTTTTGCAAAGTCGGCACTGAGGTCAGACATTATCAGCCTGTAAGATTAGGACTGTCTCTTGCCTATGAATTCGCTCCGCGCTTCTCGCTGGTGAGCGGGCTCGCATATACCTGCCTGGTGTCCGATATGACCTCCGGCACTTCGGACAGCTACTACGATACCCGCCAGACGCTCCACTATGTCGGAGTGCCTCTCTCGCTGAGCTGGTCTATGCCTCTTGCAGACAAGTTCGATCTGTATCTTTCAGCCGGAGGAATGGTTGAGAAGTGCATAGCAGGGCGCTCTCTCACTTCATTTGTGCAGGACGGCAGGGTGACCGGAGGGGAGTCCGACAGGATGTCCGTGCGGCCGCTGCAGTGGTCTGCCAAGGCCTCTGCGGGTCTGCTGTGGCGCTTCAGCGCTCATCTCGGACTTTATGTGGAGCCCGGAGTCGTGCGCTATTTTGACAATGGGTCTTATGTCGAAAGCCTGTACAGCGACAGACCTCTCAACTTCGACCTTACGCTCGGCCTGCGATTCGACCTCGGTAACAAATGATGCCCGGCTTGTCTGAATAACTACCAAAAAGAGAGCGTCAAGACCGACGCTCTCTCTTTGGTAGTGGGTAGGAGAATCGAACTCCTATTGCGAGATTGAGAATCTCGAGTA
>CAVEAQ010000055.1:0-9133 GCA_963613775.1 bacterium | reverse complement strand
CGCAATTGACACTAGCTCCTGAAACTAGCGCGTCTACCATTTCGCCACCCGCGCCGGGTAATGGATTGCAAATATACAACATTTTCAAAAAATATACGACAGTGCGAGCAATATGTCGGCCGGCAAAAAGAAAAATTTTCGTCCTTCATCGATCTTGCGGCCGCAGTTTGGGCACGAATAGGTGGTATATACGTCATATCCGGTCCAGAATCCGGCACCGAGCTCGAGGTTGAACTTCGGCGAAAGCATATAGGTGTAGCCGAGCCCCAGCCCGCCGCCAAAGCGCTCCCCCTCCGAAGTCTGGGGCGAAGAAATGCCACCTATATTGTATTCCTGGACCCGCACGGCACCGGAGAACCACCAGCCGGAGAAGATGTGCCAGGGCCAGTACCGCGCCCCGGTGCTGAGAGTGCGCTGCCGCTTCTGCAGAGGCTCCCCGCCGGGATTGTAAGTGAAAGGATTGTACTTCATCCCGGCACTGAGGCTCCAGTGTTGGGCGAGGCCGTAGGAAGCCTCGAGATTGAGAGTGCCGAAGTCGGCATAGTCGGCGAAGTTGGTCGAGAGCGCGAACTCCTGTCCGCGCAGGACGGGTGCGCAGGCCGCAAGCGCAACCAGGGCTGAAATGATTTTCTTGAACATCTGAATGAAGATTTACATAGACTAGACTATTTATATCTGTTGAACGCCTCGTTGATCTTGGACTTCATATTGGGGTAGAGGCTGATCAGTTTCTTCTTGAGTTTGTCGCGGTCGGCGATGTCGGAGGTCAGCGCATCGAATATCCTGTAGCGAGTGAGCCCCCTCTCGTCCAGATACATAAATATCTGCGGGGAGAACCAGTAGGTCGTCCCGTAGACCTTCTCCCGCTCCGGATAGCGGTCGTTGTGGAAGACCGTCTGCATATAATAGGCCCACATCTCTCCCACCTCGCAGTAGCCGTAGCCCTCCTCTGTCCCGACCCCGTAGGTCACGAATCCCGAAGTCACGAAGGAAGTCATTATATAGGTCACGAGATTGTTCCAGTAGTCCTTGCCCACCTGCATGAAGTGGCTGGCGTGAGCAAGCTCGTGGACGGTGATGGAGTAGATCGACTCGTAGTCGTCCGACCCGCTGAGGCCTAGAGTGATGTCCGGCAGAAACATCTTGACCAGGAAGCTGTAGTCCCCCAGGAACTTGGACACGGTGCCCCCGTCGATCAGCACTCCCTGCTGCAGCATCGGAGCCGAGCTCCAGCGCATCTTCTGGAAGAGCCAGATCCGCAGATTGCCCGGTGGAGTGCGGAGAGTCTTCTCACCGTCGCGGCACTTCTCGTAGTAGTCGTAGGCAGCATTGTTGACCACGCAGCGCGTGAAGAGCTTGCGCTCGGAAGCCGAGCTCACCTCCACATCCACCCCGGACGGCGAATGCTTGCCGAGAGTCGAGAACGAAGCCGGGCAGAAGAGCAGGTTGAAGCCTATCCCGAAGCCGTGCTTGTTTTTGAATATCAGGCGGTAGCGCGGATTTGCGGAGAACTGGCGCGACATCTGGTAGTAGCCGTCCCTGTCGGTGTAGGCGTGCGCGAACTTGACGAAACTGTTGCACGACACCCTCACGCCGCTGACCCCGAACGGCTCGCTGCCCAGAGCCGGATCCACGATGGTGATCCGCCCCGCCGGCGTACCGGACTGGCCCTTGGTCTGCGGGGCAAGCAGCCCGCCGTTGCCAGTCAGGCGATACGCCGCCCGCTCCACCGCATCCCAGTCCACTCCGTCAGACTTGGTAGACTCGCTGTGCTCTGCGATATAGCACTGCTCCAACACCTCGTGGCGGATGTGGGAGGGGAACTCAAAATCCTTGCGGACCACCGCATACTGCCAGGTGATCTTCTCCTCATCGATCGCCGGATCGTGGTAATAGTCCCCCTCACACACGATCGTATAGTCCACAGGATGGTCTATCAGCTGCAGGCCGGAAGCCTCCAGCTCCCCGAACTCCTGCTCGTTGTCGGGCAGGAAGCGCACATAGAGGTCGGTCGGCTCCAGCGGAGTCCTGCCCGCCTTGGTCGGGTACAGCGACTCCAGAGCCTTGGTCATATTCTCCACGGAATACGGGTCCTCCAACTGATCCCCGAGCACTATCATCTCGTGTCGCACTTCATTGCCTTCAATGTCAGCGCTCAACCCGCCGGAGACGGAAAGCCTGTCCGAGCAGGAGGCCGCCACGAGCAGCGGCACTATCAACTTAAAGAAGTTTTTCATAGTCGCAGTGTTAATGTCTGCTGCAAAGGTGGCGGATGTTATCCGATTACACTCACGCTTAATCGTTTAGTTTCGCACTTTCTGCACAGCACGCCCACACAACGCGCTGCGGGGCGGATCGCAGCGACCCGTCCCGCAGGATACAGATGACAAGAAAGCGCTAAAACGCCCCGAATCAGAAGTATTTTATCGTTTTTTGCTCTATCGCGCTCATCAGGCTGTTGCCCAGACGGCTGACCCCGAAGCGGAAGAGGCTCTTGCACAGCCAGTCAGCACCGAGTACGGTGGAGACGATGCAGTAGTAGCTCAGGGCATCCTTGGCGGTGGAGATGCCGCCGGCAGCCTTGAATCCCACCTTGCGGCCGGTCTTCTCATAGTAGGCACGGATGCACTCGCACATCACCCAGGCAGCCATCGGAGTGGCGTTGACCTCAACCTTGCCGGTGGAAGTCTTGATGAAGTCGGCCCCAGCCTCCATGGCAAGGAAGGAAGCCTGCGCGATGCGCTCCGCAGTGGCGAGAAGCCCCGTCTCGAGGATTACCTTGAGCACTACCTTACGCCCGAGGGCGGCAGCCTCCTCGTCTACAGCAGACTTCATCGCGCGGATCTCAGCCGAAGCGGTCTCATAGTCTCCAGCCATGAATGCATTGAGCGCCAGCACAATATCGATCTCGTCAGCACCGCCGCGCACCGCGAGGCGGCACTCCTGGACCTTGACTTCCAGGAAACTCTGCGAACTCGGGAAGCAGCCGGAGACCGTGGTCACGTGGAGCTCCTCCGACTTCCTCGCATCGCGTACCACGGACGCGAAGTTGGGGAAGACGCAGACGGAAGCCGGGAGCGGGTAGCCCGCAAAGTTGGCCGGGATCTCATTGGCCTTCTCAACCAGAGCCCTGACGGACTCCGGAGTATCGTTGGTGTGCAGGGTGGTCAGATCCATCAGCGAGAAGCACTTCCTGAACACTTCAGGAGACTCCGCAGCCGACAGGTTGGATGCGACCGCATCAATCTTGGACGCTATCTCCTCCTCGGAAGGAGCATAGCTGTATTTCTTCAGATAATCCATATACATATTGCTTAATTTTCTTTCATTTCCCTCTCGTCGAAGCTGCGGGGCCCGGCCTGGGACTTGCTTGCACCAGTCTCGCGGACACCCTTGTCCAGGCGCTCAGGGGCAGCTTCCAGCACTTGCAGGCTGGTCGGAGCCGCCGTAAGCCCTGCTGCGATACCCAGGCTGTCGGCAACGACGGCGGTGCTGTCCACCACCGCCAGCACTCCGACCGCGAGGCTGTCCGCTGCAGCGAGACTGTCGCGCCGCGGCCACAGGATGCCGTCGGAAGTCCAGATCGCCGAATCCGCCTCGAAGTCAAGACGGGTATATTGCACCCTACGGCGTTCGTTCTCCTCGTTGACCTCGCGTATCCTGTCTGAGAGCTTCTGGTAGTAGTCGGCGCGCTTCTTGAGCCTCGCCGTCACACTGTCCATCACCTCCCGGAGATCCTCCGTCTTGCCGGAATAGTATTCGATGCTCTTGCGGTAGTCCTCGAAGGAGTAGCCGTGCCGGCGGAATATCGGATCGAAGAAGAGAGTCGTGTCCGCCACCGCGCGGGCCTCGGAGTGCTCCTTGAGCCACTGATCGGCGATGAACATATCCTCGTAGAGCGGTATCAGGTCCTTCTTCGGGATGACACGTGCCCTGGAGCAGCCTGCGAGGCACAGCGCGGCGCAGACGGCAATCAGCAGAATATGTCCGGCGCGGCGCGACATTACCTCAACTGAGCTCCGAAATCCTTAACGAAGGTAGTGAGCAGGCGGTCCATCACCCTCTCGGTATCCTGATCGGTCAAGGTGCGCTCCGGATCCCGGATCACGAAGCTGAGCGCGTACTGCTTCTTGCCGGCAGGGATCTTGTCCCCGCGATAGACATCGAAGAGTCCCACCTGGCGGAGAAGCTTCTTCTCCTGCTTGAATGCGGCAGCGCGCAGATCGGCGTAGCTGACCTTCTCGTCAAGCAGCAGCGCGAGATCGCGGCGCACCTCAGGGAACTTGGGGAGTTCCGCGAATGCCACCTTGTCCCTGCGGACGAGCTCAAAGAGAGCCGGCCAGTTAATCTCGGCGGCATACACCGGCTGCCTGATGCCGAAACGGCGGGCGAGTACCGGATTGACGGTACCCATCACGGCAAGCTGTCCGGCTCCCGGGATGCTGTAGCTCATACCTTCGGAGAATATGTCAGTCGGAGCGGCCTCGCAGCGCATCTTGTAGATGTCGGCGCCGTAGCGCTTGAGCAGCAGCTCCACATAGCCCTTGAGCTGGAAATAGTTGCTCTGCGCAGACTCCACCCTCCAGCTCTTGTCCGGGGTGCCGGTGAGCATAAGGCAGAAGCATTGGTGCTCCTCGTAGCCCTCGAGAGTCTCGGAGGTCTTCTCTGGGAGTCTCTGATAGACACCGCCATACTCAAATATCTTAAGGTAGCCGAGCTGGCGGTTGAGGTTGTATGCGACCACCTCGAGACCGCCGAGGATCAGCGTCTGACGCATCACGTTGAGGTCCTGGCTGAGCGGGTTGACGATCCGCACGCACCTCTCCTCCGGGAAGGTCGTGAGGTGAGAGTAGTATTCGGACTTGGTGAGGGAGTTGTTCATCGTCTCCACGAAGCCGTTGGCGGCAAGGAAGTTGGAGATATTGTTACGGATGGCCTCAGCGTCCGGGCGCGGAGTGGCGTTGACGGACATCAGCATACGTTTAGGCAGCGGAATGTTGTTGTAGCCGTAGATGCGGAGCACCTCCTCCACCACGTCACACTCCCTGTAGACATCCACCATATACGAAGGGGCAGCCACCACGGCGCCGCCCTCGCGCTTCTCGATGAAGTCGTAGCAGAGCCAGGTGAGGATATTCTCGATGGTCCCGTGGCTGATTTCGTGACCGATGAGGCGCTCCATCCTCGAGTAGTCGAGCTCGATGCGCTTGCGCTCTATCTTCTCCGGATAGACCTCGCGGATCTTCCCCTCGACGGTTCCGCCCGCGCATTCCTGAATCAGGGTCACGGCACGCTTGAGGGCATAGATGGCCACCTCAGGGTCTGCGCCGCGCTCGTAGCGGAACGACGCATCTGTCTGGAGCCCAAGCCTCTTGGAGGTCTTGCGGATGGAGGCGGGGTCGAAGTATGCGCTCTCGATGAAGAGGTTGACGGTGTCCTCTGAGACTCCGCTGTCCTCTCCGCCGAAGACGCCGGCGATGCACATCGGGCCGTCCTCATTGGCAATAACCATATCGCCGCTGTTGAGTTTGCGCTCCACTCCGTCGAGGGTCTTGAGGGTCTCGCCGTCGGCGGCCCTGCGCACGATCACAGTGCCGCCCTTGATCTTGTCGGCGTCGAAAGTGTGCAGCGGCTGTCCAAGCTCGAAGAGCACGAAGTTGGAGATATCGACGATATTGTAGATAGGGCGCAGTCCTATGCTTATAAGACGCTTCTGAAGCCACTCCGGAGACGGTGCGGTCTTCACTCCCCTGAGGGTGATGCCGGTATAGCGCGGTGCACCGGAGCTGTCGCGCACATCGATTGCGAGACCTTCTCCCTCGCCTTCCGCGAACGCATCGACTGAAGGGCGGACAAGCTCGCAAGGGATGTCGTTGAGTCTCATCCAGGCATAGAGATCGCGGGCGACTCCCCAGTGGGAAGCGGCATCCACGCGGTTGGCGGTGATTTCATACTCGATCACGGCTTCCGTCTCAAGGTGGAGGTATTCCTTGGCCGGAGTACCCGGCACAGCATCGGCAGGGAGCACCATAATGCCCTCGTGGCTGCTGCCAATTCCGAGCTCATCCTCGGCGCATATCATACCGAAGGACTCCACGCCCCTGATCTTGGACTTCTTGATCTTGAAGTCGCCCGGCAGCACGGAGCCGATCTGAGCAAACAGGACCTTCTGCCCCGCGGCCACATTGGGCGCGCCGCAGACTACGGTCAGAGGCTCTCCGGAGCCCGGATTCACCTTCGTGATGTGGAGGTGATCCGAATCCGGATGCGCTTCGCATTCGAGCACTTCAGCGACCACGACCCCTGCGAGTCCGCCGGGGATCTGCTCGCTCTCCTCAACTCCGTCCACCTCGATGCCGATGGAAGTCATCGCATCGGCGATCTGCTGAGGCGTCAGGTCGCACTTCAAATAATCCTTGAGCCAATTGTAACTAAGCTTCATATCTATAAGTGATTTTATTTCAAACTGTCCGGTGTGAATAGCTGCTCGACGAACTCAGCCTTGTCGAAGACTTTGAGATCCCCTATCTTCTCCCCGACCCCGATGAACTTGACCGGGATATGGAAGCGGTCGGAGACTCCCACCACCACGCCGCCCTTGGCCGTGCCGTCGAGCTTGGTGACTGCGAGGGAAGTGATCTGCGTGGCACGGAGGAACTCCTGAGCCTGCTGGAAGGCGTTCTGCCCGGTGGAAGCATCGATGATGAGCATCACATCGTGAGGCCCGTCCGGGACCACCTTGGAGATAACCTTGCGAATCTTGCTGAGCTCGTTCATCAGGTCCATCCTGTTGTGCAGACGGCCCGCCGTGTCGATGATGGCGACATCAGCCCCCCTGGAGACGGCAGCGGCGGCGGTGTCATAAGCCACTGAAGCTGGATCCGAGCCCATACTCTGCTTGACGATCTCCACTCCGGCCCGCTCTGCCCAGATGGTAAGCTGGTCCACGGCTGCTGCGCGGAAGGTGTCAGCAGCGCCGAGTATGACCTTCTTGCCCTGAGATCGCAGCATATATGCCAGCTTGCCGATGGTAGTGGTCTTGCCGACCCCGTTGACGCCCACCACAAGTATGATGTAGGGCTTCTTGCTGAAGTCGAAAGCCTGCGTGTTGTCTTCAATCAGATCGGAGATCTCCTCCCGGAGCAGACCCACGAGTTCGTCGAACGACATATACTTGTCCTTCGCGACCCGCTCCTCAAGCGCATCAATCACCTTGAGGGTGGTGTCCACTCCCATATCCGACTCCACAAGAGCCTCTTCGATAGCATCGAGCGTGCTGTCATCCACTCTGGAACGGCCCATCACGGCCCTGCTTATCCTCTGAAAGAAACTGATTGCCATATCCTACAAAGATAGTAATTTTCATCAACAAAAACGCCGGCCCTCGACGGACCGGCGTTCAAGTTCAATACGCGCTGGCGGGAATTACTTCTTTGCGAAGTAATCCTTGGCCTTCTCAGCTTCTACGAGCTGCTCAGAGAAGACATAGGCACCGGTCTTAGGAGACTTCTCCATACGGATGCACTTGACCATACTTTTAGCTCCGGCCTTAGCCGCGAACGTTGCAACTGCTTTCTTTGCCATAATTCAAACTCCTCTGATTATTTTATTTCACGGTGAACAGTGACTTTCTTGAGGTAAGGGTTGTACTTCTTGCGCTCGAGACGGTCAGGAGTGTTCTTCTTGTTCTTGGTGGTAATGTAACGTGAGATACCAGGTACACCTGTAGCCTTCTGCTCAGTGCACTCGAGGATGACCTGCACCCTGTTTCCTTTTGCTTTCTTTGCCATATCTCTGAAAAATTAAACAAGGTTAATCAATCCTTTCTTCTGTGCATCGCGAAGCGTGGCCTCAAGGCCGTTCTTCTCGATGATCCTCATACCCTTGCAGGATACTTTGAGGGTGATGTACCTCTGCTCTTCCTCGCTCCAGAAACGCTTGTTCTTGAGGTTGAGAGAGAAGTCGCGCTTGGTGCGCAGCTTGGAATGGGCAACATTGTTGCCTTTCATTCTCTTCCTTCCGGTTATTTGACAAACTTTTGCCATAGTATCTGTTTTTCTTTTATTTCTGTGACGGGGGTGCAAATATCGTGGATAATTTTCTGATTTCCAAACGGAAACCTAGACAAATTTCAGAAATCTGCCCCACCTGATATTGTTCGGGAACTTATTCCCGCTGTCAGTGGAGAGCCAGATCACAACCGGCCTGCCGACTATGTGGTCTTCGGGGACGAAGCCCCAGTACCGCGAGTCAAGAGAGTTGTGCCTGTTGTCTCCCATCATAAAGTAATAGTCCTGTCTGAATGTATATTTGCCCTCTGCAAGCGCCTGCTCCACACTTCCGCCCTCATAGGCCGAGATGATCCTCTCGTAGAGGGGAAGGTTCTCGGGGGTCAGGGTGACTGTCACGCCCTTGGCCGGGATGACGAGCGGTCCGAAGGAATCCCTGGTCCAGCCGGAGTCTTCCGTGAAGGGGAAAATCTCCTTGGAGACCGCGGCCGCATCACTGTCGAGATTACTCCTGACGCTGACCACGTTCGCGAGTTCGTGGACTCGGCTCACCATATCCTTGGTGAGGATCATCGCAGGGTAGCCCGGAAGCTCGGGGTCGTAGATGACCTCCTGGGGGTTGAGACCCAGCTTCTCGATGAACTTGGAGTTGATCTTCTGGCCGTTGGTCGTGACGGTGTAGGAAAACTGGAGGCCCGGGTAGTACGGCTCAATCTCGCCGTTGACCCAGACGCGTCCGCCGATGACCTTGAGAGTATCTCCGGGAAGAGCCACGCAACGCTTGACATAGTGGTCCTTCTTGTCCATCGGACGGGAGACAGTCTCTCCCAGGCCGTCCACCGTCTCCTTGCCCAGGATCCTCACGAGAGCGTGATAATCCTCTGCGGGAGCTCTGCGGAGCACCGTATCGCCGTTGGGAAATCCGAAGACCACGATGTCTCCCCTGCGCACGTGCCTGAAACCTTTGAGACGGCGATACCTGTTCTGAATCAGCGTGGAGTAGGACTCCTTACCGAAGATGGTATTGTGCGTGAACGGGATAGTCAGCGGAGTCTGAGGCACCCTAGGGCCGTAGGTGAGCTTGCTGACGAAGAGGTGGTCTCCCGTGTAGAGAGTCCTCTCCA
>CAVEAQ010000054.1:0-9176 GCA_963613775.1 bacterium | reverse complement strand
CTCGCCGGGCTCCTCCTCCGGCGCATCGAACGCCGGCAGGTGGATACCCCACTCCCCGAGGTCGAGGTCGTCCCACTGGTTCGCCAGCTCGTCCCAATCCCACTCGCCGAACGAGCCGTTGTCCTTGATGACTATCTCGCGGAGCTTGGCCGTGTCAGCCCCCTCCACCACAAAGCACTCCACCTCCTTGGCCTTGTTCTCGCTCAATGCTGCGAGCCGCATATTACCGCCCAGGACAATGTACTTGCCGCCCTGCAGAGGTGCCACTATCGGGCAGCGCATCTCCAGCAGCTCCGGCGTGTCCTGCAGGCTCTTCGCCAACTTGTCGAGCTCCCCCTTGGTCCACTGCCTCGGGTTCTTTGGGAGCCCCTCCAGCTGCCCATTGTTCATCTCCAGCTTGGAAAGTGGCAGCTTTATTCGTTTGATTTCGGTATTATTTTTCATATAGCCGTGTTTTTAGCCTGCTTCAGCCCATTTGTGGGCACCTTTGCCTTATCTCCCTTTAAGCCCGCCGTTTGGCGCGTTTTTACGGCTTCTCGGGCACGTTTATCGGCGAGGTACAGCTTGCCGATGTCCTGCAGAAAGTCATACACGCAGTTAGCGCAGTTGCCGTTGACGGTACGGCTGCCTCCTGTGGCTGCGTTCCAAATGTCCGTCATCACGAGCAGGGCCGTCTGCCCCACTCCCCTCAGATAGTGGCTCTCGCACACCACCCGGAATGTCCCCTCCCACTGGGAGAGCACCGCGAATTGTTCTTTGGTGAAATTCATATCTTTTCTATTAGTTCCATTAGTTTTGTGATTATCCGCTCCAGGGCCTCCCTGCAGAGGCTCCCTACGAGCGCAAGCGGGCCGGTCATCCAGCTCACCGCGCAGAGGTAGGCCAGCGTGCCAAGCCCGAACTCGCCCTGGCAGAGCAGCCACACCAGTCCCACCCACCAGGTAAGGCAGAGCGAGCAGTCGAACGGCTTGAAGTGCTCCACCGTGTACCCCGTCTGCGCCTTGACCCACCGCTGCAGCGCCGGCTTCCACGACCCCGTCCACCCGGAGAGGTCCACGATGTAGACGACCACCGCCGCTATCATTATCAGCTCTATGTAAATGCTCATATATCTCCCAATTTGTCGTAGATGTCCAATATCTTGCGCTTTATCCTGTTGACCTCCGTGCCTATGGTCACATGGCTGACCCCGAACTTCCTGGCCACCTTGCGGAGGCTCAATTCGCTGAAGTACATCAGTATCAGGGTGCGCTCCGCCGCCGTGAGGCGGTTGAATACGATGTACTTGACCTTGCGCACCCGCTCGTCTTCCTCCGAGAAGATGCTCGGGTCGTAGGCGAAGTCGAGCTTCACCCCCTTGTACTCCTCGACCACTTCGTTGCGCTTCGTGTCAATCATCGCCGCTGTAATCAATGCCCTTGAGCTCCACGGTCCGCTCGCGGAAACGCCGGATCTGCGCGCTCCAGGCGGAGTGTGGCTTGAGCAAGTTCTTGATGAGCCGCACGAGCAGGAAGTTCATCCAGCCGTCCGCGTCCGCTTCGGCGAGACGAGCATCGGGGTAACCCAGCAGCAGGCAGTAGACCATCTGCACGAGGTCGGAGAGGTCGGCATCCAGCGGGCGGCGCGTCACCGCCTCCGTCAGCTGCTCGACCCTCCGCTCGTTGGCCAGAGCCTCCACTATGTCGCGCCCGCTCGTCATCTCTCTTAAATGGCGGATGCCCCGCTTTCCGTTCCTCGGCGCATGAAGACCAGCATCGCAGCATCGCGTGCGTGTTCGCTGCAGCGCCCCCTCCAGCCAGTCACCTTGGAGAACCACGCAGCGCTCACCTTGGTCACATTGTTCTTCGGCGCTATGGCCCGGAAGTCAATGCCCTCATCGCGGAGGAAGTCCTCCCAGATGGAGCAGTCGCGCTTCACGCTGCCCGCGCCCTGCAGCTTCTCGACGGAGGCCCGCCCGAACCACCTGCGGAGCCGCGCATCTTCGAAGTAGACCCGGAGGTCGCCCCCCGTCTTCTCCCGCCACTCCAGCACGGCACGCATCGCCTTGTGTATCGGCAGGGTCTCCACGGAGAGGAACTGCCCCTCTGCGGTGCTCCATACGGCCACGCCTGTGTGCGTGCCAGTGTCAATGCCTATCAGTGTCATCTGCGTCATCTCCTATCTCCTGGAAGCTCGGCACCCTGGAGAGCAGCGAGGCGGGGAGGCATCGGCGGTGCTCCTCGTCGGTCCACACCACCAGCCGCCCCTCCGCGTCGCGGCCGACCTCGCCGGAGGTCCAGCCGTTGCCGCTCTGCCAGCGCACCCGCATCTATTAGAACGGCAGGTCGTCGCCCTCATCCTCCGCCTTGGCAGCCGGAGCAGCCGGGGCAGGCTTGGCCGGAGAAGCCGGAGCAGCCGGAGCAGCCGGAGCGCCCCCCTCGCGGTCCACGAACTGCTGCACCTCCGTGCGGTTCGCCCAGATGGTAGCGTCCAACTTCGCGGCGCCGTCTCGCCCGCTCCACGCCCTCAGCGTGATGTCGCCCTGGACGAGCACCCGCGTGCCCTTGAGCAGTACAGCCACACGCTTCGACGGGTCGCTGCCTGCACGCTCCATCACATTGACCCACACCGTGGGGTCGTCGCGTTTCGCCTGATGCGCCACGCTGTAGGTGACATAGTTGTTGCCGTTGATGTTCTTGACCTGCGCATCCTGTCCGATGCGTCCTGTAATGATTGCTTGTAACATAATTGTTGAATTTTGAATTGGTTGTTGTGAATTGTCAATGATTGCCCTGGTCGCACAGTAGAGGTCGCGCTCAAGGTAATGTACTCGCGAATAGAGCTCTGCCCACTCGCGGAACTGGGCGATGCCGCGCGTTATCGTCGCCCTGCTATAGCCAAACACCGCAGCGAGCTCCTCGCCCTTGGCGCCGGTCAGCGCAGAGAACACCGTGAACACGGCATAGCGCATCTCCACCCGCTTCGCGCTTCTATCTCGCTTAAGGACATCGTCCCAGTCCCACGCGAAGCTCTCCACGAGGGCGCGCTTCATCGCCGCCGTGACCTGCAGTTGCTTATCAGTCATCGTACTCCGGGCCTCCCTCTCCCTCGAAAGTAAAAAGCACCAGCAGAGCAGCGCCTGCCACTGCGAGCACGGCCACGGCCATAGCCAGGAGCGCCAGCCCCAAAAGAATAGCAGCTATGATTTCAAGTGTTGCCATATCAAATAGTTAAATGAACAGTTGCCCTTTTATATCGTCTTCCATGGAGAGCCGGACGGCCTTGATGGAGTTCTCCCGTCCGCGGAGCGTTCGGCAGTAGTCCTCGACCTCCTGCACGGTGGTGGCCACATAGTAGCCGCGAGAGCTCGCTACGACATGCCGGCACCAGCGGGTGATGCGGATTGCGTTGATATACGCCCGGACCTTGGTTTCGCTGACCCTCAAGCCGTACTTCTGCAGGAACCAGTCGCGGATGTCCTCGTTGGTCATGGCGCGTTCCACGCCTCTGTGCGCCGTCATCTCTTTTGCGAGCAGCTGCACCTCGTGCCGGAGCTCGTTGTCGCTCAGCGACTGCGTGTAATCCTCAAACCCTTTCAGCATAGCTCCGTCCTCCTACACATCAAGCTCGCGGCCCGCGGCCTTGAGCGCCTTGAAATAGGCGTAGACCAGTTCCCGGTGCACATATGCCTGGAAGGTGCAGCGCTTGTCGATGTTAGCCATGGCCTCGGCCACTGCCGCCTGCCCCTCGTCGGAGTGTTGGCGGGAGTAGTCACGGCGCGCGCGCTCCTCTGCGGCCGCCCAGGTCTCGCGGCTGATTTTCGCCATCCTGCCCCTTGCGGTCAGCGCCCGGTAGACGGCATCGCCGTAGCCTGCGAACGCTATGTTGTAGCGGTCGCCCTCCTCCTTGAAGCGCTGCCACTCAGTCATCGGGCCAGTGCGCAGCCACTCGCGGGAGAGCGCCTCGCGGTCCGCCGGAGGCAGCAAGTTCGCCGTCTGGGCGTTCGCCGCTGCCCGGCGCTTCTCCAGCTCCTTGGCCGCCGCGGCCCTTTCAGGCAGCGCGCTGTACTTGGAGAGCCACCCTATCATCGTGGCTGGCACGAGGCGGGTGTCGTTGCCGAACTCCCCGGAAGCGCCTGCCTCGAGCACCAGCTTGACTTCGCCGGCCGTGAAGTGCGGGTACTTCCTGGAGAGCACGCCCTCCAGCTCGCCGGTCGCCAGTTCTATGCGGTCGCGGTCGAGGTCGATGTCCAGGCCCTTAAGGGCGTAGAGCCGCTTGATGAGGGCCTCCAACATATCCTGCTTGTCGGCCAGCGACATCGACTTCATCGTGGCGCCGGTGGCGCTATCAATTATCTCCTGTGTCGTCATAGCTCTCTATCATTTCGAATTGTTCATCGTACGCACTGCCGCCGTCCCGTGCGTGCCGGTCAGCGACCCGCTGCATCGCCTCGTTGGCTTCGCGTATCGCCTTGGCCTCTCGGCTCTCTCCCTGGGGTCTCCGGCGCTGCCAATCTCCCGCCTTGGGGTAGAACAAGCCCTGCCAGCCGTTGGCTATGCTTTCGCGCATCATCTCTATCGCCGTGGCCTCGTCAACTTTGGCCAGCTTGGCGATGCTTTCCTCGAGGGCGTCCTGCGACTTCTTAATCCATCTCGGCTGCCTGCGCAGCTTGGTCCATACCTCGAGAAATTCACGGCCATTATATGGCAGGTCCAGCCCCTCGCGCGTGCGCGCGTTTTGATTATCCTTATTAGAACCTTTAGGTTCGTTATCTATAGTAGTATTATGGGGGGAAAATTTTTCCCTACCCCCCAGGGAAAATTTTTCCCTACCCCCCGGAAGATTTTTCCCTACCCCGGAAGAATTTTCCCTACCCCCTCCGACGCTCCACGCGGCCACCCGGTAGTCCACGAAGCGCATATTGTTCTCGACCCTTTCGCGGGTCTCCAGCAGACCGCGCTCGGTCAATTTGTGGAGTATCTCGCGGGCAGTCCTGACTGTGCACTTCAGCCAGCGGGCCACATAGCTCGCGCTGCCCTGGTACCAGCTCTTGCCGTCTTTGCTGAAGCCGTAGACGAGGGCGTATGCCCCGAGCTCGTTGCCCCCTCGGAGGTCGAGCTCGAGCATCCACTCCAGTTGTGTTAGGTAGCCGTCAGCCATATCACTTCACAATAAGGCTTTCGCCGTCCGCTATCCGCGCGCCCTGCATCGGCACGCCGCCCTCTATGGCGCGTTTGATTTCCTGTTTACTGACTTTCAATTCCACGGAGCACCACGCCGGGAGTTGGGCGTTCAGCTCGTCCACCGCGCCCTGCACGCCCTTGAGCAGCAGCGGCTCGTCGTATATCTCCACGCTCCGCGTCCTGCGGCGGGATATCTTGCAGAGCGTGCCCTCCAACTTCTCGATGCTGTGCGTCTGCATCACCCATAGCAGGTAGGCCCTGAGGCTCTTGGCTGCGTTCTGCTTCGTCCGCTTGAGGTCCTGCAGGCGTTTAATCTCGGCGTCAATGGCTTCCGTCTGCAGGTCCGCCTTGCGCAAAATGGCATTGTAGCCGTCTACCTTGGTCACCAGGGCCTCGCCGTTGGTGTCCATAGCCTGCTCAAGCTCCGGGGTGAGCTCCCCGCCTGCCGCCTCGAGCGCTGCCTCGATCCGCTGCTGCTCGTCGGTAAGGTCAAATAATGTTTGTTTCTTTTCCATGTGTATAAAGTGTTAAATGTTAGTTGTTTGTCTTGCCTGCACATCGGCGTCGAACTTCGCCAGCTCCGCCGCCCCTGGCGCATAGCTCTCTATGTACCAGTCGCGGACACTCCGGCCGCTCTTGCAGAGCTTGCCCTCGGCCGCCGCCGCTACGCTCTTCTCGTAGAGCTCCGGGGATATAGCCTCTTTTGCCGGCTCTTGTACGGCTTCCGCGGGCGCGGAGGTCTCCGCAGGTGTAGTTTTACCTGCTCGTCCTTTAGCGCCGCGTTTGGCCGGTTTCTGTGCGTTTTCGGCGTTGTAGCTGTAGCGCGGTTGTCCGTCGCTATCCACGATGACCAGCCGGCTGATGCGGCGGGCCTCGTCGTAGTCAATCTCGGCCACTTTCAGGGAGACGCGCGGCTTCCCGCCGTTCCACTCCGTAGCGCTCAACTTCACCCAGATAAATGGGGCGGTGTAGAGCTCCCGCCCGATGCCCCAGTTGACGCAAGCGCGTTTGAAGCTATCGCTCGCCTCGCCCTTCTGCGGCTCGGTATTGCTCTCCGTGCCGGCGTCCCACTTCCAGCACCAGGCCCCCAGCTCGGGGTCGTAGATGCCGACCCCGCAGTAGATGACGCCCTTGAGCTCCTTATGGTCGCGCTGCCAGTTCATTGGCCCGACCAGCTCATCGAGCAGAGCCATATCAACACGGCTATCCTTGTAGAGCAATATGCTGCAGCCCTGGTTCTTCGCGATGCCGACCCTGCAGTCAATCTCGTCAGCATACAATGTCCTTATGATTTCCATTGCCATAGTGTCAATTATTTGTGATTTCGAGCAAGAGTTCCATCACGACGGCGGGGCGCTCGGACCTCACCACATCGCGGAGGCGGGCCATCTGCCCGCGGTACTTCAGCGCGTCGTGGCAGTCGATTGCGAAGTCGCCCACCTTGACGCTGCGGAGGCTATCCCGGTAGTCACGGAGCTCCACCTGCAGAGCCGCATAAATCTCACTGCAGTCAGCGCCGAAGTCGCCGACCACATAGGTCATGTTAAGGTCGTAGCCCCACTCGTTGAGCATCGGGCAGAGCTCGCTGCGCAGCCAGCGCATCGTCTCGCGCGCCAGCCGTCCCGCCTCCTTCGGGCCGTTCCACCTCTCCTCGAGAGGGAGGCCCTGCCCCGGCGTCGGGGCTATCCCCTTGGAGTTGTAAGTCGTCAGCATAGCTCTATCCATTTATGCGCTTGTCCTCTTCGCGGAACTCGTAGTAGTCGTCCAGAGCTCTCTCCATAAGGTCGAGGTCGAAGTCGTCATCGTACCTCGGATCTGCTGGGTCAAGCGCCCAGTTGGGATTGCGCCATTTCATATCCGCTCCTCCTCTCTCTCGTCCATACTTGCGACGGCCATAAGGGCAGAGATGCCCGCCGTCCATAGATGCCACCAGGCTCCCGCCGCGATGGCTGCGCCCAGGCAGACAATAGCAAGCCCTGCCCACAGTGCGCTCATAAAATTTAACCTTTTCATCTGTGCAAAATTTTTGAATTGTGTATATGTAAGCTCGCCCTCGAGGCGTCCACCGCCTGCATTTTCGCGAACTCGTAGTCCATAGCTCTATGCCGTCCTGGTCACTGTGAAATATGCCAGCGCCCTGTTGTAGCTGACGCTGTACTTCCTGCCGTAGTCCAGCCCCACCAGCGAGGCGGCGTTCCGCACCACGCTGCTCTGCGCAGCCGCGGCGGGAACCTGGAAGCTCTCGCCTACCTCCATTGCGCGCATCGTCCCGCGCAAGTTCACTCTTGTCAAAATCTTGTCCATTTTTATTACCTTTGTATGTAACTATTGCAAATATACGCAAAAATTTGGACAAACAACACTTTTCGTACAAATTTTTACACAAAATTCAAAAAATGAACAAAATGGACACAACAAAAGAAATTGCGACCGCCGTCAAGCGCTATCTGGGCGGTCAAGGGATGTCACTCACTGATGCCGGCGAGGTGCTGGGCCTCGGCCGCTCCGCCGTCTCCAACCAGCTGACCGGCAACCGGCCTTTCGGGAAAGCATCCGCCCGCCGCTGGGCAGACGCTTTCGGCTTCGACCGCCACTACCTGCTCACTGGGGAGGGTGCGCTCTTCGCTGGGGAGCAGCCTGGGGAGCAGCCGCGCCGATCCACGCCTGCCCCGGACGATGTGGTCATCCCCGCCGCCGTTGCGGAAATGTATCGAAACATGAGCTCGACCATCCTCTCGCAGCAGGAGACAATTCAGCTGCTCGTGCGCTCTTCGCTTCAGTCGAACTCCGCCGGCCTGCAGCAAAAAAAAGCGGGCGACCCTCTTGACCCGGTGCTCCGCAGATAGACGGATAGCGGGGCGCATCACTGCGTCCCGCTACAATAACCACAAAAATTACAACAACAATTAACCCTGCCACAAAGATTTATGAAAAAGTCACCTATAAATGGCGGAGCCCCGGAAGCCGTTAAGACCCCGGAGCTCTCGCCCGCCGAGCAGCTGGCCGCGGAGGCCCTGCTCAACCTCATCGACGCACTCTTCCTCGCGGAGGACGGCCGCCGCCCTATCCCCAGCTGAAGCGGGCGAGCACCCGCCCCTGCGCCTCCGTCAATAGGTGCCAGTCCTTCTCGATGTAGATGTCGGCCATGCGGAGGTCGCCAATGTGGCATAGGCACTCGTCTATGGTTGCTTTTTCTACGCCTGCCCGCCGCGCTATCGTGGCGAAGCTCTTGCGGGCCGCATAGAGCGTGAACGGCTCGACCCCCAGCTGCCTGGCGACCCGCTGCAGGGCCGCGTTCACGGCGTGCGTCGCCCTGTCCTTGTCCGGCCACCGCTCGGAGAGCCGCAGCCACCTCTCGCTGCCCTCCGCAGCCTTGAGGCGCTCAAGCCACGGCCCTATGCACTTCGGCACCTCCACCCTCATCTCCGCTCCGTCGCTCCGGCGGTCGCGCGTCTTGCGGCGTCGGTAGACCCATACACCCCGCCTCGGCGGCGCTGCCTCCCAAAGGTCTGCCATGTTGGCGCCCAGAAGCGCGAAGCTGACGAGGAAGATGTCCACGGCCGCGCGCTCTCCCTTGTCGCCGGTCCTGAAGTCAATCAGCGCCTGCACCGTCTGTTCATCCAGGGCTCGCTGCCCCTTGCAGGCGGGGCGCTCCACCTTGACCCGCCCGAACGGGTCGCGAGGGATAGGAAGATAGCCTGCGTCCTCGTCATTGTATTTCTCCCGCGCCGCCCTGTAGATGTGGGCGAGCCGCATCAGATGTGTCGCCGCCGGCCACTTCGTCGAGGCCGTGCCGCGCACGAACTCCCCGCTCTTGGCATCCCACCTCGTCCGAGGTTCGCTCTCCAGCCACTCCGCGAACTCCCGGAGCATCGCCGCATTAAAGGCGTTGATGTCGAACTTGCGGTCGCCCAGGTAGCGCTCCAGGGCTCGCAGCGATGCCTCGTAGCCCTGCCGGGTCTTGTCGCCCTTGCAGGCGAGGTAGCCGTCCGACCACTCGAAGAAGTCAAGGGC
>CAVEAQ010000053.1:0-9268 GCA_963613775.1 bacterium | reverse complement strand
TCCACGCCATCAGGCGCAATATCGACATCAACATCATCCTCTTCAACAACCAGATCTACGGTCTGACGAAGGGTCAGTATTCCCCGACTTCCAAGTTCGGCGCGATCACCAAGACCTCTCCGTACGGCACCGTGGAGCATCCGTTCAACCCGGGCGCACTGGTGCTCGGAGCCAAGGGTACCTTCTTCGCCCGCTCGCTGGATGTGGAGCTCAAGCTCAACGAGGAGATAATGACCGCCGCCGCCCTTCACGACGGCTGCTCGGTGATGGAGATGCTCACCAACTGCGTGATATTCAACGATGGGGCCCATAAGAATCTCTCCGACCCTGCGGTCAAGGCTGACCACACCATCGTGCTTCGTCACGGCGAGAAGATGATTTTCGGCAAGGATCACGACAAGGGTCTCATCTACGACGGCAGGAAGATCAGGGTCGTGCACATCGGCGAGGGCGGTTTCACGGAGGATGACATCCTCGTGCACGATGCCCATACCGACAATATCGGCATCCATATGGCTCTTGCTGAGATGAAGGGTCCTGACTATCCGGTGGCTCTCGGCGTGATCCGTGATGTCAAGGACATTACCTACGACGACGGTGTCCGCGACCAGGTCAAGGAAGTTATGATGAAATCCAAGATACACTGTGTAGATGACCTCCTGCACAGCGGTTCAACCTGGGAGGTCAAATAACCACATTTAATATGAAGACAAAGGACATAATGGCCCGTCTCCAGGCCAAGTACCCGGGGGAGAATGAGTATCTCCAGGCGGTACAGGAGGTGTTGGAATCCATTGAGGATGTGTACAATCAGCATCCTGAATTCGAGAAGGCCAAGATCGTTGAGAGGATGGTGGAGCCTGACAGGATCTTCACTTTCCGCGTTACCTGGGTCGATGACCGCGGTGAGGTGCAGACCAATACCGGCTACAGAATCCAGTTCAACAGCGCTATAGGTCCATATAAGGGAGGCCTCCGCTTCCACAGGGCGGTTTCCCCGTCCATGCTGAAGTTCCTCGGCTTCGAGCAGACTTTCAAGAACGCCCTTACGACCCTGCCTATGGGTGGCGCTAAGGGCGGTTCGGACTTCGACCCGACCGGCAAGTCCAACGATGAGATCATGCGTTTCTGCCAGGCGTTTATGCTTGAGCTCTGGAACTGCATCGGACCTGACCAGGATATCCCTGCCGGCGATGTCGGAGTGGGCGGACGCGAGATCGGCTACCTCTACGGAATGTACAAGAAGCTGGCACGCCAGTACAATACCGGCGTCCTGACCGGCAAGGGAGCCACCTGGGGAGGATCCATCCTCCGTCCTGAGGCTACCGGCTACGGCGCTCTCTACTTCACACACTACCTTCTCGAGAAGGCCGGCAAGGAACTGAAGGGCTGCAGGATAGCTGTCTCTGGCTTCGGCAATGTGGCCTGGGGTGCCTGCAAGAAGGCTACCGAGCTCGGCGCGAAGGTCATCGCCATCTCAGGTCCGGACGGAGTCTGCGAGATCCCTGACGGCATCACCCCTGAGATGATCGACTATATGCTCGTTATGCGCGCTTCCAACCGCAATATGGTTGAGGATATGGCTACGAAGTTCCCGGGCAGGGCACACTTTACCGCCGGCAAGAAGGCGTGGAGCGTGAAGTGCGACATCGCTCTGCCGTGCGCGTTCCAGAACGAACTTTCCGAGGACGATGCCAAGGAACTTATCGCTAATGGTACCTGGTGCTGCTGCGAGGTTTCCAATATGGGTTGCCAGCCTGGTGCCATCCACTACTTCCAGAAGCACGGCGTGCTCTTCGCCCCTGGCAAGGCCGTCAATGCGGGCGGTGTGGCTACTTCCGGCCTGGAGATGACTCAGAACGCTTCACATATCAGCTGGAGCGGCGAAGAGGTGGATGCGAAACTTCACTACATCATGAAGTCCATCCACGAGGCTTGCGTGAAGTACGGTACCCAGCCTGACGGCAGCGTCGACTACGTCAAGGGCGCCAATATCGCCGGCTTCATGAAGGTAGCCACGGCTATGCTGGAGCAGGGAACGATCTAATTCGGGGCTACAGCCCCGAACCCCTGCGAGCCGCTTGCGGCGCGCTTTGCTAATTTGCTAATAATCACGGTGAAGGTTTCGGCCTTCACCGTTTTTTTGTGGTGTCTTGGCCCCCGAGCCCGCGCTTGCGGGGCGTCGCTTCGGCGGGGCTTGGTGCCCGAAAATTACTATCTTTGCCGTAAGATGAAAGACAGTGAACTCAAATTCGACAGGAGCTGCCACGCCCTGTATAGCGGGAAGTGCAGGCAGAAGATTTTGGACTGCATAGCGGCGCACTATCCCGAGGAGCGCCGGGAGGAGGTGTTCTCGGCAGTGCAGCGGCAGTTCGTGGACTACCTCAGGGACTACCGCACCGACCTTGGCGGCAGCAGGAATTTCCACAACGGGCTCTGCGGCACCTACGACTGCATCGCCGTGTTCAGCTACTATGTAGTCTGCCGGGATGTCAGCTCGTTCGCCGAGATCGAGCGGATGTACGGCGAACTCTTCCTCAACTCGTTCGGCAGACTCCGCTTCGTCGACTGCAACAGGAAGATATTCAGGAAGATGATGTACCGCTCATTCCGTCTGGCAGAGCGCCGCTGCAGGAAGTGGAAGGACTACGATATGAGGGTTGAACCGTATAGCGGCGACGGGCCGATAAGGTATAAATTCTACTCTTGCCCGGTTGCAGAATTCGCCCGCGACCACGGCCTGCTCGACATACTCCCGGCGTTGTGCAACGCCGACTATGCCGGGATGGAGTGCCTGCACGCGCGCCTGGTCAGGACCACCACACTCGCCCGCGGGCCATACTGCGACTATGCCATCTGCGGCGACAAAGACCCCTGCCTGAAGGAGCACCCTGAATACCGCGACCCCTCCGGTGCCCGCTGGAACAGGTAACTCCCTACAATTCGCGACCGCCCCTCGACAGGCTCGGAAATCGGGCCTCGCCCCCAGGGCTTGCGGCCGTTATGGGCGCATCCCAGGAAATCTGCTGCGGCGTCGAAACAACTGCCGAACACAGCGTCTACCGTCCGAAACATCGAGGTGCCGGATTTGCATATCTGCGACTTCTTCATTATCTTGCGGCTTATGAGAAATATTCTGGTTGCCATAGATATGCAGAACGACTTCATCTCCGGCCCGCTGGGCTCGGAGGCGGCACGCTGCATAGTTCCGCAGGTGGTGGAAGAGATAGAGAATTTCGAGGGCGAAGTGTTCGCGACGCTCGACACGCACGGTCCTGACTATTTCAGTACGCTGGAGGGCCGGCGGCTCCCGGTCTCTCATTGCATCAAGGGGACAAGCGGCTGGGAGATAGAGCCTTCCGTTGCAGAGGCGCTGCTCGCGAAGGGTGCGCGGCTGATCGAGAAGCGCACTTTCGGCTCAGTCGACCTGCCGTCGGCGATCGGCGGGGCGGATGGCGGTGCCGATCTCAATATTATGCTGATGGGGCTTGACACCGATATCTGTGTGGTCAGCAACGCCCTGTCGCTGAGGATGAACTATCCTGATGCCCGGATAAGCGTGCTCGCAGACTGCTGTGGGGGCAGCTCCCCCGAGGCCCACGCTGCCGCGCTCGCGGTGATGCGCTCCTGCCAGATCGATGTGGAGTAGAATGTTGTTGAGGTACCAGGATTCGAACCTGGGCAGACAGAACCAAAATCTGTAGTGCTACCATTACACCATACCTCAATTCCGAGTCGCAAAGATAGCAATTATCGCTTGTTTTTGAAATATTCGCTGATGACCGAAGCACATTCTTCGGCAAGCACGCCGCTCTCCACCGCGGTCCTGGGGTGGAGCAGCGACGGGGAGAAGATGGAGTAGCCGCGCTTGGGGTCGGGCGCGCCCCAGACCAGACTCCCCAGCTGCGCCCAGCACAGGGCGGCCGCGCACATCGGGCAGGGCTCCACCGTGACGTAGAGCGTGCAGTCGCCCAGGTACTTGCCGCCCAGCGCTTCCGTGGCGGCGGTGAGGGCGATCATCTCCGCGTGGGCGGTCGGATCGTGCAGCCTTTCGGTCATATTGTGGCCCCGGGCTATGATGCGTCCGCGGCAGACCACTACGGCTCCTACCGGCACCTCGTCCTCCTGCGCGGCGGCCCCGGCCTCGCGGAGAGCTTCGCGCATATATTTCTCCTTATCTTCCATTCAGACGCAAAAATACAAAGTTTCCTCCACCCCGGACAACTTTTCACCACGAAACCCCGCCTTTCCGTAGAGAAATAGCCGAATGACTTCTATTTTTCAGTAAATTTGCTACGATGAACAAACGAAACGGGAATGAAATCTCTCAAGGAACTGTATAAAATCGGGCGCGGACCATCGAGCAGCCATACGATGGGACCGCAGAAAGCGGCGATGATGTTCGCCGCAAGGCATCCTGAGGCCGCCTCGTTCGAGGTCACCCTTTACGGCAGCCTCGCCGCCACAGGCAAGGGGCATCTCACCGATGTCGCCATCACCGACGTGCTCAAGTCGGCCGGCAGCCCTGGCGCAGATACAGGCGAAACCCCGGTGGAGATAGTCTGGAAGCCGGAAATATTCCTCCCTTACCACCCCAATGGGATGACCTTCATCTCCCGCGACGCAGAGGGGCACAATACCGATGAGTGGACCGTCTACAGCGTGGGCGGAGGCTCAATCTCCGAAGGGGAAGGCTCGGCTATAGACGAAGGCCCGGAGGTCTATCCGCTCAACACCGTCTCCGAAATCATGCAGTGGTGCAAGGACACCGGCCGGAGTCTCTGGGAATATGTGGAGCAGTGCGAAGGCCCGGACATCTGGGATTACCTCGAGACGATCTGGACAGCTATGCGCGCGAGCGTCGAGGCCGGTCTGAGCAACGAAGGTGTGCTCCCCGGGCCGCTGCACCTCTCACGCAAGGCTGCCACCTACCATATCAAGGTCTCCGGCTACAAAGCCAACCTGCAGACTCGCGGGCTAGTCTTCTCATACGCCCTTGCGGTCAGCGAGGAGAACGCTTCCGGCGGCACTGTGGTCACGGCGCCGACCTGCGGCTCCAGCGGTGTGATGCCGGCCGTGCTCTACCACAGCTGGAAGGGGCACGCGTTCCCTGAGAAGAGACTTCTGCACGCCCTCGCCACCGGCGGGCTCTTCGGCAACGTGGCCAAGACCAACGCCTCCATCTCCGGCGCGGAGGTGGGCTGCCAGGGAGAGGTCGGAGTGGCCTGCGCGATGGCTTCCGCCGCCACCTGCCAGATATTCGGGGGCACTCCTTCGCAGGTGGAATATGCCGCTGAGATGGGTCTCGAACATCACCTCGGGATGACCTGCGACCCTGTCTGCGGGCTCGTGCAGATCCCCTGCATCGAGCGCAACGCGATGGCGGCGGCGAGGGCGCTGGACTGCAACCTCTATGCGGCGTTCTCCGACGGCTTCCACCGCGTCTCCTTCGACGAGGTGGTCAGCGTGATGAAACAGACCGGCCACGACCTGCCGTCCCTCTACAAAGAGACGAGCACCGGAGGACTCGCGGTGCGGATGAAAGTCAAGAAATAACCACTACACTATGCGACAATACCGCTTCATTATCACTCTTGTGGCTCTGACCTGCTGTCTGTCGGCACTTTCCGCAGAGCGCATCAGACAGAATTTTGACTTTGACTGGCAGTTCCGCCTTGGAGAGCAGGGCACCGCCGAGGCCGTGCAGCTCCCTCACGACTGGAGCGTCGGGCTGGATTTCGACCGCAGTGCGGGCGCTGCCAGCGGCTATCTGCCCGGGGGCATAGGATACTATAGCAAGACCTTCCGCGTGCCTTCGTCCTACAGGGGCAGACGGGTCAGTCTGGTGTTTGACGGCATCTACCACAAGGCTACCATCTCCCTCAACGGGCAGCAGATAGATTACCACCGCTACGGCTACACCTCGTTCGAGACAGACCTGACTCCGTACCTGCGCTATGGCGCGGACAACACCATAGAGGTCAAGGTCGATCATTCGGAGGAGTCGCGCTGGTACACCGGATCCGGCATCTACAGGCACGTATGGCTTCAGGTGACCAGCCCGATACACGTCAGGATGTGGGGTACGTATGTCACCACCCCTCAGGTCTCGGAGGCTTCGGCCGGCGTGCGCTGCGTCACGACAGTCAGCAACGACTCCGCCGCGGCCGGCAAGGTCGAGGTGCTGCAGAGACTGGTGGGCGGGAAGACCTATCTCGCCCGCTGCTCCGTCTCTCTCGAGGCGGGGGAGTCCAAAGATGTGGAGCAGACTTTCACCATAGACAGCCCGGCGATCTGGAGTATCGAAACACCTCATCTCTACAGACTTGAGACGGTGCTGAAGAGAGGCGGGAAGGTAATCGACCGCTACACGACCCGCTTCGGCGTGCGCAGCTTCCGCTTCGACTCCGAGCAGGGGTTCCTGCTCAACGGCAAGAGGGTCAAGATGAAGGGCGTGTGCCTGCACCAGGATGCCGGCTGCCTCGGAGTGGCCGTGCCGGATAGGGCGTACGAGCGGCGACTTACCATACTCAAAGAATTCGGAGTCAATGCTATACGCTGCTCCCACAATCCGCCTTCCCCGGAGTTTCTGGACTACTGCGACTCGCTCGGATTCGTGGTCATCGACGAGGCGTTCGACAAGTGGAAGTCCGGCTACTATGAGCAGTTCTTCGACGAGTGCTGGAAGCAGGACATAGGCGATATGATCATCCGCGACCGCAACCACCCTTCAATCGTGCTCTGGAGCATAGGCAACGAGCTGGCTGAAGCCCGGCTCAAGGACGATACTGGCGTCAAGCGGGCAGCGATGCTTCGCGACTTCGTGCACGAGATGGAGCCGACCCGCCCGACTATGCTTGCACTGGCGCCGATCTACGAAGACAAGTTCGCCGGAGTGACCGATGTGGTGGGCTACAACTACAGCGAGCTCTCCTACATCGAGGACCGCAAACATCATCCCGAGCGCATAGGCCTCATCAGCGAGAGCTATCCGTACTACAGCGGTCTGCGCCCCTACGAGTCGCGCGACTACTCGGAGCGCAATCCGTGGAACTATGTGATTGAGAACGACTTTATTTGCGGCTCATTTATGTGGGCCGGAGCCGACTATATAGGCGAGAGTATGGGCTGGCCGAGCAAGGGCTGGCCTGCAGCCCCGTTCGATATGTGTATGGACGAGAAACCGCGCGCCGCCTACTTCCGCGCGGTATGGAACGGGGAACCGGTGCTCAGGATGGCCGTGGTGGACTACAGCATCGATGAGGATCCCGGCAAGGACCACTGGCAGAGTCCGCCTATGGTGCACGACTGGACGTTCCCGTATACCGACGAGCGTGTGCTCCCGATCCATACCGCCTCCAACTGCGACGAGGTCGTGCTGATCGATCCGCGCGGCAAGAAGTACGGACCGCGCAGACCTGCGGACTATCTCAACCGGACTATAGTCTGGAATCAGCCGTACCGTCCGGGGAAGGTGATCGCCATCGGCTACAGGGACGGCGTGGAAGTCTGCCGCGACAGCATCCGTACAAGCGCCTCCAAGGCCGTCGCCTATTCGCTCACGCCGGACAGGCGGACCCTCAGGGCTGACGGTCAGGATCTCTCCTACATCTCGCTCCAGCTGCTGGATACCGACGGCATACCGGTCAGGATTGACGACCGGAAGGTCAGCGTCAGAGTGGAGGGTGAAGGACGGCTCAGGGGTATCGACAGCGGCGAGATGCGTCGAGAACTGTGCTTCGAAAGCAGCATCCTGCCGACATATTTCGGCAGATGTTCGATAGTAGTCCAGTCGTCCCGCACCGCCGGGCCGATCATAGTGGCAGTCTCGGTCGACGGCCTGCCGGAGCAGACGCTTGAACTCAAATCGCGCTGAATAATTGTAACGCTATGGCAGACGAAAAGATAATCTTCTCAATGAACGGTGTAGGCAAGGTCCTCCCGCACAACAACAAGGTAATCCTCAAGGACATATACCTGTCATTCTTCTACGGTGCCAAGATCGGCATCATAGGCCTTAACGGCTCGGGCAAATCGACCCTGCTCAAGATCATCGCCGGAGTGGAGAAATCCTACCGCGGCGAGGTGGTCTGGGCGCCGGGCTACTCTGTCGGCTATCTTGAGCAGGAGCCGCAGATGGACCCGGACAAGACCGTCATCGAAGTGGTGCAGGAGGGTGTGCAGGAGGTGATGGATGTGCTTAACGAGTACAACGAGATCTCGATGAAGTTCGCCGAGCCGATGGACGACGAGCAGATGAACTCTCTCATCGAGCGTCAGGGCGAACTGTCCGAGCAGATTGAGCACCTCGGGGGCTGGGAGCTTGACTCCAAGCTAGAGAGGGCGATGGACGCGCTGAACTGCCCGCCTTCCGACGCGAAGATCTCCACCCTCTCCGGGGGAGAACGCCGCCGTGTCGCTCTCTGCCGCCTGCTGCTCCGCGAGCCGGATGTGCTGCTTCTAGACGAGCCGACCAATCACCTCGACACCGAGAGCATACAGTGGCTGGAGGCCCATCTGAGGCAATACAAGGGCACGGTCATCGCCGTCACGCACGACCGCTACTTCCTCGACAATGTGGCGGGCTGGATCCTCGAGCTCGACCGCGGCGAGGGCATCCCTTGGAAGGGCAACTACAGCTCCTGGCTGGAGCAGAAGACCAGGCGCCTGGCGCTGGAGGAGAAGCAGGAGAGCCGCCGTCACAAGACCCTCCAGCACGAGCTGGAGTGGGTGCGTATGGCACCCAAGGCACGGCAGGCCAAGCAGAAAGCCCGCCTCGGCGCTTATGAGAAACTCGCTGCCGCCGATACTCGCGAGAAGGAAGCCAATCTCGAAATCTATATCCCTAACGGGCCGCGTCTCGGGGGCAAGGTTATCGAGTTCCGCAACGTCTCCAAAGCCTACGGCGACAAGATACTCTTCGAGCATCTCTCGTTCTCCCTGCCGCCTGCAGGCATAGTCGGGGTAATCGGACCTAACGGCGCAGGTAAGACGACCCTCTTCCGCCTGATAATGGGCATCGAGACTCCGGACAGCGGCACGATAGAGATCGGCGACACGGTCAAGATCTCATACGTGGACCAGCAGCACAAGAGTATAGACCCGGACAAGACTGTCTATGAGACGATTGCAGGCGATTCCGAGTGGGTGCGTCTCGGAGGTCGCGACATCAATGCGCGCGCCTGGGTGTCCAGGTTCAACCTGAGCGGCGCGGACCAGGAGAAACTCTGCGGAGTGCTCTCCGGCGGCGAGCGCAACCGTCTGCACC
>CAVEAQ010000052.1:0-9475 GCA_963613775.1 bacterium | reverse complement strand
GCTATAACATAATGATTATGAATTCTTTTTTTTAAAAAAATGCTTTTCTGAAATTTAATGCTAGCTTTGCGGTTAGACCTTATAATTGTAGCACGCCATGATAACATCGGAAATACCTATCAGGCCGATATGCCATCTACGACCGTTCCAGACGGTTGCCGTCGCACGGTTTATGTTAAAATCTATGAAACTGCACAAAATCAATAAATTATGAAAAGAATTATTTTTATCATGGCGCTTGCTTTGAGCCTTGTGGGATGCTCGGACGAAACATTGGATTCCTTTGAGTGGACAGATAAGGATGCCATTGTCCCGATTTTGTCTGATCCCGAGACTGAAACGGAGTTGTTTTCCGGGCTGAATGTTACTGGGGTCGCTAAGGAGTTGTTGAAACAGAACGGTATCTATTTCGAAAATTCTTTCCCATCCGAGGGTGTGCCGCAATCTGAAGCGATTGTTATAAATGACCGGCAGGTTATCTCTGACGTCGTTGAACAGTTTGGCTTTGATTCTGAGGCCGTTGGAGTGGAAGCGGAACAGTCCTCTCTGGTTGTTGGCTATTTATGTACACCTATGAGTGGATATGTGATTCGTCAGAGAGCGAAGAAAGTATTGGGGAAGACGTGGTTGCATTTGACGGCGGAACCGGGCTCTGGATATGCCACTCCTTTCAGAACATACTTCATGGCTTTATATGATAAAGAGTTGCCGTCTGGCCAGGTTGATAGAATTTATTGCACGTACAAGTAATTCTTATAAGTCCATACATAACGAGACCGGCCCCCGTCAGGGCCGGCCTCTTGTGCTATTTCTCATCGTCTCCACAAGCACCCCCGCCTTGACGATGGCTTCTACTACATCCGGCTATATCGCCAGGTTGTGCCAGTGAGGGCCGAAGCGCTCGTAAGCCTGGCGGTCGAGCATCTCGCGGTCGTCCGGATGGGCGATGCCGATGAGCAGCTTGGCCCTCTCCTGCAGACTCTTGCCGTAGAGGTCCACTGCGCCGTATTCGGTCACGATCCAGTGTGCGTCGGCGCGCGGAGTGACTACGCCTGCGCCCGGATTGAGCTCGGCGACTATCTTGTTCTTCCCCTTGTTGGTGCGTGATGCGAAGGCGGTGATGCTCTTGCCGCCGCGGGACATCGTGGCTCCCTTGACAAACTCCAGCTGTCCGCCTGTGCCGCTGAATATGCGGGTGCCGATGGAGTCGGCGCTGATCTGTCCGGTGATATCGACTTCGGTCGCGGAGTTGATGGCCTTCATATTAGGGTTTTGCGCGATGATCCACGGGTCGTTGGTGTATTTGATGTCCTTCATCAGCACCTGCGGGTTGTCGTTGATGAATGAATATACATCCTGCGAGCCAAGCAGGAAGGAGGCTACAACTTTGCCGGTATCTATCTTCTTGCAGCTGCCGTCGATGACTCCCGACTTGATGAGGGAGAGCAGGCCGTCGGCGAACATCTCCGTGTGGAGCCCGAGGTGCTTGTGCTCCCGGAGCTGAGCCGCAAGTGCGTTCGGAAGCGCTCCGATGCCCATCTGAATGCAGTCGCCGTCGTCCACCAGGGCTGCGCAGTTCTTGCCGATAAGCACTTCTGTAGGAGTCGGTTCTGCGAATGCGGCAGTCACAAGCGGGGTGTCGTCCTGCACGAGGTAGTCGAAGAGATCCAGGCTCAGCAGGTCGCCGTGGGCGTAGGGGACATTGGGGTTGACCACACCGATGACTACATCTGCGGTCTCCACTGCCGCCACGGAGCAGTCTACGGAGGTCCCGAGGCTTACGCGTCCTTCAGCATCCGGAAGGGATACGTTCACCAGGGCTGCTCCGAGCCTGATGGCACCGTCGCGGTAGAGCTTTTGACTCTCGCCCAGGTGCACCGGGAGGTAGTCGGCGTAGCCGGCATTGACGTTCTTGCGCACGTTCGGCCCCACGAAGAAGCCCTGCTCGAAGAAGATGCCTTCGTAGCGCTGCTCGCTGTACGGGGCCGGGCCCTCGGTGTGGAAATGGTGGAAGTGCAGGTCAACTACATCTCCCGCATCGGCCCTGCGGCAGAGTGCCTGTATCAGGCAGTGCGGCACGCTGGCAACGCTGCTCAGGTGCACGTGGCAGTGGGACGGTATATGGCTGACCGCTTCGTCGGCGGAAACGTAGGTGATCGTCTTCATCTCGATAATTATTATTAGTTTTGTGCCCGCAAAAATAATAAAAAATGCATACAAAAGAAGAAAAGCTCGCAGCCTTTTCGAGACTGCTTGATACGATGGATGCGCTGCGCGATAAGTGCCCGTGGAACGCGGAGCAGACGATGGAGTCGATCCGTCCGATGACCGAGGAGGAAGTCTATGAACTCAGCGACGCCATCGTCAGGGACGATGCTCCCGATATCGCCAAGGAACTCGGCGACCTGCTCTACCATATAGCATTCTACTGCCGTATCGGGCAGGAACAGGGCAGGTTCGACATAGCCGATGCGCTGGACAAAGTCTGCGACAAGATGGTCTTCCGGCACCCGCACGTCTTCGGCGAGGACTCCGGCAGGAAGCTCACCGCCAAGGAGATAGCAGACACCTGGGAGCTCGTGAAGGCTAAGGAGAAAGACGGCAACAAGACCATCCTCTCCGGCATTCCGGATGCGATGCCTGCCATCCTGAAGGCTCTCTCGATGCAGGAGAAGGCTCGCGGCTGCGGCTTCGACTGGGAGAAGCGCGAGGATGTCTGGGATAAGGTCGTGGAGGAGCTCGGGGAGGTCCGCGAGGCCTGCGGCGAGGACGACTTCGCCCACGAGGAGGAGGAGTTCGGAGATCTGCTCTTCGCAGTGATCAATGCCGCCCGGCTCTACGGAGTCGATCCCGAGAAGGCGCTCGGAGAGTGCTGCAGCAAGTTCCGCCGCCGTTTTACCTACCTCGAGCAGAACACCATCCGCAAGGGACGCAAGCTCAGCGATATGACTCTAGCCGAGATGGACGCCGTCTGGGACGAGGGCAAGGCAAAGGGCCTGTAGCGGCTTGCGGGTATTAATCTTAATTCGTAACTTTGCGAAGTTGTACCCAATCGAAACCTTATGGCGGAATACAAAATCATAGAAGTAAGCGAAAAGCGCGACATCCGGCGGTTTATCCGCTTCCCGGACGAGCTTTACCGCGGCTGTCCGCAGTATGTTCCGGCCCTCCATTCGGACGAGATGTTCCTGCTCACGGGGGTCTCCACCCTGTCCTATTGCCAGCGCAAGATGTGGCTTGCACTCTCGCAGGGGCGGGTTGTCGGAAGGATCTGCGCCATCATCAATCCCCGCTACAACGAGATTTACGGCACGAAGCGCGCGCGCTTCGGCTGGTTTGACTGCATCGATGACTTCGAGGTCGCAAAGCTTCTCATCTCCACGGCGGAGCAGTGGGCCAGGCAGCAGGGTATGAGCCAGATACACGGGCCGCTCAGCTACAACACCCTCGGCCGGCAGGGCCTGCTGGTGGAGGGCTATGAATATCTGCCACCGTTCAACTGCCCGTACAACTACCCGTACTACGACGACTTCATCTCCTCACTCGGCTTCGAGAAGGAGTGCGACTGGGTGCAGTACAGGATGGTGGCCAACCACGGTGTACCCGACAAGGCCCGCAGGGTCGCGAGAATGCTGCAGGAGAAGTCAAATCTGCACTTTGTGGACATCGATGCGCTGAAGAAAGACCCCGAGTGGGTGCGCCGCTTCTTCAAGGCGTTCAACGACAGTTTCACCGAGACGGTCTATGGATTCGTGCCTCTTACCGACGAGGAGATCCGCGATGAAGCCTCCAGAGTGCTCCGCTTCCTCAACGGCAAGTCCTGCTGTATGCTGATGGACGGGAAGGACGAGATTGTCGCTTTCGGCATCTCGTTCCCGAGCATCTCCGCGGCGCTCCAGAAGGCAAAGGGCAGTCTCTTCCCCTTCGGCTGGATCCACCTGCTCAAGGCCAAATACAACTACGAACTCACCGACCTGATGGTGCACGGGGCTGTGCCTGAGTGGCAAAACACAGGTGTCTCCTCCGTCTATTACAAGGAGATGGGGGACAAGGCGATCCGCATAGGCAACCGCTGGGCTATATCCAACCCTCAGATCGAGGATGATTCAGCGGCCAACATCTGGAACTGTTACGAGCACGAGCCGTATATGAAGCGCCGGTGCTATATCAAAGACATTTAACTATTTATGGCAGATAATAAGCTTTTGGAGAAGGTACTCTCGCTCGAGGGGAAGTTCCAGTCGCTTCAGGACCAGCTTTCGAGTCCGGAGGTGATGTCGGATATGAAGAAATATGTCCAGCTCAACAAGGACTACAAGGAGCTGGAGCCCATCATCAAGGCCGGCAAGGAGTACGAGAAGATGACCAAGGATCTCGCTTCGGCGAAGGATATCCTTGTAAACGAGAAGGATGACGAGTTGCGCGAAATGGCGCGCGAGGAGATTTCCGAGATAGAGGCGAAGATGCCTCAGATGGAGCAGGACATCAAGCTTCTCCTTATTCCTGCAGACCCTGATGACGGCAAGAACGCCATCGTCGAGATTCGAGGCGGCACCGGTGGCGATGAGGCTGCGATATTCGCGGGCGACCTCTTCCGTATGTATCAGCACTTCGCCGAGTCCAAGGGCTGGAAGCTGGAAGTCACCGACCAGACTCCCGGCACCTCCGGAGGCTACAAGCAGGTGGTGTTCAAGCTCTCCGGCGAGGGAGTCTACGGCGTGATGAAATACGAATCCGGCGTACACCGCGTGCAGAGGGTGCCTCAGACCGAGACTCAGGGCCGCATCCAGACTTCCGCCGCGTCAGTGGCGGTGTTCCCGGAGGCCGGCGAGTTCGATGTGGAGCTCAACTGGGACGACATACGTCTCGACCTCTTCTGCTCCTCAGGCCCCGGCGGACAGGGAGTCAACACCACCTATTCCGCAGTGCGCCTCACCCACATCCCGACAGGACTCGTCGTGCAGTGCCAGGAGGAGCGCTCCCAGCTCAAGAACAAGGACCGCGCCTTCGAGGAGCTGCGTACCCGTCTGTATAACCTCGAGCATCAGAAGTACCTCGACGGCATCGCCGCGAAGCGCAAGACTATGGTATCTACCGGTGACCGCTCAGCCAAGATCCGTACCTACAACTACCCGCAGGGACGCGTGACGGACCACCGCATCAACTGGTCGATGTACAATCTCCCCGTCTTTATGGACGGAGACATACAGGAATGTATTGATCAGCTGCAGATTGCAGAGAATGCGGAGCGACTCAAGGAAGCCGCTTAGCTAGATTTTTCTGAACGCCAGACAGGCGTTGTGACCTCCGAAGCCGAACGAATCGCTCAGACCGAGCGTGAGTTCGGCTTTGACGGCCTTGTTGGGCGTGTAGTCAAGGTCGCACTCAGGGTCCGGGGCGTCGAGGTTGATGGTAGGAGGGATGATGCTCTCCTGCAGGGCGAGCACCGTGGCTGCGGCCTCCACCGCTCCCGTGGCTCCGAACATATGACCGTGCATGGATTTGGTGCTGCTGATGTGGCACTTGTAGGCATAGTCGCCGAATGCCTGCTTGTAGGCCAGGGTCTCCGCTATGTCGTTGAGGTGGGTGCCTGTGCCGTGTGCGTTGATATATACGCTGTCGCTGTCGGGATTGAATCCGGCCTGGTCCAGGGCTATCTTTATGCATTCCGCCTGGGTGCTCGCGTCCGGACGCGGCGCCGTGGCGTGGTAGGCGTCACAGGTGCTGCCGTAGCCCACGACTTCGGCGTAGATATGCGCCCCGCGTGCCTTGGCGTGTTCGTATTCCTCGAGGATAAGTATCCCGGCGCCGTCAGCCATCACGAATCCGCCCCTGTTGGCGTTGAACGGCAGGGAGGCGTATTTCGGATTCTCGGCGCGGGTGAGCGCCTTGGCGTTGGCGAAGCCGGCGATGCCGATAGGTATGGTGCAGCGGTCAGCGCCGCCGGCGATCACGGCATCCGCGTAGCCGTGGCGGACTGCTCTGTAGGCTTCTCCGATGGAGTGGGTGGAGGTGGCGCAGGCTGTCACTATGTCGATGCACGAACCCTGGGCTCCGTATTTGATGGCGACCTGGCCGCCGGCTATGTTGCCGATCATGGTAGGCACGAAGTTCGGTGAGATCCACTGCCCGCTCGGGTCTTCGATAAATTTCTCGAGCTCCCTCTGGATGGTGGTGAATCCTCCGATTCCGGAGCCGATGTAGGTGGCGAGGCGCTTCGGGTCGATGTTCTCTCCGGACACGAGCCCGGCGTCGTTCATTGCCTGGTATGTGGCGGCCATCGCGTAGATGGTGAACGGGTCCTGCTTGCGGATGAACGGTTTGTCCATCCCGTATTCCTCAGGTCTGAAGTTCCTTACCATTCCGCCTATCTTGACTGGGAGATTTTCAGTAGGATATTCAGTTATGTAATCGATCCCGCATACTCCCGCGATGAGGTTGTTCCAGAACGTGTTGACGTCATTTCCCACGCAGGAGAGCACTCCAAGCCCCGTTACGGCCACTTTTCTTTCCATACCTTTTGTCTTTTCTGTGTTGAATTCGCTGCCAAAGGTAGTAAAAAATTCATATATTTGCAGGAATTAAGCAACCCGCCCGGTATGTCGTTCCTCAAAGAACAGCTGCCCCGATACCTGCTCAGCAAGTATCAGCTGATATGGACTGTGACCTTCACGGCCCTCTTTTCCCTGGTGGTGATATTGCTGAGCATCCCGTTCTCGCACAATGTCTGGTTTGAGCTCGGGCTGAGTTCCGCTTTCCTCTTCACTGTGGCGTTCATCGTGGTGTCGATAGGGATAGTGGTCCTGAGCAAGGTGCTGATGCACCGCCGCCGCAACGACGAGAACTTCACGGTGCTTAAGTACATCGTCTGGAACCTAGTCGAAATCGTGGTGATCAGCCTGCTCTACACATTCTTCACCATCCAGGGCGACAGGGGAGGCATCATCGATATCGGGGACAGACCGGCTTGGGCGGAATTCCTCAATGCATTGTATTTCAGCCTTATATGCCTTGGGGTTCCGTATGTCTTCTCGGCGCTCTACCTCACGCTTGCCGACCGCAACAACACGATACGTCTGATGAACTACTCCAACGTGGTCAGCGACACGCCGGTCAAGCCGTATGACGAGAAGCGCATAACGCTCTTCGACAACAGCGGAGCCCTCAAGTTCTCCATCGATTCGGAGAACCTCTACTATATCGAGTCCGACGACAACTACATCAAGGTCTGGTACACCGACAGCGACGGCGAGGTGCGGCAGTATATGCTGCGCTGCCCGCTCAAGACGGTGGAGGACTCGTTTGCCGACAGCGACCTGGTGCGCTGCCACCGCAAGTACATAGTGAACATCACCAAGGTCAAGATACTCAAGGCGGAGAAGGAGGGCTACAAGATCAGCCTCGGCATCGACGGGGCAGACACCATCCCGATTTCAAAGACTTACGAGCAGAACGTGCTCGCCCGATTTAATTCTAGATAATTACTATGTGGCAGAGAATACAGACACTTTATCTTCTCATCGCGACCGGCCTTGTGGCCAGTATGCTCTTCTGTGATATGGCTTCCGGAGTGCGCTTCACTTCGTATTTCCCGTATGCGGCGCTGATTGTGATCGTGCTGCTGCTCAACATCCTCGCGATCTTCGTCTACCGCTTCCGCATCTTCCAGATGAGGACGGCCGGGCTCGCCGCGATCCTCGCGCTCGCGCTGCAGATCTGGCTTGCCGTGGACTTCTTCGTCTCCGACAAGAGCATAGTCTATCACGTCACGATGGTGTTCCCGCTCGCGGTGACGATACTCGACCTGCTTGCCGCACGCAGCATCTATGCCGATGAACTCATCGTCCGCAGCGCATCCCGCCTCCGCGCCGCCAAACGCGGCTCCGCGAAGAAGAAACAATAACCTTAAAATCACATAATTATGAGAATAGCAGAATCAGAACTCATCATCAACGGCGACGGCTCGGCGTTCCATATCCATATCAGACCCGAGCAGCTTGCAGACAATGTGATCCTCGTGGGAGACCCGGGCAGAGTGGCGATGTTCGGCCCGATGCTCGACTCCGTGGAGTGCGAGGGGGCGTCCCGCGAATTCGTGTGGAAGACAGGCCGCTATCACGGCAAGCGCTTCACCGTGCTCTCCACCGGCATCGGTACAGACAATATCGACATCGTGATGACTGAACTTGACGCCCTCGCCAATGTGGACTTCACCACCCGCGAGCCGCGCAGCGAGCATCGTACGCTCAACGTGCTCCGCATCGGCACCTGCGGCGCCATCCAGCCTGAGATCCCTCTCGGGGCGTTCATATTCTCCCATATATCAGTGGGCTGCGACGGTCTGCTCAACTGGTACGAAGGCCGCGACAGGATTGCGCTTTCCGACTTCGAGGAGGCGTTCAAGAAGCACGTCCACTGGGACCGTCATCTGCCGGATCCGTATTTCGTGAGGGCTTCCGATCTGATCATCAGGAAGTTTGCCGACTGCACCGTCAAGGGTATGACCATCTCCGCTCCGGGATTCTACGGGCCTCAGGGACGCGTGGTACGTCAGGGCCTTGCTATGCCGAATATGCTCGAGGACTTCGAGAGCTTCGAGTACGGCGGCTACAAGATCACCAATTTCGAGATGGAGGGCTCCGCTCTCGCCGGACTGTCAGCCAAGCTCGGGCACAATGCCGGCACCGTCTGCTGCGCCATCGCGCACCGCTACCTCAAGGACGCCAATACCGACTACAAGCCGCGTGTCCGCGAGCTGATCGGCCTTGCAATGGACAGGCTGGCGGAGGATTAACTTAGATAATTCGTCCCGCTCCCGCTTTCGGAGAAGATCCTGCTGAGCTGCTCTCCGAGCGCTGCAGCTATGTCTTCCATCCTCGGCTGCGTCCCGCCGCTTACGGGCGAGAGCAGTCCGCTCTCAGACAGAAGCGCCTTCAGGGCGTTGTATCCCAGGCCGTGCTCCGTAAGGTAGGCGCGGCTTGCGCTGTCTTCGGCCCGCGAGATGGCGAGCAGCAGGTGTGCGGCGCTGATGGCATTCTGTCCGCCGCGCAGCGACTCGTAGGCCGCTAGGCTGATGACCCCGGCTGCAGTGCGGGTCGGACGGACGCGGTCGGAGTCGTAGTAGGGGATGGCCCTGTCTCTGAATATCTGCCTGTCTATGTGGAGCTTGAATCCTTCGAGATCCAGACCCCGATCGCGGAGGAGAGCGCAGGCGGGGCAGTTCCGCTGCCGGAGAATGGCAAGCATAAGATGGTCCGCTCCGATGCCGTAGTGGCCGGTGCGCATCGCCTCATCCCTGGCGCAGGAGATGATTGCCTTGAATTCGTCCGACAGGCTTATGTTCATAATCCGGGCAAAAATATAAAAATAATCGGATTTTTGTCTTAAATTTGCATATTTGGAAACAAACCGATTGTAGATAATCTTTTATGGAAAGTGAGGTAAAGAATCCTGAAGAAATTCAGGAAGAAGTGAC
>CAVEAQ010000051.1:0-9806 GCA_963613775.1 bacterium | reverse complement strand
CCTCGGTCAGCTCCTGCGCGGTGGTCTTGATAACCGCCGTGTCCTGCTCTATGGCCTGCTTGGCCTCGGTGGCAGCCTTGGCCGCCGCGTTGGCGTCAGTCGTGGCCGTCTTGGCGGCCTCGGTCGCGGTCTGGGCGGCGGCAGTGGCCTGCTCTGCGGCGGAGGCGGCGGATTTCGTTTTATCTATCGCGGCGGATGTGTCGCTCTCTCGCTTAGCTTCGGCCGCAACACGTTTTGTTTCGGCATCCGCTCTTGCGGACTCCGCCGCAACTCGCCCGCTCTCTGCGACCCTTCTCTCATCCTCCGCAGTTCCTCTCGCAGTTTCCGCAGAATCCCGCGACTGCTCCGCAGATGACCGCAACCCTTCCGCAGATTGCCGCGCCTGCTCCGCTGATAGTCTTGCGCTTTCAGCGGACACTCTGCTTTCTTCCGCAGTTATACGGCCTTCCTCCGCTGATGTCCTCTTTCCTTCAGCGACAACCCTTCCTTCCTCGTTGTATATGCGAACGGCTTCCGCCTGCTCTCTTGCCGTTTCTGATGATTTGCGGGCACTTTCTGCGGTCTTGACCGCTTCATTGGTAACCTTGACCGCCTCGGTCGCTTCAGTGGCTTCCTTGGCCGCATTCTCGGCTTTTGCAATGGATGTGTCAACCCTGTCTGCTGCGGCGTTGGCAATATCTGCTGCAGTGTCCGCTCTATCCGCTGCGGCATTAGCTTTGTCGATAGCTTCATCCACGCCTGTGATGGCTTCCTTCGCCTCGGCCGTGGCGGCAACCGCTTCCACGGTCGCCTCCTGGCACGCGCGCAGGATTTCCGTCAGGACGGAGGTGTCCACCTCGCTGACTTCGATGTTGACGTCGCTTTCGACTTTGACTGACGCTGCGGTAGCCGTAAAAGGCACGATGTTGACCACGCGCTTGTCATAGGTATGCACGGCCCCGTCAAGCTTGACCTGCACCACAAGGCGGTGGATACCCTCGCAGACCTGCGCCTGCGCCGGCCATACAATGTGGAGCTTGGTTGTGTCGTCCTCGTCTATGGCGGTTCTGCAACCGCCTGCGAAGGCATAACTCTGCTCCTCTGCGACCATGATGACGTTGAGTGCTGACAGGGTGGTCCAGTCAACCGCGACGCCATTGTCGGTCAGACGGACAGCGGCGCGGAAGTCGCTGTTCATCCTCACATTTGGTAAAATTGTTTCTGCCATAACTAAAGAATTCTTTGTCGCGAATATAAATGAAGCAAGCGCAGCGGGAGGTGATTCCGCTGCGCCTGTTTTCGCCAAATGGCGAGTGTTATTGTGCTTCCTCTTCGGTGGCCGGCTCAGCCTCCGGCTCCGCTGAGGAAATTGTCACCTTCTGGATGACGCTCTCATTGTCGGTAGCGAAGGCTATCTCGCCGTCGATACTCGTGCCTTCCGGCGCACTGATGGTCACCGAGCCGTTGCCGAAGCCGCAGATATGGTCAGCAAGCGCAAGCTCCGGGCGGGAGGTTATGCACCACGCGCAGTTGCTTCGGATGCGCAGCGTCGCCGCTCCTCCGGGAACAATCACGACGGATTCAGGAGTCACAATCAACTCCCGCTTGTTGAGGTCGTTTATGTTATAAGTTGCCATAACTATGTAAGTTTATTGTCGTCGTTGTGTGTTTCCGTACCATCCCAGAGGTCGGTGTAGAACTTATATGACCGCAGCTGCGCCGAAGTGAGACGGTTCTTAACAAGGTCTAAGGTGCAGGACTTGATGATGTGGTTCACGCCCTTGTATATCGCGATGGAGTCGAACCTTATCGGTGAGCCGTGCGAGACGCCGGATGATACCGCTTTCCCGCAGTCCCCCTCGAGGATTTCCTCGGTGGTGTAGTGATACATCAACAGCTGCTGATGTATCTTGACCGGGAACGGGAGTACGGACTGATCGGTGTTCCAACGCCATCGGTATGGAGCTAATTGGATGTTGAAGCTGCTGTCGTAGACATAGAAGGCGTTCTTGTAGTTTATCGGATCCACGAAGTCCACCGTCGTAGGCAGGAAGCCGAGGGCGGGGTTGCGCTCGCAGCGGACATTGTTCGCGGTGTTGCAGATGGTGGTGACGGTGTCGGACTTCATCTTCCTCGCCGATGTGGACGAGAAGGTGATGCTCTTCAGACGGGCATAGACTCCTGTGGCCTGCGGCCAAGATAGAACGTATGGTTTGCTGCTGAAGCTATAACCGACACACTGATATCTTATTCGCGAGATGGTTATGACCAACGAACCATAGTCACCCACGTCGTCACAAGACAATAAGTCAAACTCCACATCGGATGTAGTCATCGTAACTGCATCGTATTCCTTCACGCACTGCACCATGTCTGACCTCCAGTAGCTTCCGTCCCAATAGCGGGTCACTCCGCCGTTGCTGTAGGAGATATAGCACTCAACGCGGGCGAGGTTGTAGGATGAGAAGATACCAAGTTTATCGTAATTTGCTGCTGAAGCATTGCCGAAACCCATAGGATGCGCGGCAAAGTGGAAAGTCATGGTCATCTGCGTATTCTTCACAATCCTCGCAAAGACGTGGTCGGCGGCTATCCACACGATATCATCAAGGGTTGGTATGGCGGCATTGCAGGAAGCGAGATTCGCCGCCAGGAAGACATAGTCACGCGCTCCTTCGCCCTCGAGTTCGATAGCCTGGTCGCGCAGGGTATATCCCGTATCGAGCAGCAGGTTGTTTGTCGGGAATCTGGTCCATCCGTTCTTACTTGATGTACCTGACATCGTATGGACGGTGGAGGATATTGTGCCGTTTAGCGGTACTTTCGCAACGGTATACTTGTCACCGCTCGGGTCGGTCGCGTTCGGGTTGTAAAAGTATGGCGTGAATTTCTTTGTCACCGCCGACGCTGTTCCGTTCTTGATAAACATTATGTCCGGCGTGAAGTCATCCTCCTGCTCAAAGTTGACGTTCTCCACTATCTGCCGGTAGGCGGGGTCGAACGTGCGGGTGCCGCTGCGCCTGCCGTAAAACTCCACCTCATGGGACGGCTGCTCGGAACTTGCCACCCTTTCGTCATATCCGCAGTAAGGCATGGCGCGCAGCGGAGCGATAAAGGACTGCGCGTAGCCGCAATAGCGCAGACAAAGCCCGAGGCTGTTCAGCACCTCTTCCAGTGCATCATAGTAAGTCATACCCTCCAGCGCGGCGGCATTGAAGCAAAGGTCCTTCAGCTGATAGTTCCCGTCTTCAGAAACAAGGTACGGATGGTCAGAGTCCTCTTCGATCGGAAAAGTAGAGAGATCCATCGGGTATGCAATCTTCGTGAACGCCTGCTCTATGAAGTCAAGAATGTTAACAAGGCCGGAGGTATCGCCGCTCAGGTCGAAGTCGAAGTCCTGCAGGTGACCGATGTTGTCGCGTGCGGTGAACGTCACGCTGCCGTAAGCGTCAAGGCTCTCGGAGTAGCTGTCCGGGGTGATGTAACCGCGCCACAATGCCGTGGTGCTGCCGTAATAGACCTCCACCAGGTAGAGCGTGGAGTCGGGCGTGTAGAGTTCTTTCCAGTTGCCGCAGCGATAGTATACACTGCCGTCGTACTTCATACCATTGGAATCCACGCCCGGCGAGAACATATCATCCACCACCGTCACCTGTAGGTTGGTCTTGACGATGGGTGCGGTCACTTCGTCATTGCCCTGTATCTGAAAAAGGATGGACTGCAGCTCGCCAATCTGATAGGTCCTGCCGCTGTACCCGCGCATCTTGATGTTGAGCGTGACCGAAACGCCGCGTTCGTTGGTGATGGTCTTGGTGTACTTCGTCCCGTAGCTTGATGATGAGTAGTATGTCATTATCTGTTCCAGCTATTTGTTGTACGTTGTCCCGACAAGACGATGTCGCTGCCGCTGATGCGTCCCTCGACATAGACGGTCAGAGAACTCTCTATCTGCTGCGTCATCGTACCGCTTGAGCTTGCCCCTGCGGAGGTGGTTGTCGTGGTGGATGAGCCGGTGGAGTTTGCGAGTGCTTGCAGGCCGGACTTCGCGGCCGCTCCCACCGCTATGAGTGCCGCACCTGCGGCGATGGCCGCATAGCCGTTGAGGCTCTTGAATGCGGTCTTGGACGCCTCGATGCCGATACCCTCGGCCATGAGCAGCTCACCTGCCTGGACCGCAACGTCGGCCATAGGTGCGAGCAATGCCTGGAAGATTGCTCCCACATTCGTCTCCTCGAGGCCGACGAGCTGGTCCATCAGCTCCTGCATGCCCGCGGAGTAGCCGCTGACGATTGCGTCCTCAAGTGCTTGCGATATGTACGCCACTCTTTCCTGCTGCCGCTGAAGGCTTTCAATCGTTCGGTCAAGCGCATCCTCATCAAGGGCGATCGGCTCAATCTTGACCGGTTCAATACTATCGCACTGCGCGATAATTTCATCAAGGTAATCCCCGGTGAGGTTGAGGATATTGTTCAGATATTCACTTGTCAGAGCGGACGAGTCTATGCCGAACTGCTCAAGGATAACCTTCTCCTGTTCGTATTTCTCGGATACGATTTCCACTTCATCCATCGAAGACTGTCGCAGACGCTCCACGATAGCCTCCGCCTGCTTGGCCAATGGATCCTCGGTGGCTCCGCCGTTGCTGCTCCCTCCTGTGTCTATGCCGCTGCCCTGCGCTTCGGCGGTGTTGAGCACCGTCTGTACGCGCCTTGTCTGCTCGTTGAACGCGGCCTTCGCGGCATACATCGCGGTGATGGCGTCCACCACCTCCTGCGCCTCCTTGTCTCCGCTGCCCATGTAGTAGTTCGCGAGCACACCGAAGGCGGATGTGGCCGCATCGCCGTACTGCGAGGATATCTGGTCAATGGTCGCGGCCATCTCGTTGGTCCAGTTGACCCTTTTACCCTGGTTGCGCTTGGTCCACGCTACGAGGGTGTTGGTCATGTCCTCGTCGGGCGCGATATTAGTCAGGAACTTCTCAAGATTATCCCTTTGCCCCGCGCTCTGGCCAAGTCCCGCCTGCGCGAGATACTTGTTCATGTCCGCGGTGGCGATGTTCTTGCGCAGGTCTATCTCATCCTCATAGATGGGTTTAACCTTCTCCAGGTACTGCTTCGCATACGCCGCCCTCTGCTCATAGGAGAGCTTCGTGTTGCGCATCTCTACCTGCAGAAGGGCAAGTTCTTCCTGCATTGCGGCCTTGCGTATGGCGAGCGAGTTCTCCACTTCGAACTCGGCATCATGCGCCGCGGTGGCTTTCTGCGCCGCATCCGCTCCGGCCTTCACCCTGTCCCAGAAGCCGTCCCAATCCCAATTGGTGAGCGATGTAAGGAACTGTCCCCACGCCGCCTTCATCCGGGACATCGTGTGCTCCCACATGTCGCCGAATTTCTGCGAATGATGCGCGAAGTCATTGACGAGGGCGACCGCGCCCACGCCTATGGCAGCCCATAAGGCCTTGAACTTCGTGCCGACACCTTTCGCGCTCTCGGCAAAGGTGGACACCTTCGACTTCGCCTGATCGAGGCCCTTGTCGAAGTCCTGCTTCTTAAGACCGAGCTTTATCCAAAGATCACCTAATTTTCCCATCTTGCTTGAGTTTATCGAAGTGCGCGTTCAGCGCGGTGATTTCATCTTCCGTTATGTGGCTCTTTTCGAACGCTCGCTGTGCAAGCCGTTCGTCGTTGGTAATATCCTTGTCCCACGGGAACCGGCAGAAGGCCTTCGCGCTGCGCGGCATCTGACCCCTCTTGTAGTGCGGGGCCATCAGCTGCCATGTCTGCCATCTGAGCCGCTCCCACTCCCGCTGCTCCGCCCGCTCAAACCCCTCAAGACGGCACCTATACTCGCTGAAGGAGCAGAGTGCGGCCTCGCGCTCCGTCATACCGCAGTCACCTATGAGGAATTCCTCGATCGCCGGCCAATCCAGCGCGTATACTCTTTTTTTTTACTTGTATCCTCGCCCGTATTCGCATTTGCGACCCCTTTCTGCGCATCTGAACTGATTTCCTTGACGGACTTTCCCGTCAGGGCTTCAAGCGCGAAATTGAGGGCCTTTCCGAACGATTCCGGCTGACACATCATGAACTCATGGAAGTCGCCCCTCTTGTGAGGGAATTCCTCCACGCTGCCGTTCCCGTCAAGCACGAAGGCATTGAGGGCTGCGCAGAAGAGAACATCGGCGTAAGCCTCCACCACTTCGGATGTGTTGTTAAGGTCGCTGACTTCGAAGGTGACGCCCTGTGTCCCTCTGAAGCTATAAAGGTGCGGCGTGAAAAGCATTGGAACCTTCACGCCGTCACCGAATTCAATTGTGTAGCGTACCGAACGCATAGCCTTTAAGCCTCGTTGATTGCGCCCGATATCTGGATGTCGATGGTGCGGGATGACACCGCGCCGTTGTCGTTGGTGTCGGAGATGCCGGTGATGACACCGCTGCCCGACGATCCTGACGCGAGTGCTCCGTTCTGCACGTTACCGACCGCCCACTGCACAAGGTCGCCCTCCGCGAATGCGCTAAGGGCTGCCTGCTGCGCGGCGTCGCTCTTGTCCACATAGACGGTGATGCTAACCGTGCCGCCTTTCTTGCCCGGGACATAGCTCGCCCAGTCGGACGCCTTGTCGCTCGTCTCGATGGCCTCCGCGGTGCGGTTGAGGCTGTTGCTCTGCTCTCCGGCAAGCCAGGTAAGAGTGGATGATGTCCTGATGTAAGCTTTGCGCTCACTTCCTAAAACTGCCATAGTACTATGATTTAAACTTGTTCAACTTCACTTTCTGATTCTGCCTCGGTGGTCTCCTCCCTTTTCTCCACCCACACGGTGATGTCCTGAAGCAGACGGTAGATGACCGCAGACGCATCCTGCGAGCTTTCCTCGTCAAACATCCTTATCTGACCGGGAATGACTCCCACAAGCGACCACTTGTCCATCGGCAGACCCGCTTCGTCAAATATCTGCTCTATACAGGTGTCCGCGAGGGACACGATGTCCGCCACCCGCTCATCGGATATGCATTCGATGTTCGCGGTGATGCTGCGCAGTGACCCGTCCTTTGTGACCGGGGCGTCCTCCACCACGCTGTGTATCTCTATGCGCGGATAGTTGGCCGTGCCGCCGACGGGTGCGCCGGAGCTGACCAGCTTCGCACGGATAGACTTATACACTTGCGCAAGCGCGCTGACAAAACTTGACATTATTGGTCTGCCTTTGTTACTTCGTTAATCGCATCGGTGATGCGTTGTCTGATAGCCTTGGTGTTCTTCCGCACCGCAGGTTCGAAGAACGGATGCGGCTGCGTCCCCTTGCGGGAAATGGCCCTCCTTACGAGAAATCCCACGCTCGCCACCTTATCCTTCGCCACACGGAGCTTCTTGTACACCCACGAATCAATCTCCTGCTTCGGCGGCCAATGGCCACGGGAGCCATACTCAACCGCAGCTGCATAGCCTCGCTCGCCAGACTGCGAGAAGAAACCAATCTCGACATCGTTTGACCCCTCCACGTCCTGCACGCGGCCTGACTGTGAGAGACGCCCGGTATTGTTCAGTGTACGCCCATTGTGACCTGCTGTGCGCATATTGCGCTGCGCGTCCGCGATGATCTGCATACCTGCCTTGCGGATGCCTTTCTTCGCGGCTGCGGCCACCTCGCCATAGAGGCGGTCCATATTCGCGAAGAGGCGGTCCTGTCCGTCTACCCATACCTCGCTCATAGCGCGGAAGGATTGTCGATGTGATACCACCCCGTGAGCTTGATGAAACGGCCGCGGTTATCCACGTTCTCCGGCTGCGAGAAATGCAGCTGGTGTCCGTTCCACCTCACCCCGTTGAAAGCCACCCCGACCGCTCTGAACTCCATCTCCACGCCGATGATGTCTGCCTGCTGAAAGGTCAGCATCGTCTTCGTGGCGGACATCTGCCGAACATGCGCATACACCGTCGCGACATCCCTCGGCTCGCCCATGGAGGCGTGGCCGTAGTCATCCACGGCGGCATCCGACTGCGTCAGCACGATGCGGTCGTTCAGTCTGCGTGCGTTGGTAGGTTGTCTCAGCATTGCGCGAGGATGGAATTAAGGGTTGCGGTATCCGCTCCGTCATAGAGCGCGGTGGCGTACTGCAGGACCACGACGAGCAGCGTGTCCGCCTCCGCGAGTGTCGGTTTAGTGGTGTAGGTCACCACCACCGTGTCCACCCAGGGAAGGCAGTGCAGCATCTGCCCGCTGCGGGAGTAGTCAAGGCTCTCGCCATCGCCGTCAACTACGGAAATGATTTCATCAGGGCACTGATAAAGCCGCACCACGTCATCGTATGCCTGATGGCGTTCGCTTACGGTCAACTCAAGGGTTGACGGCAGGAGCGTCTTGTCAGAGGCTTCCTGCACCATCTTGAACGCCTGCACCAGGAGCGTCTTTAGGAGAGCGTCCCTGGAGTCGTCCGGCACACTTGCATACTGCTTGAGCATCGAAAGGTGCTCCCTCGTTGGCGGGGCCATCTTCAGTGTCTTGAGAGATATCATTTCTTCGCTGACTTCTTGGTTCTGGTGGATTTCTTCACTACCTCGGCCACTTCCGTGTCGGAAACTACCTTGTAGTAGCCGTCGGTGATCATCTTGGTGAGCCACGGGGCTTCAGTGTGGCGCAGGACGCGGCCACACTGGATGCCGTCGTGGGACTTGATTACCTCAACTGTTACGACCTTAGGCATAACGGCTGCAGGTTAGACTGTCTCTGCCTGGAGCGCAGCGATGGCGGTGGCCATGCTTGCGATGTAGACGAGACCTTTCTGCTTCGGTGTAGGCACCTTGGTCTGAGCGCACTTGCGGAAGTAGACGGTGTAGCCGTCAACGCTCGCGTTGCGTTCGAACTCAAGCTCATAGCTGCCGCCTCCGTAGACCTCAACGCAGGTAGTGTCGCAGACGAAGCCTTCGCCGGCAGCGAGGCGGTCGGATGCGAGAACGCGCATGCCGTCAAGCATACCGCTCACCTGGTCGAAGATGTAGTTGCCGTTCTTGTCCTTGAGGGACTTCAGCTGACGGAGTTCCGCCCAGGTGACGAAGGCTACGTCGGCGTGATAGCCGGCCTTCTTGATCTGGTCAGCGGCGTCAATGAGAGCGTCGGCGATGTTGGCGTTCTCGATGGCCTTAGCCGCAAGAGCGGAGAATGCAGTGGAAGATGACTTGAGGCCGTAAATCTTGCCGGTCTCGGTGTCGCTTCCTGCGCCGCCGTAGATTTCAGCGTCAAGCTTGGCCTCAATGAGGCGTGTGCCCTCGTTGACGCAGTAGTTGTAGATCTGCTCGAACCAGTCCTCAGCCTCGGTGGAGATGGTCATATAAGTACCAATCTTCGCGAAGGCGCGAGACTTCTCGGCGAACTTCACGCCGGACTTGTTCTTGTTCTCGGTCAGCTCGGCGAGGTAGTCTGCGCCCGCCTCGGTTGTAGCCTCAATCCAGCCAAGCTTGTTGGCGGTGCGAGGACGGAGACCGAATACCATCAGGAAGGCGTTAGCCTCCGGCACTGCGGCGTGGATGGTAGGATCCACGGCGACACCAACGAAGTTGTTAGGTGCGATGGATGCGGTGGTGATGCTTGCAGCGGCCTTCACCTCAACGGAGATGGAGAACTTGTCAGTCTCCTTCTTTGCGAGGGCCATAATGGCGTCCTTCTGCGCGTAGAGCGCATCGCGGAACGCCTGCTTATAGGTGGCAGGCTGCTCGGAGAGTCTCTTACGAAGCTCCTCAAGGGCGGTTTTCTGTTCCTTGACGGACTTGTCAAGGTTGTCGATTGACTGCTTCTGCTCGTCAATGGTAGCGGCCTTTGCCTCCACGTCCT
>CAVEAQ010000050.1:0-9926 GCA_963613775.1 bacterium | reverse complement strand
ACCAGTCCATCCTCGGAGCCCTCGTGCAGCTCGGCCAGAAGGGATTCACGGTCGACTGTCAGGGTAACTGGGGAAATATCCTCACCGGCGACTCCAACGCCGCGCCGCGATACATCGAGGCCAGACTGAGCAAGTTTGCCAAGGAGGTGGTGTTCGACCCGAAGGTGACCCGCTGGATGAACTCCTACGACGGGCGCAACCAGGAGCCGACCGAACTCCCGGTACGCTTCCCTCTCCTGCTCGCGCAGGGCACCGAGGGCATCGGCGTCGGTCTCGCTTCCAAGATCCTTCCGCACAACTTCAACGAACTCCTCGATGCGTCGGTCGCCATCCTCGAGGGCCGGCCTTATGAGATCTATCCGGACTTCCCTACCGGCGGCTTCGCCGACTGCAGCAAATACCTGCTCGGCAAGCGCGGAGGCAGCGTCAAGGTGCGCGCCCGCATCGAGAAGATCGACAAGAACACCATAGCCATCACCGAGATCCCGTACGGCAAGTACACCCGCGACCTCATAGACTCCATCCTCAAGGCCAAGGACAAGGGGAAGATCAAGATCAAGAAGATAGAGGACATGACCACCGACAAGGTGGACATCGTCATCCATCTTCCCAACGACGTCTCCCCGGACAAGACCATCGACGCGCTCTACGCGTTCACGGACTGCGAGTACAACATAGCGCCGAACGCCTGCGTGATCGTGGACAACAAGCCGCAGTTCCTCACAGTCAACGACATCCTCGAATACAGCACCTTCCACACCAGGGACATCCTGCTGCAGGAGCTCCGCATCAGGATGGACGAGCTGGAGAGCGACTGGCACTACAGCTCGCTGGAGCGCATATTCTTCGAGAACCGCATCTACAAGGTGCTGGAGCAGGACCAGAAGGACTGGGACAGCCAGATCGGCGATGTGTTCGCCAGGATGAAGGAATATCAGGAGCTGCTCCGCCGCGAGATCGTGATGGAGGACATCCTGAGACTCGTCGAGAAGCCCGTGCGCAAGATCTCCAAGTTCGACACGAAACAGATGGACGAGAAGATCCTCTCCATCGAGCAGGAGATGAAGGAAGTGCAGGACGACATAGACCATATAGACCGCTACACCATCGACTGGTTCCAGTCCCTCAAGAAGAAGTACGGCAAGGCATACCCGCGCCGCACGGAGCTCGTCGGCTTCGAGACCATCGCCGCCACCAAGGTAGTCAACAACAACGCCCGTCTGCAGGCCAATCTGGCTGAAGGATTCGTGGGCATCGGCCTCAAGAAGGACGACGGCGGCGAGTACATCTGCGACTGCTCCGACCTCTCCGAGGTCATCGTTATCTCCAAGGACGGCAAGTACCGCATCACCAAGGTGGAGGACAAGGCGTTCTTCGGCAAGGACCTCCTCTATGTCAATATCTTCAACAGAGGCGACAGCCGCACGGTATACAATGTCATCTACCGCGAGGGCAAGACCTCCATATATTATGCGAAGCGCTTCGCGGTCACGTCAGTGACCCGCGACAAGGAATACGACATCACCACCGGCGAGCCGGGCTCCCAGATAGTATGGTTCACCGCCAACCACAACGGTGAGGCGGAGACCGTACGCATCCAGCTGCGCGCCCGCCCGAAGCTCAAGAAGACTTCGCTCGAATACGACTTCTCCTCGCTCGCCATCAAGAGCAGGACCGCGAGGGGCAACCTCGTCAGCAAGAACGTCATCCAGCGGATCTCCCTCAAGAGCAAAGGTATCAGCACGATAGAAGGCAAGGACATCTGGTACGACTCCGATATCCAGAAGCTCAACGACGAGGCCCACGGCCTCTATCTCGGGCAGTTCGAGTCGGGTGACAAAGTGCTCGCCGTATTCCGGGGCGGCACATTCTACACGACTTCCTTCGAGCTCGTCAACCGCTACCAGGGAGACGTACTGCGAGTCGAGAAGTTCGACCCGGACAAGACGTTCACGGCCCTCTACTGGGACGGCGAGTCCAAGAGCTTCTATGTCAAGCGGTTCTCCTTTGTCGTGAGTGACAACACCCCGCAGAGCTTCATCTCGGACAGCCCTAAGTCCTATCTCGTGGAGCTCAGCGACGACCTGCACCCGCAGTACGAAATCAGCTGGAAGATGGAAGACAAGCCCGCCGAAGCGGTGGATGCCGAAGAATGGATAGGCAAGAAAGGCTTTGCCGCCAAGGGTAAGAAATGCTCCGCCAAGGGTGAAGTCAAGTCCGTGCGTTTCATCGAGCCGCTCGTCAAGGAGGACGACAGTGCTCCGGGAGCCGAACAGGCCGAGCCGGAGAGCATCGATCTCGAACTTCCGGATGCCGCAGGCCTCAGCGCCGACACGCTGCAGGACCTCTCCGGTGACCCTGACGAAGAGACTTATGAAGAGCCGACGCTCTTCTGAGGTGCCGGACGGCAGTTCATATTCTAAAAAAATAATGTTAACTTTGGCAGGATATGGCAAAGGATTGCAAGTGGATCATCAGGGAGTCTGCAGACAGCGCGACCGTCGAGAGGCTCGCCGCCGAAGTCGGCATCGACAGGGTGCTCGCCGAGCTGCTGGTGCAGCGCGGGGTGCGGACCTTCGAGGAAGCGCGCTCATTCTTCAGGCCGAGCCTTGACAATCTGCACGATCCGTTCCTGATGAAGGATATGGACGCGGCCGTGGAGAGACTGCGCCGCGCGATTACCTCCGGGGAGAAGATCCTCGTCTACGGAGACTATGATGTGGACGGCACCACAGCGGTGGCGCTCGTCTATTCCTTCATCCGCCGCTTCACTTCCGCCGTCGATTTCTATATCCCAGACCGCTACGACGAGGGCTACGGCGTGTCGTTCAAGGGGATTGACTGGGCTTCCGACAACGGTTTCGGCCTGCTCATCACCCTCGACTGCGGCATCAAGGCCAAGGACAAGGTGGACTACGCCGCCGGCAAGGGAGTGGACGTGATCATCTGCGACCACCATCTTCCGGAGGATGAGCTTCCGAAGGCCGTGGCCGTACTCGACCCCAAGAGGGAGGATTGCCACTATCCCTTCGACGACCTCTCCGGCTGCGGAGTGGGATTCAAGCTGGTGCAGGCATATTCGCAGCGCTACGGCATCCCGTTCGAGAGCCTGATCCCGCTGCTCGACCTGCTTGTGGTGAGCATCGCCTCCGACCTCGTGACGATGGTCGGGGAGAACCGTATCCTAGCCCATTTCGGGCTCAAACAGCTCAACGAGAGCCCGTGTCAGGGACTCCTGGCGATGATCTCGCTCTCCAACCTTGAGCCGGGGCACATCACTGTCGATGACATAGTCTTCAAGATCGGTCCGCGCATCAACGCCGCCGGACGTATGGAGTCGGGCAGACTGGCGGTGGAGCTGCTGACCTCTGCCGATGCATCGAGAGCGATGGCGATAGGCGAGAAGATCAACGAGAGCAACAACGAGCGCAAGAATATAGACCGCGAGATCACACAGGAAGCGCTGGAGATGGTACAGTCCGGCAACTGTCTGTGCAACTCAAACGCCACCATAGTATATAACCCGAAGTGGAACAAGGGAGTTGTAGGGATCGTGGCCTCCAGACTCGTGGAGGCGTACTACCGGCCGACGGTGGTGCTCACCAAGTCCAACGGCTTCGTCACCGGCTCCGCACGCAGCATCGCGGGTTTCGACCTGTACGAGGCCATCGAGAGCTGCGCCGACCTTCTCGAGAACTTCGGGGGGCATATGTATGCGGCGGGACTCACTCTCAGGGAGGAGAACCTGCAGGAGTTCTCCGCGAGGATGGACGCATTCATCGCGGGGCACATAACCCCGGAGATGCTGACCCCGGTGGTGGAGGTGGACTCAAAGCTCGACTTCGCGCAGATCACCCCTAAATTTTTCAGGATTCTCAAGCAGTTCCAGCCTTTCGGCCCGGGCAACAACAACCCTATCTTCGTGACGGAAAACGTCTACGACGCCGGCACCGGCCGCAAGGTGGGCGCGGGCGGAGTGCATATGAAACTCGACCTGATACAGGAGTCGCAGCCGTATCACCAGATACCGTCCATCGCCTTCAATATGGCCGACTGCTTCGACTACATACGGGAGGGCAACCCTTTCGACGTCTGCTATGCGATAGTGGAGAACTACTACCGCGGCAATTCTTCCATCCAGCTCCGCATCAGAGACTTGCGCGAGCGTGACGATATCTACAGGATATGAGTGCCGGATCAATGCCGGTGAAGTCTTCGGAGCGCTACATCATACTTGATGCACTGCGCGGCTTCGCCCTGCTCGGCATAGTGCTGGCCAACTTCCCGGAATTCTCCCTCTACACCTTCCTGCACGCCGACGCTGCCGCCGCGATGCCCACCGCGACCGCCGACAGGGTGGTGCGCTGGCTGCAGGGGATATTCGTGGACGGCAAGTTCTACACCATCTTCTCCCTGCTCTTCGGGCTGGGATTCTCGATAATTCTCGCCAACGCCCGGAAGCGCGGAGCCGACGGCATCCGGATATTCTACCGCAGGATGCTGATACTGCTGCTGATAGGCTTCCTGCACCTGATGTTCATCTGGAGCGGAGACATCCTGATGCTCTATGCGCTGATGGGGATGCTGCTGCCGCTCTTCCGCAACGTATCGGACAAGGGGCTGCTGCGCTGTGCCGCCGTACTGCTTCTGCTGCCGGTGCTGGTGGACAGCGTGACTGACGCGCTTGGAGTGTCGCTCTCGGCTCCGGTGGTGCGCGTGCAGCAGGAATACTGCGCCCGCTACGGCATCACGGATGACAATTTCGCCTACTGGCTGCGCGATGCCGGGTCCTACAGGGAGATGTTCGAATTCCTCGTGCAGGGCGCGTTCGTCCGTATGCAGGAGTTCATAGAGGGCAACCGCTACTTCAAGGTACTCGGGCTCTTCCTCATCGGATTCTGGGCCGGACGCCGCAGGCTCTACGCCGACCTTGCCGCCTGTCGCCCGCAGCTCAGGCGCATTGCGCTGATCGGGCTCGCCGTAGGACTGCCCTGCTCCGCCCTCTACACCTGGGGGAGCCTCCACTCGCATCCGTTCGGCCTCGGGCTGCACTCGCTGACCTACGCCGTGAGCGTCTACCCGCTCGGCTTCGCTTATGTGGCGCTGCTCTGCCTGCTGTATCTGCGCCGTCCGGGCCTGCACTGCTTCCGCGTACTGGCCGCACCGGGCAGGATGGCGATGAGCAACTATATCTGCCAGTCCGTGTTCGGCGTGATAATATTCTACGGGATCGGCCTGGGATTCGGCGCCGGGGTAGGCCTCTGTTATGTGGCGCCGATCGCCCTCGGAGTCTATATGCTTGAAGCTCTGCTCAGCAGCATCTGGCTCAAGCACTTCAACTTCGGACCGCTGGAGTGGATATGGAGGATGCTTACCTACGGCCGCACATTCCCGCTTCTCAAAAAATAATAGTACTTTTGCATTATGGAATACAGTGAACAGGAACTTTTACGCAGGGAGTCTCTCGCGAAGCTGAGAGAGCTAGGCATTGAGCCTTATCCTGCAGCAGAATACCCGGTCAACGCCACGGCGGCGGAGATCACCGCCGGATATGACGCGGAGAAGGGCAATTATCAGGAAGTGTGCATAGCGGGCAGGCTTATGAGCCGCCGCATAATGGGAGCGGCCTCCTTCGGAGAGCTGCAGGACAGCACCGGGAGGATACAGATCTACGTCAAGCGCGACGAGATCTGCCCTGGCGAGGACAAGACGATGTACAACACCGTGTGGAAGAAACTCCTCGACATCGGCGACATCGTGGGCATCAAGGGATTCGCCTTCATCACCCAGACCGGCCAGCTGAGCGTGCACGCCAAGGAGCTCACCCTGCTCAGCAAGTCGCTCAAGGTGCTACCTATCGTCAAGGAGCAGGACGGCCAGGTCTTCGATGCGTTCACCGATCCGGAGCTCCGCTACCGCCAGAGGTATGTGGACCTCATCGTAAACCCTCAGGTCAGGGATGTCTTCGTCAAGAGGGCGAAGATCATCTCCACGATGCGCCGCTACTTCGACGAGGCGGGCTGCCTCGAGGTGGAGACCCCTATCCTGCAGAGCATCCCGGGCGGCGCGACCGCACGTCCGTTCGTCACCCACCACAACGCTCTGGACATCCCTCTCTACCTGAGGATCGCCAACGAGCTCTACCTCAAGAGGCTGATCGTGGGCGGATACAACGGAGTGTATGAGTTCGCGAAGGATTTCCGCAACGAGGGTATGGACAAGACCCACAATCCGGAGTTCACCTGTATGGAGATATATGTAGCCTACAAGGACTACAACTGGATGATGAAGTTCGTCGAGAAGATGCTCGGCGAAGTTTCAATGGCTGTCAACGGCACCACCAAGGTCAAGATCGGCGACAACGAGGTGGACTTCGGAGGAGAATACCGCCGCCTGCCTATACTCGACGCCATCCGCGAATACGCCGGAGTCGATGTGAGCGGGATGGACGAGGACGAGCTCCGCAAGGTCTGCAACTCACTGAATGTCAAGATTGAGCCTTCAATGGGCAAGGGCAAGCTCATCGACGCCATCTTCGGCGAATACTGCGAAGACAAGCTCATCCAGCCGACCTTCGTCACCGACTACCCGGTGGAGATGTCCCCTCTGACCAAGCGTCACCGCGAGAACCCGCAGCTGACCGAACGCTTCGAGCTCTTCGTCTGCGGCAAGGAGCTAGCCAACGCATATTCCGAGCTCAATGACCCGATCGACCAGCTCCAGAGATTCGAGGAGCAGGCAAGGCTCAAGAGCAAGGGCGACGATGAAGCGATGTATATAGACATGGACTTTGTGCGCGCGCTCGAATACGGTATGCCGCCGACCTCAGGACTCGGAATGGGCATCGACCGTCTGACTATGTTCATGACCGGTCAGACCACCATCCAGGATGTGCTCTTCTTCCCTCAGATGAAGCCCGAGAAGAGCCTCAAGAAAGAGGACAAACAGTGATAGAGACGCTCACATCGGCATCCAATCCCAAGATCAAGAAACTTCTCGCGCTGCAGCAGAAAGCATCTGAGCGGCGCGAAAGTTCTTTATTCACGGTAGAGGGCCGGAGGGAGCTGGAACATTGCCTGGAAGCGGGCTATGAAGCCGACACCATCTTCATCTGCCCGGAAATCGCCGGCGAGGTGCATCTCCCCAGTTGCCGCATCTGCGAGCTGAGCCGGGAGCTCTACGCCAAGGTGGCCTACCGCGAGGGCACGGAGGGCATCATAGCCGAGGTCAAGGCACGCGAGCATAGCCTGAAGAGCCTGAAGCTCAAGGAGAATCCGCTCGTAGCTGTACTCGAAAGCGTGGAGAAGCCGGGCAACATCGGCGCGGTGCTGAGGACCTGCGACGCGGCGGGAGCCGATGCACTGATAATCTGCGACCCCAAGGTCGATATCTACAATCCCAATCTCATCAGGGCATCGCTCGGCGCGGCATTTACCGTGCAGACTGCCGTCTGCGAGAGCACCGAGGCCATCAAATATCTGAAAGACAAGGGGATACAGATACTTACGGCGCAGCTGCAGGACTCCTCCCTCTACTACGACCGCGATATGCGGAGCGGCACCGCCATCGTGATGGGCACGGAATCCACCGGCCTCAGCGAGGTCTGGCGCAAAGCCGCAGACGCACACATAATGATACCGATGCTGGGACGGCTCGACTCGCTCAATGTCTCCGTCTCTGCGGCAATACTCCTCTACGAATCTGTAAGGCAGCGCAATAATGGATAAATTCGGACTTATCGGCTACCCCATAGCCCACTCGCTGAGCCCCAGGCTCTTCGAGGCGGCATATCACGGCAAATACGCCTACAAGCTCATCGAAACCCCGGATTTCGGGCAGGCCTGGGAGACCTTTCTCAAGGAGTACAGGGCCATCAACGTCACCGCCCCCTTCAAGGGCAGCGCCTTCGGGCGAGCCGACTGGAAGAGTCCGGAGTGCGGGCGGGTCGGAGCGACCAATCTCTGCCTCAACACCCCCGACGGAGTGAAGGCCTGGAACTCAGACTATATGGGAGTCCGCGCCCTGCTGGAGCCTCTGGAGAGAGGCACGGCAGCGGTGATAGGCTTCGGCGGCGCCGGCAAGGCCGCTCTCGCCGCAGCCGAGGACCTCGGATTCCACACTACCCTATACCGCCACGACGGCATAGCACGCGGGGTCAAGGCTGATGTGATAATCTACACCCTGCCTTCCGCTGTAGAGGGCATTGATTTACTTGACTGCGAAGTGATTATCGAGGCGAATTACAAGGATCCCTGCCTCTCGTCGCACCGCGGCTACATCCCCGGCACGGCCTGGCATCTGCAGCAGGCTGTCCTAGGCTACAAGATAATGAGCGGGGAAGATCCGGATGTGGAGGCTATGCGGAAAATCTATCTTTGATCAGGTCAGCTATCTCTCTCACCGTCAGACCTTCCGTGTCGATGATGAGGGAAGCTTCGCTATAGACAGGCTCACGCTCCGCGTAGAGCCTGTCCGCGTCCTTGAAGAGAGGCCTGGACGCGTCTTCTCTGCCGAGCCGCGCACGGATGGTCTCAAGGGATGTGCGCAGATAGACGCTCCGGCTGCGGGCAAGTATCTCGGCTCTGGACTCGGGATTGCAGAAGGTACCGCCGCCAAGGGCAAGCACTGAAGGCTTCCAGATGGTCTCGGCACTGTCGAGGAAGGACTTGAGGGCCTTCAGCTCCGCCCGGCGGAATGCAGGCTCCCCTTCCTCGAAGATCTGCGGGATGCTCCGGTGCTCGGCTCTCACCACCAGCGAGTCCAGGTCGGCGAAATGTGCATCCAGCAAGGCTGCAAGCTCCCTCCCGACGCAGCTCTTGCCGCTGCCCATAAATCCGGTCAGTGTGATGATTGTCTTTTTCACACGCTAAAGATAGCGAGTTTTTCATCGCTTTTAGCAAAAAAATCTCTATCTTGCAGAGTAAAAAATATATTGTCATGTCACTGAATAAAGTAATGCTTATCGGCAATGTCGGGAAGGACCCTGAGGTCCGCTACCTCGACGCCAGCGCCCCGGGAGGGCAGGGAAGGAAAGTCGCCACCTTCACACTGGCGACCACGGAGAGATACAGGGACCGCAGCGGAGAGTCCAGGGAGAGCACCGAATGGCACAATATAGTGGCCTGGGGGCAGCCTGCCGATGTCGCTGAGAGATTTGTCAAGAAGGGCACGCAGCTCTACATAGAAGGCCGCCTCAGGACCAGGTCATGGACCGACCAGAGCGGCGCCAAGAGATATACCACCGAGATCAACGTAGACAACCTGCAGCTCCTCGGACGCAGGGAAGGTGCTCCTTCAGATGGAGGATACGCCCCGCAGCAGCAGCCTTACCAGCAGCCTCAGCAGCAGCCTTACCAGCAGCCGGCATATCAGAGGCCGCCGCAGACCGCTGCACCCAAGCCTGTCCAGGCGGCAGCGCCTGCAGCAGATCTTGACGACGCTCCGTCCGACGACCTTCCGTTCTAGTATTGGAATCAACTTTCCGGGCGGCAGGTGCTGCCTTCCGCCCGCTTAAAACCTGACCCATATGGCAGAAAAGACCAAGAAGCTGCTCAACGACTATCCGGCAGCAAGGTGGGGCGTGCTGATGCTCATCGCCCTGATGATGTTCTTCGCATATATGTTCGTGGACGTAATGTCTCCGCTCAAGTCTCTCGTGGAGAGCAACCTGGGCTGGGACAGCGGAGTCTTCGGCAAGTATGCTGCATCTGAGTATATCCTCAACGTCTGCGGTTTCCTCATCATCGCGGGCGTCATCCTCGACAAGCTCGGAGTGCGCTTCTCCGGCGTGCTCTCGGCAGGACTTATGGTCGCGGGTGCGGCCATCAAGTTCGTCGGTATCAGCGACTGGTTCCAGACCACCGCGTTCGCACAGTGGCTCGGCAGCTGGTGGGTTGAGATGCCGGCAAGCGCCAAGATGGCTTCCC
>CAVEAQ010000049.1:0-9972 GCA_963613775.1 bacterium | reverse complement strand
TCGTCACCTGCTTCCTCACCAACCTCGACATCACCGGAGGCAACTCCGGCAGTCCGGTGATGGATGCCGACGGCAACCTGATCGGCCTCGCCTTCGACGGCAACTGGGAGGCGATGAGCGGAGATGTGATCTTCGAGCCTGAGCTCCAGAGATGCATCTGCGTGGATATCAGATATGTACTGTTTATGATGGACAAGTTCGGCGGAGCCGGCTGGCTGCTCGACGAGATGAATATCGTAAGATAATGATAAGCAGAGGAGAAATACTCAAAGCTCTGAGCGAAGTGCACCATCCCGGCAAGCGGGACGAGGACATAGTGGCACTCGGAATGGTCAATGACATCTCGATCTCAGAGGACGGAGTCTGCGTAACGCTCGCCTTCCCGAAGCGCCGCGACCCGCTCGCGGAATACCTCATCGGCAGCGCCCGTGCGGCCCTGATACGCCATCTGCCGGCGGAAGTCAAGTCCGAAGTGAAGACTGTGGTGGTGGACGAGGTGAAGCCTAAGCCGAAGAAGAACGATATCCGCGAACTCGGAATGGAGCAGCTCAGCAATGTGCGCCACATCATAGGCGTGGCCTCCGGCAAGGGAGGGGTCGGCAAATCCACGGTCGCAGTCAACCTCGCCTGCGCCCTCGCACGGCTCGGATACAAGGTCGGACTCGCCGACGCCGACGTCTACGGACCGTCTGTACCGGTGATGACGGCGACAGAGGGGATGACCCCTGACGCTGAGGAGATCGACGGCAAGGAGGTGATTGTCCCACTGGAGAAATACGGGGTGAAGTGGATGTCGATAGGCTACTTCGCCCAGAAAGGGCAGGCCCTCATCTGGAGAGGGCCTATGGCCTGCAACGCCCTGAAACAGATGATCCTACAGGTGAAGTGGGGAGTGCTCGACTTCCTGCTCATCGATATGCCTCCCGGGACAGGGGACATCCATATCAGTCTCGTGCAGGAGATCCCGATGGAGGGAGCGGTGATAGTCACCACCCCGCAGAACGTGGCTCTCGCCGATGTGGAGAAGGGTGTGAATATGTTCCGCAACCAGAGCATCAACCGCCCTATCTTCGGCCTCGTGGAGAATATGGCCTGGTTTACCCCTGAGGAGCATCCGAACGAGAAGTATTTCATCTTCGGCAAGGACGGAGGAGCAAAGATGGCAGAGGAACTCGGCATCGACCTGCTGGGAAGGATTCCTCTCGTGCAGGGCATACGCGAGAGCGGCGACAGCGGCGAGCCGGCTGCGCTGAGCTCCCGCCCGGACGGAGTTGCATTCGTGGAACTCGCGGCGAAACTTGCCGAGAAGCTCGGATAGCCATATGGAAGTTCGCGCCAAGAAAGCCCTCGGACAGCATTTCCTGACCGATCGGAGCATAGCCCGCAGCATAGTGGATGCACTCACCGCCGGAGGAGTCCGCGACGTGCTGGAGATCGGCCCCGGGATGGGGGTGCTCTCGCAGTATCTGCTCCAGAGGGAAGACATCGACCTGCGGCTCGTGGAGATCGACCAGGAGTCGGTCGACTACCTTCTCACTCACTTCCCCGGCATAGAAGGGAAGATCTATATGGCTGACTATCTGAAGCTTGACATCCGTCAGCTCTTTGGCGGCAGCTACCGCGTGATAGGCAACTTCCCCTACAACATCTCTTCGCAGATATTCTTCAAGATACTGGACGACAAGGACCTCGTGCCGGAAGTCGTATGTATGATACAGAAGGAAGTCGCGGAGCGGATTGCGGAGAAGCCGGGCTCCAAGACCTACGGGATACTCTCCGTGCTGCTTCAGGCCTGGTACGACATCGAGTATCTCTTCTCCGTGGGATCGGGCGCATTCTGCCCGCCTCCTAAGGTGCAGTCGGCAGTGATCCGCCTCAGGCGCAACTCCCGCAGCGAACTCGGCTGCGACGAGCGCCTCTTCAGGCAGGTGGTCAAGACAGCGTTCAACCAGCGCCGCAAGACACTGCGCAACGCCCTGAAACCCATCCTTCCGGAGGGCTTCGACACGTCGTCGGAACTGTTTGAGCTGAGGGCCGAGCGGCTCTCGGTGGAGGACTTTATCGCTTTGACGCAGACAATTTCGGCAGCACGGCAATAACGGCCGAAGCCAGCACCACCAGCAGTATAAGTATAGAGCTTGCACGTGAGACCCTCTCTCCTATAGCATAGGACGGAGGGTCAAAGCGCATTGTAAGGCTGTGCTCCCCGGCCGGCACATCGGCTGCGCGGAGCACCTTGCCCTCAGGTTTGATTTCGAGGGTTTCAGCTCCGTCATCAAGGGTCAGCCTCCAGCCTGCCGGATAATATACTTCGCTGAATACCAGCTTTCCGCCGGTAGCGGATGAGTAATTGTATTTCAACTCGTTAGGGGCATAACTGGTCAGCTCCGCGCTCCCCTCGGCTCCGCCTGCAAACCAGGCATTGCCCCGCGCATACTGATAGCGGAGCGGCGGGTGCTGCGCGCTCACTATTATGTAGCGGCAGTTCATCTCGGCAAGCCCCGGCAGATATGGCAGAGCCGCCTCCATCTCCTCTATGGTGTTCTTGCCCTGGAGGGCGCTGTAGAGTTTGGAAATCTCCCCGCTCAAGGTATCGGTGATGAATTCCTGGTAGCGCTGGAGCTTCGCCGGAGAGTATCCGCCTATATTCTTGTGCCAGTAGGACGGATGCGAATCGTTGAACACACTGACCGTGAGGTCGAGCACGCGGTAGGACGGGTCAGGGTCGGCAAGGATGTATTCATCCACAGGGCGTTTGTTGAACTGGCTCTGGAAGCTGCGCGGGGTGGTGAAGTCCTCGGAACTGAGGTACCTCTTGTCCACGAGGAAAAGGTCGCCGAGCACGAGCACGCACACCAGCAGGGCAGCCGTCCTGCGGCGGCTGAATCCCATCTCTGGCTGCGTGGCAAAGGTCTTCTGTGCCGACTTGGGCACACTGCAGCCCCAGAGCAGCAGCAGATATGCGGTGCCGATCAGCAGGGCGGAGCGCAGGGCATCGGTGGCGAGCAGGTAGCGTCTGTCAGCCGCCAGAGCCTCTACGAGGGCATCAGGATAGTTCGCATCGGAAGTCCCGACGAAAGCACCCGCAATCCCCGGAAACGCCGCGCAGACCAGACAGAACCCGCCAGTAATGGCGAGGGCAATCCAACCCCGCCTGCGGAACGCCGCGACCCCCTCCCCGCTGCGGACTATCCTGTCCAGCACGAGGAAACCGAGCACCGGCAGGGTGAACTGCAGCAGCACGAGAGCCATCGAAACCGTCCTGAACTTATTGTAGAACGGCACATAGTCGTAGAAGAGTTTAGTAAACCAGAGGAAATGGCTGCCGAGGGCGAGCAGCACCGCGAGAATGCTTGCCGCGACCACCCACCACTTCTCCTTGCCGCGGTAGCAGAACAGACCGAGGATGAAGAGGAAAACGGTGATGGCACCCATATACATAGGCCCTGCCGTAAACGGCTGCGGGCCCCAGTAGAGCGGCAGGTTCTTGGCGGTCTCGCGCAGATTGCCCTGTCCGGCGGAGCGCAGAAGCTCAACGGTCTGCGAATGCTTCGGGTTGACCGCACCGGCGGAGGAGCCTCCGTTGAAGTTAGGTATCAGGAGGTTAGGCAATTCTTCCCAGCCGTACGACCAGGCCGTGGCATAGTCGATGTCGAGCCCCTTGGTGCCGCTGCCGTCTTCGCTCGCTGCGGAGGAGCCGCCGCGCATAGAGTACGGGGTGTATTCGTAGGTCGGGAGCAGCTTGATGGCGTTGGTGGCGATGCCGGTGCAGCCCAGCACAAGCAGCAGTGCCGACGCCGCAAAGAAGCGCCCGATCACCGCCTTGCGGCGCTCTTTATCTATCAGTATCCACACCAGCAGCACGATCACGTAGATGAATATCGCCAGCGCGAGGTAGTAGGTGATCTGCGGGTGGTTGGCCTTGACCTGGAAGCTCAGCGCAAGCGCGAAGAGCGCGGCTCCGAGTCCGGACCACACAAGATAGCGTTTCCCGCCTTGCACCGCCTTGCGGTAGGTATATATCAGCGCGGCGAGCACCCATGGCAGGAAGGCTATCGCCTGCATCTTGGTGTTGTGCCCGACCTGAATGATCTGCATATTGTAGGAGCAGAAAGTGACGGCAATCGCGCCGCCGATGGCTATGAGCGGGTGGATGCCGAGCGAGAGCATCAGCAGCCAGGCTCCGATCAGCGAGATAAAAAGATATGTCGCCGGACGGCGGCCGGTGAGCAGGAAGTCATAGACGGCCTGTGTCCAGTCTCCCTTGGTGGAAGCGTGGATGGATGCAGTCGGCATACCTCCGAACATCGACTCGGTCCAGGCGGTCTGATCATCCGGATGCGATGCGTTCCAGTCCATCATCTCCTTGGACATTCCCTGCCAGCCGGAGATATCGCTCTGGTTGACGATTTTCCCGCCAAGTACCTCAGGCACATAGGCATACGAGAGCACCAGCAGTCCGATGACGGTGCAGATGCAGTATATCAGTTTCTTCTTCATAACAGTTCAACCAATTTTTCCGTCAGGCGGCGGCGTGAGTATTTTTCGGCTCCGGACGGCTCCGGGTGGGCTGCAAGGATGAATCTCATAAGAGCATCCTTCTCGTCCCAGCCGAACATCTCCCCCGCACCGGCGTCGCGCAGCACTGCGGCTGCAGCTCCGTCACTCTGTCCGATGCCGAGCACCGGACGGCGTGCTGCGATATACTCGAATATCTTGCCCGGCAGCACCTTGGCGTATTCCGGCTCCTGGCGGAGAGGGAGCAGGAGGATGTCGGCACCGCGCTGCTCCGCAACGGTCTGCTCGTGAGGCAGATAGCCAAGATTCACCAGATTGTCGCCAAGGCCTCGTTCGCGGATGGCGGAGATGATTTCGGGGTCGGTCTTGCCGGCGAGTCTGATCTGCAGGCGGGAGCGAAACTCACTGTCATCCCGGCACTTCCCGGCAAGGGCATCCCAGAGATTGAGCGGGTTGCCGTCGGAGGCGAAAAGGCCGGTGTGCACGAGGGTAAACTTACCATCACGGCGATCCGGTGCCGACGCGGCGAAGTCGTCCTCATCATACCCGTTGGTAATCAGCTTCACAGGAGTCGCAGTCTTGGCTGCGAAGTCGCGGGCCACGGGAGGCGAGACTGCAATCACAAGGTCGGCCTCGTCCAGCACGCTCTGCTCCAGGCGGTGGTGCCTGCGGTCCGAGAGTCGGGAGAGGGAGAGGTGCTTGTAGTAGAACATCTCCGTCCACGGGTCTCTGAAATCAGCTATCCATTTCAATCCTAGCCGATGCTTCAATCCCCTGCCTATCAAGTGCATAGACTGCGGCGGACCGGTTGTTACCACGGCATCTACCGGGTGCTCGCGGAGGTACTTCACAAGGAAGCGCAGCGATGGACGAACCCACCAGATGCGCGGGTCAGGGATGAAGAGGTTGCCACGCAGCCAGAGGGATATCCTCTTGCCGAGAGACTTCTTCTGGGCGTTGAGGGGATTTACTTCCTGTGCCTTGCCCTTAGAGCCGGTGAGTCTGCGGTAGATCTCGTATGGCTCTGATATATGGGTCTTTATAACTTCCGCGCAGTCGGGGATATCAGAGAGCAGACTTTCGTCGAAGGCCAGACGCTCCGGATTCTCGGGAGTGTAGATGACCGGCTGCCAGCCGAACTGCGGAAGGTATTTGCTGAATTTCACCCAGCGCTGCACGCCAGAGCCGCCTGTAGGCGGCCAGTAATAAGTGATTATCAGCAGACGTTTCATAGATGCAAAGATACATATTCGTGGGGGAAAATCGTTAACTTTGCACCACTATGGCAAAGAGCGGAGAAGACACACCACTGATCAAGCAGTATTTCAGCATCAAGGCACAACATCCCGAAGCGATACTTCTGTATAGGGTCGGAGATTTCTATGAGACATATTCCGACGATGCGGTCACAGCGAGCAAGGTGCTGGGCATCGTGCTGACACGCAAGGCGAACGGAGAGAAGGGCGACACGCAGATGGCCGGATTCCCCTACCATGCGATGGACTCCTACCTCCCGAAGCTTGTGCGCGCCGGCTACAAGGTCGCGGTCTGCGACCAGCTGGAAGACCCCGCTCTGGTCAAGAACAAGCTGGTGAAGCGCGGTGTGACGGAGATTCTCACTCCGGGCATCGCCTTCGGGGAAGGAATGCTGGAGCAGAAAGAGCACAATTTCCTCGCCGGGCTCACCTTGAGAGGCGCCGAGTGCGGAGTGGCCTTCCTCGATGTGTCCACGGGCACATTCCAGCTCGCCCAGGGTTCTACCGACTATGTCGGGGCGCTGATGTCCTCGTTTTCCCCAAAGGAGCTGGTGGTCTGCAGGGACGATGCCCGCAGGATCAGGGAGCTCTTCGGGGAGCACTACATCACCACGCTCGACGAGTGGGCGTTCGTGCAGGAGGCGGCCGAAGAGAAGTTGCGCGCGCAGCTTAAAGTCAAGAGCCTCAAGGGATTCGCGGTGGAGCAGTATCCGCTTGCCGTTTGCTCCGCCGGAGCGCTGCTCGTCTATCTGGAGCAGACCTGCCACAGCGGGCTCGGCAACATCTGCTCGGTCTCGCGCATCGACAGCGACCGCTTCGTGTGGATGGACAAGTTCACCTTCCGCAACCTCGAAATCTTCCAGAGCAACGCAGGCAAGGACGGAGTCAGCCTCGTGGACACGATAGACCGCTGCTGCTCAAGTATGGGTTCCAGACTGCTGCGGCAGTGGCTTGCGATGCCGATTATGGATATCAAGAGCCTCAACGCGCGCTACGACATAGTGCAGTATTTCCGCGACAATGAGGAGGCCCTGCGCGCCTCTCAGGTGGATATCAGCGAGATAGGCGACCTGGAGAGAATAGTCTCCCGCGCCGCCACAGGCAAGATTCTGCCCCGCGAAGTGCTGCAGCTGGGACGCTCACTGCGGCGGATGACTCCGGTGCGCGAGGGCTGCCTTGCGAGCGGGGTGGAAGCCCTGCAGAAGCTCGCCGGCGATATGCGCAATACCGACAGCACCCTCGGGCGCATCGACTCTACGCTCTGCGACAGCCCGGCTGCACAGCTCGGCAAGGGGGACATCATCGCCCCAGGAGTCAGCCCCGAGCTCGACAATCTCAGGGAAATCTCCCGCGGAGGCAAGGACTACCTGCTCAAGATGCAGGAGCGCGAGATCGAGGCCACCGGCATCACCGGGCTCAAGATAGGATACAACAATGTCTTCGGCTACTATATCGAGGTGCGCAACACCGCGCGCGACAAAGTGCCTTCAGAGTGGGTTCGCAAGCAGACTCTGGTCAACGCCGAGCGCTACATCACCGCCGAACTCAAGGAATACGAGGAGCGCATCCTCAACGCGGAGGCCGAAATCTACGGCATTGAGAGCCGGCTCTACGGGGAGCTGATCTCCGACATCCAGAAGTCCATACGCGACATCCAGGCCAACTGCCGGGTCATCTCGCAAATCGATGTCCTGCAGGGCTTTGCACAGCAGGCGCTGGACCGCGGCTACTGCCGGCCCGAGATAGACAAATCCGCTTCGCTGGATATCAAGGCTGGTAGGCATCCGGTCATCGAGACCCTGATGGCTCCGGGCGAGGAATATGTGCCCAACGACATCGGCCTCGACAGCAAGGGCGAACAGATCATCATCCTGACAGGCCCGAATATGGCCGGCAAATCCGCCCTTCTGCGCCAGACTGCACTCATCGTGCTGATGGCCCAGACGGGTTCGTTCGTGCCGGCGGCATCGGCCCGTTTCGGCTACTTCGACAAGATATTCACGCGCGTCGGCGCGACAGACAACATCTCCCGGGGCGAGTCCACATTCATGGTGGAGATGACCGAGACGGCGATGATTATGCACAATCTCTCGGCGCGCTCGCTGGTGCTGCTCGACGAGATAGGCCGCGGCACCTCAACCTACGACGGAATGTCCATAGCAAGGGCGCTGGTGGAATATATCCATACCTACGGCAAGGGGGCCAAGACTCTGTTCGCGACTCACTACCACGAACTTAACGACCTGGAGGCACAGTACCCGAGGGTAAAGAACTACCATATCGCGGTCAAGGAGGAGGGCAAGAATGTGATTTTCCTGCGCAAGCTGGAGAAAGGCGGCGTGGCGCACAGTTTCGGTATCCACGTAGCCCGGCTCGCAGGTATGCCGCGCGAGGTGGTGGAATCGGCTGAGAAGACCCTGCGCACTCTGGAGACGCGCGAGAAGCACGCGAGCAATATGGCTCTGGAGGACGACGGCAGCGTGCAGCTCTCGTTCTTCCAGCTCGACGACCCTACCCTCTCCTCCCTCAAGGAGAAGCTGGAAGCCGCCGACCTCAACAATATGACCCCCCTGCAGGCCTTCGACTTGCTTCGCAGCCTTAAGGCAGAGCTGGGGGTGTAGGATCAATACAGCTTAACTTTGAGTTTTGAGTAGGCCCTCTCGGCCTTTTGGAGCGCTTTCTCCACCGTCTCGTCAGTGGCGAGGATGACGCCTACGCGGCGGTGACCCCTGATCTCCGGCTTACCGAAGAAGCGGACTTGGACTCCAGGCTCCTCGAGCACCTTGTCCACATCCTGAAACTCATATTCGCAGGTATCGCCTTCGACGACGATCGCCTTCGAGGCGGACGGTCCGAAGAAGCGCACTTCAGGAACAGGCAGGCCCAGCACCGCCCTGGCGTGAAGAGCAAACTCCGAGAGGTCCTGCGAGATCATGGTTACCATCCCGGTGTCATGCGGCCGGGGCGAAACTTCACTGAAGATCACATCTTCGCCCTTCACAAAAAGCTCCACTCCGAATATTCCGTAGCCGCCCAAAGCGGCGGTAATCTTGCCCGCAATCTCCTGAGCCTTCTTCTCTGCAGCCGGGCTCATCCCCTGAGGCTGCCAGGATTCACGATAATCCCCGTCCACCTGATGGTGCCCCACAGGCTTGAGGAATGTAGTCCCGGCGCAGTGGCGCACGGTCAGGAGGGTGATTTCATAGTCAAAATCTACAAAGCCTTCCACTATAACCTTTCCTCCGCCGGCACGTCCTCCCTCCTGCGAAACCTTCCAGGCTTCGGCAAGTTGAGATTCCTCCCGAACTACGCTCTGTCCGTGGCCGGAAGAACTCATAACAGGCTTAACGACACACGGGAATCCAATCCTGGCCACTGCCGCCCTAAACTCATCCTCGTTCTGCGCGAACTCGTAGCGCGAAGTCGGAAGTCCAAGCTGCTCAGCCGCCAGCCGCCTTATCCCCTCCCTGTTCATCGTCAGGAAAGTCGCGTTGGCGGTGGGGATGACCGTGTAGCCTTTCTTCTCAAGTTCTACCAGCTTCGGAGTGGCGATCGCCTCGACCTCCGGGATGACGAGATCGGGCTTCTCCGCCTCAATCATAGCCGACAGCGCCTCTCCGTCAAGCATCGACAGCACATGCGAGGACTGCGCCACCTGCATGGCAGGAGCGTTGGGATATTTGTCCACAGCCACCACGTGCACGCCGTAGCGCTCAAGTTCGATAGCGATTTCTTTCCCCAGTTCTCCCGCTCCGCAGAGAACGGCCTTTTTCCCGATAGGGGTGAATGGATTACCAATGTGCGACATATTGTGTTTTGTGGTTGATTTTATTCTGTTGTTGCAACCGTCCAGCCTTCAGGGATGCCGTTGGCTCCTCTCACATCATCTGCTTTCCACGACGCAGAATTATTCATCACAAAAATTCCCGTCGGGGAAACTCCTGAAACCCAGCCATGTGTAAGAGCTTCACTCGGTTTGTTTGTAAACAGGGCTTTTATGTAGTTCAGACTGCTGCAGCCGCTGAACATTCCCCAATAGCAGTCGGAGGTCAAAGCCGTAGCCGGGAGATCCGGAGCTGTCTTCAGACTGGTACAGTACTGGAACATTTTCGAATAACATCCCGTTGACATTGTTGTAGCCGGAAGTGCCGGCGCAGTGGTCAGAGCGCTGCAGCCGCTGAACATTTCCGTATAACAA
>CAVEAQ010000048.1:0-10218 GCA_963613775.1 bacterium | reverse complement strand
ACTCAATGTAGGCAAACTTCTCGGCACGACTACCATCATCGAGTACACAGGAGAATATTCGGCATCAGGAAGCACTGGCGTATTGGGGGATTTCCTTGATTACTTTGACGATACCACTAAAAGGGGTAAACTTCTCGGCTATGGAGGCGTGACCAGGATTGTGGATAGCGCCGAAGAGTCGGATGTCAATAACGGCATCTATTATCTTCCTGCAGCAGGCAACGATGCATTTAAAACTATTACAATCGCCGGGGCAGTAAATTCCATAGAGGGTTTCAGCGGCTGCAAAGCCTTACAGGGCATATCGGCACCGGGAGTCACGACTCTGGGGACCGGGACGTTCAAAAACTGCACCGCTCTGCAGTATGCAGATTTCAATAACCTGAAAACCATAGGCGACGAGGCTTTCTCCGGCTGTAATTCCCTTTTCCGCATCACCGGGTTGGACAATTTGGAGACGATAGGCACAAGCGCATTCTATACCTGCTATAGCCTGAATCTCACCAACAGCGGAAGCATCGTCAGCGGAACCGCCGCTGAAGGATACACCGTCACTCTCCCGAATGTCACTTCCATCGGCAACAGCGCATTTGAAAGATGCAACAGCCTTTTCAAAGACTGCAGCAATTTCATTATGCCTAAGGTGAAGACCATCGGTGAAAAGGCGTTCAGGAAGTTGGAGTCCGATAACTCCACTACGAGTCCTAACAGTCTGTACCTCAAATCGATCGAAATGATAGGCGCGAGCGCTTTCGAGTATATGCCTAACCTCAAGCTTGTCCGCATAGGTTCATCTTGTGGGTTTATCGGAGTGAAGGCATTCTGGGACTGCGCGATGTCCAAGGACGGTACCTGGAACGACACAACGGGTCCGGCCGACAATAATTCCGGCTTTATCATCGATGCTGTCAAGGCACCGGAGATGACTTTCACCGCCAGCACCAGCGACTGGTTTAGCAACCAGGTCTTCGTATATTGCCCTGCAGACGCCGAGGATTCATACTCGGCGTGGACAGAAGATAGCAAGATCAAGATCTGGCCGGTCGAGGGACTGAGCAACCTGTACTGGAAATAGTGATTCTAAAACGGAAATGATTATGATTAAGAAAATATATACCGCCCCTGAGGCGGAAATCGCACTCTTCGAGCCGGAGGGAGTTATTGCATTTTCCGGCGGTACCGAGGAAGTTACCAACGGTGGCAGTTCAGACGGTTGGAGTGACTGGGAAGAATAGCGGCAGCTGCTCCGTCAGATTCCGAGACCGTATTGGGCGGTAAAGCCGGCCAATAGAAATGAGGGTGACTAAAAAGCCTTGGGGCTGATAGTCACTCTCATTTTTTATTTTCAATATGCACATCCCTGTTTTGGCGCTAAAAATGTCCAGCCTTACGGAACGGAGTGCCGGCGGGGGCGGTTAGTGTAAAAATTTGTAATAAAATGTAAGAAAATGTAAAATTTTAGCTAACTTTGACCCCTGCGTATAAGAATTGAAAATGGTCACTTTTATCGGAGAATACACAGCCAGGCTGGACGACAAGGGGAGATTGGTCTTCCCCGCGCCGCTCAAGGCCGCGCTGCCGCCGGGAAGCGACCTCAGGTTCGTAGTCAAGAAGAACCTCTTCGAGCCCTGTCTGGAGATGTACACGATGGAGGAGTGGGAGCGGCAGTCGGGAGAAGTAAAGTCAAGCCTTGACCTCACCTTCAATAGAAAGCACGCGACATTCTGGAGAGAATATATGCGCGGACGCGATGTGGTGGAGCCGGATCCGAAGTTCGGCCGCATCTCGATTGACCGCAAGCTCCTGGGTTCGATTGGTGTGAACAAGGAAGTGGTTTTCTCCGGCAATGATTTCAAGATCGAGATCTGGGCCAAGGAAAACTACGAGGCATCGGCTCTCTCGAACGAAGAATTCATTGCCATTGCAGAAAGCCTCTCCTCAAAGTAGGGGGGAGGAGCGATGAGCGAATATCACAATCCGGTACTCTTATACCAAAGCGTTGACGCCCTCGTGCAGAGAGCGGACGGGCGCTATGCCGACGCCACTTTCGGCGGCGGCGGCCACAGCAGGGAAATCCTCGGCAGACTCTCCCCGGAGGGCCGCCTCTTCGCGTTCGACCGCGATGAAGACGCTCTCGCCCTCGCCCCGGACGACCCTCGCTTCACTCTGATACACAACAATTTCAGGTTTATACATAACTATGTTCTCCTTTACGGGGCGCGCGAGGGTTTCAACTCCCTGGACGGCATTCTCGCCGACCTCGGGGTCAGCTCGCACCAGTTCGACACGGCGGAGCGGGGGTTCTCCTTCCGCTACAGCGCCCCGCTGGATATGCGGATGAACGCGCAGGGCGGCAAGACGGCCGCGGATATTGTCAATTCTTATACGCAGGAAGATCTGGAGCGGATCCTCCGTCTCTACGGAGAGGTGGAGGGCGCCCGCAGGCTCGCGCAGCTGATTGTCGCGGCCCGGAGCAACTCGCAGATCCTCACAACCGACGACCTCCACGCCGCCATCTCCCCTGCCCTGCCCTCATTCGCCGAACATAAATATCTCGCCAAGATCTACCAGGCCTTCAGGATCGAAGTCAACGACGAGATGCGCTCGCTTGAGAAGTTCCTGCAGGGCGCCACAGCCTCGCTCCGCAAGGGCGGCAGGCTGGTCGTGATCACCTACCACTCGCTCGAAGACAGGATGGTCAAGAACTTCATCCGCAGCGGCCGTATCGACGGCGAGGAGGTTAAGGACAGCTTCGGCCGCAGCCTCTCTCCGCTCAAGGCGGTCAACCGCAAGCCGATACTGCCGGAAGAGAGTGAGATAGAGAGCAATACCCGCGCACGCAGCGCCAAACTCCGAATCGCCGAGAAGCTATGAAGACCTGGAAACTGTCGGATATAAGGGTGCTGCTGAAGAATGTCTTCACAGCGGTGATGAAGGGCGAGTTCCTGCTCAGGCTCAACGTGGGCAGGTACTTCATCCACATCATCTACACCTTCTTCCTCTTCGCGATGACGATCTGGATCAGCCTCGCGATCGAGACGACGATGTCCAGAGTGGAGAGCAACAAGGCGGCCCTCAAAGAGCTGGAGATAGCCAACTCGCAGAAATACTATGATATAGCCAAGGCCACGGGACGGTCCGCCGTGGAGGCCAGGCTCAAGGAAATGGGATCCGGGGTCGGCGAGGCTCAGAAGCCCGCCACAACAATGCAGAGATGAGTGCAGAAGTGCAGACAAAGAAGAAGAGAGACCGTATAGGGGTGGTACTCTATATCCTCTATGTGCTGATGCTGCTGGCATCGGTGGCGCTCATCGTGCGCATCGCCTGCATCCAGCTCTTCTTCAGGCCGGACCCGAAGATCACCTCCGCCCTCACCCCGTCCAGCTCAGTCAGGATGATTGAGCCGGAGAGGGGCCGCATCTACGACTCCCAAGGGCGTCTGCTAGCCATCTCCTGTCCTATGTATCAGTTCTATATGGACTGCACCGTGCGTAAGACCACCAACACCCCGAAGCAGGAGCAGGACTGGCTCGAGAAGGCACGCGGGCTCGCTGAGGGACTCGCAGGAGAGTTCCCCGGCAAGAGCGCCGACGAGTTCTACAGGATGATCGTAAAAGGCCGCAATGAAGGCAAGAAATACCTCCGGATCGGCCATCAGGTGGACCGCAACGCCTACAACCGTATCATCACCCTCCCCCTCTTCCGCGAGGGCCGCTACCGCAGCGGGATGATTGTGGAGCAGGAGAATATCCGACAGTACCCATACGGGGAGCTGGCCCGCCGCACCATCGGATTTGTACGCAACAACAAGTCGGACGTAGGCAATACCCACATCGGGCTGGAGGGCAAATTCGATTATGTCCTCCACGGCAAGGAGGGCCGCGAATATCTCCGCAAGAGCGACAACGGACGCATCGTCAACAGCGACAGCAGCTATGTCAAGGCCACTGACGGGCAAGATCTCGTGACCACGCTCAACATTGACTACCAGGAGCTTGCCGACAAAGCTCTGCGTGAGCAGATTGAAGACGAGGCCGACCTCGAAGGGGCCTGCCTTGTGCTGATGGAGACCCGGAGCGGAGCCATCCGCTCGATGGTCAACCTCGTGCGCGACGGCAGGGACGGCAAGTTCGCCGAGATACAGAACGTGGCGATAGGCCGCAAGCAGGAGCCAGGCTCCGTCTTCAAGACCGTGACCCTGATGTCCGTCCTCAACGACGGCTATATCAAGAGCCTCGAGGAGACCCTCCCGGCGACCACCGGCAACGTGGAGGGCACGACCCTCAAGGACCACCACATCCCGGATTTCGCCGCCAGGTATCATACCAACAGAATCAGCGTCATCGACGGGTTCAAGATATCCTCCAACTATGTCTTCGCGACCCTCGCGGTCAAGTACTACGGCCGCGACAAGTCCGCCCCTAAGGGCAAGGGACTGGAGAAGACTGAGAAGTTTCTCTCCAACATCTACACCTACAAGCTCGGCGAAGCCTTCGACTTCGATCTCGACGGTCTGCAGACCCCGACCATCCCCAGCCCAGGCACCAGGTACTGGACCGACACCGACCTCGGCTCCATCGCCTTCGGCTACAGCACCCAGGAGACCCCGCTCCACATCCTGACCTTCTACAACGCCATCGCCAACAAGGGCCGGATGATGAAACCATACCTTGTAGAAGACATCGAAGATAACGGACGGGTGGTCACGCGGCGCGGCGAGAGCATCCTCAACTCGGCCGTCTGCTCCAGGGCGGTGGCCGACACCATCACCCGCGCGCTCAAGGCCGTCACTGAAGAAGGCACCGCACGCAGGCTCAAGGGAGCCAAGTGCTCGGTGGCCGGCAAGACCGGCACCTCCTTCGGCACCTTCGAGAACGGACGCTACGAAGACGCCTACGGGCGCAAGATCTACCAGGGCACATTCGTGGGCTTCTTCCCGGCCGAAGACCCGCAATACAGCATCATCTGCATGGTGTATTCCAAGCCGACCAACAAGAGCTTCCAGGGAGGCGGCATCCCGGCCAGAGCTATTCGCACCGTGATAGACAATGTATACAATATGGATCCATACTTTCGGGACAAAATAAGCAGAAACAGATGAAACTCAGAGATATAATAGCTAGCTGCGGAGTCATCTCCACAAGCGGGCCGCTCGACATCGAGATCACGGGCATCGCCAACGACTCCCGCAAGGTCCGTCCGGGCAGCCTCTTCGTGGCTGTCACCGGCTGCGGCAACGACGGGCGCGCCCACATCGGCGATGCCATCGCCGCCGGCGCAGCAGCAGTGATGTGCGAAGGAGAGTGTCCGGAGTTCGGGGGCAGCTCTGTCCGCGTTGCCGACAGCAGGCTCGCCGTGGCTCTCGCCGCCGACAGCTTCTACTCCCACCCCAGCGGCCGTCTCAAGCTCGTCGGCATCACCGGCACCAACGGCAAGACAACCACCGTCACCCTGCTCTACAATATGTTCCGCGAGCTTGGTCACAAGTGCGGGCTGCTCTCTACCATAGCCAATTATGTGGGTTCGCGCGAAGTTGCGACCGCCAACACCACCTCCGACCCCGTCACCATCAACTCCCTGCTGAGCGAGATGCTTGACGCGGGCTGCGAATACTGCTTTATGGAGGTCAGCTCGATCGGGGTGGACCAGCAGCGCATTGCGGGCCTCGAGTTCAAGGTCGGGATATTCTCCAACCTCACCCACGACCACCTCGACTACCACGGCACCTTCGCCAATTACCTGCGCTGCAAGCAGAGATTTTTCGACGGGCTTTCCAAAAGCGCCGTCGCCATCACCAACATCGACGACCGCAACGGGATGATAATGGTGCAGAACACCCGCGCCAGGGTGGTAACATATTCCTGCCGGAGCATCGCCGACCACAGCTGCAAGCTGATGGAGGAAAGCTTCGAGGGGATGCAGCTCCGCATCGACGGCAAGGAAGTCTGGACCCGCCTTGTGGGCGCGCACAACGCCTACAACGCCCTCGCCATCTACTCCACCGCCGTGGAGCTGGGAGTCGAGCCCGAGGAGGCTCTGGTGGCCCTCTCCACGCTTCTCCCTGCCAAGGGGAGGCTGGAAGTCATCAACGGCCCGCGCGGGCTCAACGTGGTCATCGACTACGCCCACACCCCCGACGCTTTGGAGAACGTCCTCAAGACACTTCGCGATGTGGCTCCGGGTAAGGACCTCATCTGTCTCTTCGGCTGCGGCGGTGACCGCGACCGCAGCAAGCGTCCGGAGATGGCCGCCGTGGCCGCCAGGTATGCCGACAGGATCTTCCTAACCTCCGACAACAGCCGCTCGGAGCGCACCGGGGACATCATCGACGAGATCAGGACCGGCCTGGATGCCGCAGGCCTCGCCAAGACCATCAGCATACCGGACCGCAAAGAGGCGATACGGACGGCGATAATGCTCGCCCCTCAGGGCGCGACGATTCTGCTCGCCGGCAAGGGTCACGAGACCTACCAGATACTCGGAGGGATGAAGTCCCACTTCGATGAGAGAGAAATAGTTAACGATGTATTCAAAACCATAAAGTAATGCTGTATCACCTTTCAGAATGGCTCGGCAATCTCGGGTACGACATCCCGGGAATAAGGCTGATGGGGTACCTCTCCTTCAGGGCAATGCTCGCGTTCGTGATAAGCCTGCTGATTGCCTTCTTCGCCGGAGGCAAAATCATCAAGGCGCTCCAGCGCCACCAGATCGGCGAGACAATTCGCGACCTCGGCCTGGAGGGACAGATGCAGAAGAAGGGCACGCCCACTATGGGCGGAATCATCATCATCGCAGCCCTGCTGGGCTCTGCGCTGCTGGTCTGCAAGCTGGACAGCATCTACAGCATCCTGCTGATAGTCACCACGCTGTGGTGCGGGGCGATAGGATTTACCGATGACTATATCAAGGTATTCAAGCACCGCAAGGAGGGCCTGAGCGAGAGGGGCAAGCTGATGCTCCAGTTCGGGCTGGGCCTGCTCATCGCGCTGACGGTCTGCATCAGCCCTGACATCCACACGGACAAGCTGGTGACCACGATTCCGTTCGTCAAGGCACACGAGTTCGACTATTCCTGGCTCTCTCCGTTCAAGGGTCAGCTCGGGGTATATTGCTCCTGGGGCATCTATATGATAATGATCATCCTGGTGATTCTGGCCTGCTCCAACGGCACCAACCTGACCGACGGGATGGACGGGCTCGCGGCCGGCACTTCGGCCATAGTCGGGATTGCAATCGGAGTGATGGCGTGGCTCGGAGGTGACGCGCTCAATTCCAATTATTTGAACATCATGTACATATCCGGTTCCGGCGAGGTGGCGATATTTATGTCGGCATTCGTCGGAGCGCTGATAGGTTTCCTCTGGTACAACACCTTCCCTGCCCAGGTATTCATGGGCGACACGGGGAGCCTGACAATAGGCGGGATCATCGGAGTGAGCGCGGTGCTGATCCGCAAGGAACTGCTGCTGCCTCTGCTCTGCGGCATCTTCCTCGTGGAGAGCCTCTCGGTCATCATCCAGAGGGGATGGTTCAAATATACGAAGAGAAAGTACGGTGAAGGCAGGCGCGTCTTCCTGATGGCGCCTCTTCACCACCACTACCAGAAGCAGGGTATCCCGGAGCCGCGCATCGTGTCGAGGTTCTGGATCATAGGTATCCTCCTGGCAGTAGGCACATTGGCATTGTTGAAGATCAGGTAATTATGGCAAGAATAGTAGTTTTGGGCGGAGCGGAGAGCGGCGTGGGCGCCGCAGTGCTCGCAAAAGTCAAGGGATTCGACGTGTTCCTTTCCGACAACGGCAAGATTAAGGAAGAATATCTGGAAACCCTGCGCAAATGGGACATCCCATACGAGGAGGGCGGGCATACCGCTTCCCTCATACTGAACGCCGACGAGGTGGTCAAGAGCCCGGGCATCCCGGGGACGGCCCCTATGGTCAAGGCGCTCAGGGAGCAGGGCACTCACATAATCTCCGAGATTGAGTTCGCCTCCAGGTACGACAACGCGAAGAAAATCTGCATCACCGGGTCCAACGGCAAGACCACCACGACCTCGCTGATCTACTACCTGCTGCAGGAAGCGGGGCTCAACGTCGGGCTCGGAGGCAATATCGGCAAGAGCTACGCCCTCCAGGTGGCGACCGAGCAGCACGATTACTACGTACTGGAAATCAGCAGTTTCCAGTTGGACGATGCCTACGACTTCAGGCCTGACATCGCCATCATCACCAACATCACCCCCGACCACCTCGACCGCTACGACCACAAGATGGAGAACTACGTCAAGGCGAAGTTCCGCATCACGCGCAACCTCCGTCCGGAGGACTGCTTCATCTTCGACTCCGACGATGCGATCACCATCGGGCACCTCAGCCAGATAGTACTGCAGGCCAAGATGCTCCCGTTCTCCCAGGAGAAGGAAGTGGAGCAGGGTGCATTCGTCCGCGACGGCAGCATAGTCCTGCGCTACGACGACGAGCAGACAGAGATCTACCTCAAGGACCTCGCACTCGGCGGCAGGCACAATATCTACAACTCGATGGCTGCGGCACTGGCGGCGAAGGCCAGCGGTATCAGCGATGAGGTGATCCGCAACTCGCTGAAGAGTTTCTCCCCTATCGAGCACAGGCTCGAACCGGTGCTGAACGTGGGCGGAGTGCTCTATATCAACGACTCCAAGGCCACCAACATCGACGCGGCCTGGTATGCCCTGGAGTGCCAGAGCAGGCCGGTGGTATGGATCGTGGGCGGCACCGACAAGGGCAACGACTACAGCGTCCTCTCGGAGCTCGTGCGCGAGAAGGTCAAGGCTATAGTCTGCCTCGGAGTTGACAACGCCAAGATACACGCGGCATTCGAAGACATCGTGGGCTCCGACAGGATCTGCGATACCCTCTCCGCGGAGCAGGCGGTCAAGGCCTGCGCCGGCTACGCCGAGGAAGGCGACGTGGTGCTGCTCAGCCCGTGCTGCGCCAGTTTCGACCTCTTCAAGAACTACGAAGACAGGGGCGAACAGTTCAAGGAAGCAGTAAGGCACCTTTAATATGACTGCAAGGAAGAAGGGCTCATTCTGGACATTCGCGGACCGCTTTGAAGGAGACAAGGTGGTCTGGATCATCGTGCTCCTGCTCTTCTTGATCTCGATAGTCTGCATGTTCTCCTCTTCTTCCCGCCTGCTCAGCGGCAGCATCACTCGGCTCGATATGGTCAAGGAGCAGCTGGTGGTGGTAGTGGCCGGGCTCGCGGTGGTCATCGTGCTCTACAACATCAAGAACATCAAGTTCTTCCGCATCTGCAGCTCGCTGGGATTCGGCATCTCGCTCCTGCTGCTGCTCCTGCTAGACCTGAGAGTCAGGATGGGTTCGTTCCTCGTGGCGAAGGAGATCAACGGCGCCTACCGCGTACTGTCCATCGAAGGCATACAGATCCACGTCTTCGAGATAGTCAAGGTCGCTATGGTGATGTACCTCGCCTGGGCCATAGATATGTTCAAGCACAAACGGCTGCCCGGCAAGGGCCTGAGCGAGATCTGGCAGAAGATCATCTATATCTACCTCCCGTTCCTGATCGTCTTCGTGATGATCCTGGTCGGCAGCAACTCCAGCGCCATCATCGTGGGCGGGATAATGTTCATTGTCATACTGCTGGGAGGCGGCAACTTCAGGGATATGTCCCTGCTGCTGCTCAGCGGCATCGTGATCGTGGGCATCTGCACCGGCATCTACAAGCTCTCCGACGGCAAGGCGATGAAGCGCATCGGCACCGGCATCTCCCGAATCTTCGAAGACGAGGACCTGGAGACGAAGTTTCTCAACTCCGCAAAGGGTACGGTGGAATATCAGGACGCGCTCGACGCGATGCGCCAGCCATACAGCGCCAAGATAGCCGTCCACGAGGGCGGACTTCTCGGCAAGGGGCCCGGCCAGAGCACCCAGCGCTATATGGTGCCGGACTACTCCGAGGACTATATGTACAGTTTCATCATCGAGGAATACGGACTGCTGGGGGGCATCCTGGTGATATTCATCTACATCTCCCTGCTCGCCAGGGGATCGATAATAGTGCGCGGCTGCGGCAACGACCTCTATGCCAAGCTCTGCGTGGCGGGACTCTGCATCCTCATCTCCGGCCAGGCGTTCCTGCATATGTTCGTCAACGCCGACATCGGGCCTATGACCGGACAGACTCTGCCGCTGGTGAGCCACGGCACGAGCG
>CAVEAQ010000047.1:0-10520 GCA_963613775.1 bacterium | reverse complement strand
GCAGTACAAATCGGCACTCGCCGCCCTGCGCGACATAGAATCCTCAGCCTTCAAGCAGATTGGTGCTCTTCCCGGCGGTACCCACGACAACTTCAAGTTCGTTCTGAAGCTCTCCCTTGTCTCGGTGACCGGCGATATGGGAGAGGAAGTGCTTGAGTCCAAGACGATTACCATCAGCTGCCCTCAGCAGTAGGACGGCCGTAATATAGAATATTATAAAACTGTTCAAAATGAAAAGCTTTATCAGCTTATTTACCGCCGCTGCGATGGCAATCCTCTCGGTGAGCAGCTGCTACACCGAAAGCACTGATGCGCTTTATAGCATCACTTTCCCTATCGGCAATCAGCACGAATCCTTCCGCACCGGTTCGGAGGAGGCCAAGAAGGCCCTCAGTGAGATTAAGGCGAGCATCAACGCCTTCACGGAGTCGTCTGCGGCAGAGTGGAAGGAGACCATTAAGAACAACAACTTCTCCTCTGCCGACGCTTCCGCAAAGGCTAGATATGAGTCTGTTCTCACTGAGTTTCACAAGATTGAGGCTGATGCAAAGGCCAAGGCTGCGGCCATCACTCCGGGCCTGAAGGCTAGTTTCAGCTGTACCTATTCCATCAAGCTCAATCGCTGGGCCCCGGACGGCAACAGCGCCGACCTGGAGCAATACTCCTTCACGATCACTTATTAATTTAACATTATCGTAATCCGGGGGCAATAACCCCGTAACATACTGCCGTTACCTTTGCATCGTAAAGATAATAAATAATACGATGAAGAAGGTAACGGTTTTTTTAGTGCAATACTATCGGTATTTAAACAGGTACCGTCCATTCCTTAGTTAAGTACAAGGCAGCTGTCAAGCTCCCTGGTGATGGTTTCTTTGTCCATGTGCTGGCCGATGAAGACTATCTTCTGCATTCTGTCGCCGTAAGCAGAGTCCCAGTCGCGGGCGAGGTTGGGGTCGCGCAGCATCATATCCATCAGCTCTTCGCGGCTCATCGTGGCGAACCACAGGCCTGCGTCCTTTATGGATTTCTGCACTCCCGCCTGCTCGAAGAGGTAGCACTTGTCGGTGTCGTCGCTGAAGTAGCAGATGCCCTTGGCGCGGATGACTGACTTGGGCCATTTCTTCGCCACCCAGGCATCGAACCTGTTGAGGTCGAAGGCGGGACGGCGGTAATATACAAAGGTCGAGATGCCGTATTCTTCGGCTTCACCCTCCTCCTCATCGTGCAACTCCTCGTGTCCCGGACCTTCGATCTCCGATATCCAGGCTGCGGAGGTGGCCACGCTGTCGAAGTTGAACATATTGGTGTTGAGGAGTTTGTCCAGCTCCACGTCGCAGAAGTTGCACTCTATGATTTCTGCCTTGGGCTGGAGCTGGCGGATGATGCTCTTCATCCTGCCGAGATCCGCGGACTTGACTTCGGATGCCTTGTTGAGGAGGATGATGTTGCAGAACTCGATCTGCTGGATGACGAGGCTCTCAAGGTCGTCCTCGTCGAAGTTGCGTAGCGGGAGAGTGTCGCCGCAGCTGAACTCGGTCTGCATCCTCAGAGCGTCGACCACAGTCACTACGCAGTCCAGGCGCGGCAGCGGCCCCTCGGCGTAGTCTCCTCCGAGCTGCGGTATCGAGCAGATGGTCTGGGCGATAGGCGCCGGCTCGCAGATGCCGCTGGCCTCTATCACTATGTAGTCAAACTTGCCCGTGCGGGTGATCTGGCTGATCTGCTCCACCAGATCCATCTTGAGCGTGCAGCAGATGCAGCCGTTCTGCAGGGCCACGAGGCTGTCGTCCTTCTTGCCCACCACGCCTCCCTGTTCGATCAGGGACGCATCGATATTGACCTCTCCGAGATCGTTGACGATGACTGCGAACTTGATGCCTCTCCTGTTGGAGAGAATGCGGTTGACGAGAGTCGTCTTGCCGCTTCCGAGATATCCGGTAAGCAGAAGTACCGGCACTTCATTATTTCTGTTCATCATAATCCAAACTATTCTGCCAAGATACAAAAAAAGGCGATATGCGCATCACTGCGCTATCGCCGAATGTATTAAAAATGTGAAAAAATATTTACTTGCAATAGAGGCTTACGATTGTCTCGTAGAGTTCCTGTTTGCCACTGGTTTGATGAGGCTCACCGTGCTTCCGGGCGTAGTCGGCGAGCTGCTCGAGACTGAGCTTGCCCTCCTCGAATGCCTTGCCCTCGCCGGAGTCGAAGGAAGCGTAGCGCTCCTTGAGCATTGCCGGGAGAGGGGACTCCTCGACGATGGCGGCGGCATTTAGCAGAGCGCGTGCCATCGCATCCATACCGGAGATGTGGGCGATGAAGATGTCTTCAGGATCGGTGGAGTTGCGGCGGAGTTTCGCATCGAAGTTGGATCCACCGTTGTCAAAGCCGCCGTTGCGGATGATCTGAAGCATCGCCTGGGTGAGTTCGAAGTTGTCAATAGGGAACTGGTCGGTGTCCCAGCCGTTCTGCGCGTCGCCGCGGTTGGCGTCGATTGAGCCGAGCATCCCGTTGTCAACCGCCACCGCGAGCTCGTGCTCGAAGGTGTGCCCGGCGAGGGTCGCGTGGTTGACTTCTATATTGACCTTGAAGTCCTTGTCGAGTCCGTTGGCGCGGAGAAATCCGATCACTGTCTCGGTGTCGACATCGTATTGGTGCTTGGTAGGCTCCATAGGCTTCGGCTCGACGAGGAAGGTGCCCTTGAATCCCTTGGCGCGGGCGTAGTCGCGGGCAGCCCTGAGCATATTGGCAAGGTGATCCTTCTCACGCTGCATCTGGGTGTTGAGCAGGCTCATATAACCCTCGCGGCCGCCCCAGAACACATAGCTGGTGCCGCCGAGTTTGATGGTGGCGTCGATGGCGTTCTTGATCTGGACCGCCGCCCTCGCAACCACGTCGAAGTCCGGGTTGGTGGCTGCGCCGTTCATGTAGCGCCTGTGTCCGAAGACGTTGGCCGTGCCCCAGAGGTTCTTGATATTGGTGCCCTTCATCTTCTCGAGAGCATAGTCGGTGATGGCGTTCATACGGGCCTCGTATTCTTCGATGGTCGCGCCCTCTTCGATGAGGTCCACATCGTGGAAGCAGAAATACTCGATGCCGAGCTTGTCCATTATCTCGAAACCGGCATCCATCTTGTCCTTTGCCCTCTGGAGAGCGTCGGAAGCCTTGTCCCACTCATAGCTGCGGGTCTGGCCGCCGAACTGGTCGCTGCTCGCCTGGCCGAGAGTGTGCCACCACGCCATAGCGAACTTGAGCCAGTCCTTCATCTTCTTGCCGAGGACTACGCGGTCTGCATCATAGTAGTGAAAAGCAAGAGGATTCTTGCTCTCAGTACCCTCGAACGGTATTTTGCCGATCTGCGGAAAATATTGCTTTGCCATATCCGATTGGTTTGGTTATAAAGTTTATTGCAAATTTAACATTTTTCGAGACATCTGCAAATAACCGTGTGACGTTGGCTCTGCTGAATGGCGAGCACCTTCACGCGTGGCTATAACCGATAATAATCTCGAAGTGGACAACTATGTCGTGATCAGTGTGGGACTCACCCTCTCTCCCGGCCGGGGGTGACACCGCCGTGCTTGCGGTAGAACTGGACGAAGGCGGAAGGGCTTGAGAAGTTGAGCTGGTCCGAGATCTGCTGGACGGTCATCCCGCTGGTTTTGAGGAGCATCTTGGCCTCGATCATCACCGACTCGTGTATCCAGTCGAGGATGCTGCGGCCGGTGTTGTGTCTGATGACCTGTGAGAGGTATTTGGGGGTGAGGCTGAGCCGCCCGGCATACCAGCCCACGCTGCGCTGTTCGCGGAAGTTGGCGGCCAGCAGGCGGAAGAAACTGTCGGAGAGGCTCTCGTCCCTTATACGCCCCTTGCCGCCGAGGTCGCAGTGCTCTTCGTATTCGGCGGTCAGCTCCAGCAGCAGCGCATAGATCAGCGACCTGATGATCTGCGTGCGGTATCTGCCCCGCTCCCTGAGTTCCTTGCCGATAAAGCGCAGGTGGCTCCCGAAATCCTCCAGTTTCTCTGCGCTCACGCCTATTACCGGGATGAAGCGCGAATAGACGAAGATGTTGGTATCGATGGGCGAGGGCATATCCAGGATGAAATCGGTGGAGACGAAGAGCATCGAGCGGCACACGTCCTCCGAATGCGCCTCGGCTCTGATGATGTGCTTCTCCGGCAGGATGGCCACGCTGCCCGGAGCGAGCCTGTGGCTCTTGCCGTCAATCTTGATCTCGGCCTCCCCCCGGTGACAGAGTATGATCATTATCCCGTCGATGCTGAACTCTCCCTCCGGCAGACCGGGCAGCGCCCCGCGGCAGATACAGCTGAGCCGTATGCCGTCCAAAGCATCGCCCTGCGGCGCATCGCCCAGCCCCTCCGCACCGAGCAGTGGAACAGTGTGCTTTTCAGTAAGATTCATTCTTAAATCCGACTTTTGATAAATTTATTCGCCGATAAATGTAATGAATTGCCGCTAATATTCCTCGATATTTGCAAAAAATCTGAATGTAATGAATTATTACAACTGCTCGGAAAAGCAGGCGGTGGAAAGCCTGCACACCGACATCGAATGCGGGCTCAGCGCCCCGGAGGCATCCCGAAGACTTAGTGAATACGGCCCCAACGAGCTGGCCCAGGCCCCGCATACGAGTCTGATCGTCAAGTTCTTCGCCCAGTTCAAGAGCTTTATGATCATCGTGCTCATACTTGCCGGCATAGTCTCCGGTGTGGTGGGCTACATCAACGGCGAAGGCTTCACGGATACCATCATAATCCTCGCGATAGTCGTGCTCAACGCCGTCATCGGCGTGGCCCAGGAAGCCAAGGCCGAGAAGTCGCTCGATGCGCTCAAGCGTATGTCCGCTCCCCACTGCAAGGTGGTGAGAGACGGCAAGTTGCAGGTCGTGGAGTCGCGCAGCCTCGTGCCGGGAGACATCGTTGAGATCGAGACCGGCGACTCGGTGCCTGCCGACATCAGACTTACTGAAGCCGTCAACCTCAAGATACAGGAAGCCGCTCTCACGGGAGAGTCGCTGCCAGTGGAGAAGAGTACGCAGGCGCTTGACGGCGATGTGGCCCTGGGTGACAGGGTCAATATGGCATTTCAGTCCTGCTCAGTGACTTACGGGCGCGGCAGGGGAGTAGTAGCAGGCACCGGAGCAGGTACCGAAGTCGGCCGCATCGCCTCCATGCTGCAGGCTGTACCTGAGTTCAAGACCCCGCTCCAGATACGTCTCGACAAACTCGGCAAGGGCCTTGCCTGGGCCTCGCTGGCCGCCTGTGCCATCATATTCATAGTCGGACTCATCTACGGCCACGAACTCCTGACGATGTTTATGACCGCCGTAAGCCTGGCCGCGGCAGCCATCCCGGAGGGCCTGCCAGCAGTGTCCACCATAGTGCTTGCGGTCGGGGTGCAGAGACTTGCAAAGCGCAACGCGATAGTCCGCAATATGCCTTCTGTCGAGACTCTCGGCAGCACTACCGTGATCTGCTCCGACAAGACCGGCACGCTCACGCAGAACCGTATGACCGTGGTGCGCAGCTATCCGGACTGTTGCCCGCAACTTCTCAGCATCGCGGTGCTCTGCAACGACGCGAGCATCAACTCCGACGGGCAGCCCCTCGGCGACCCGACTGAGACGGCCCTCATCACCCTAGGCGATCAGCATTCGATGCCCAAAGCCGAGCTTGAGAAGAAATATCCGCGCGTCGCCGAAATCCCTTTCGACTCGGAGCGCAAGCTGATGACCACCGTCCACTCCGATCCTGACGGGGGCCTCTTCCTGGCGGTCAAGGGCGGCTTTGACGAGCTGCTCTCCCGCTGCAACCGCATCCTGGACGAGGGTAAGGTGCGACCGCTCACCCGGGAGGACGTTTCCCGCCTCTCCGAAATCAATGCGGCGATGGCCTCCGACGCCCTACGAGTGCTCTGTATGGCCTATAAGAACGCCGAACTGCTCGCCGCCGGCACGGATGCGGAGCAGGAACTGGTCTTCGTGGGAATGGTGGGGATGATAGACCCGCCGCGCATAGAAGTCCGCGATGCGGTGGCCAAGTGCGGTGAGGCCGGTATCCGACCGGTTATGATCACCGGCGACCACAAGCTCACCGCCGTGGCGATCGCCCGGCAGCTCGGAATAATGAAGGATGGCGACAGCGCCTACACCGGAGCCGACGTGGAGCAGATGAGTGACGGGCAGCTGCGCGAAGCAGTGCGCACGGCATCAGTATTTGCCAGGGTGTCCCCGGAGCACAAACTGAGAATCGTCAAGGCTTTCAAGGCCAACGGTGAAGTCGTGGCGATGACCGGAGACGGAGTCAATGACGCGCCGGCGCTCAAGCTTGCCGACATCGGCGTGGCGATGGGAATAACAGGCACCGATGTGGCCAAGGAGGCTGCCGATGTGGTGCTGACCGACGACAATTTCGCGACCATCGTCACCTCCGTTGAGGAGGGCCGCCGCATCTACGACAATGTCCTCAAGGCGGTTCGCTTCCTGCTCTCCACCAATTTCGGAGAACTGATGCTGCTCTTCGTGGCGGTCGTCCTGAATATGCCCTCCCCGCTGCTGCCAATCCACATCCTCTGGATAAACCTCGTCTCCGACAGCCTGCCTGCCCTTGCGCTGGGCTTCGACACTGCGGAGGAGGGGATAATGAAGCGCAAGCCTATAGATCCGAAGGTCGGAATACTTACCCGCTCCTTCCTGCTGAACTCCATCTTCCGCGGACTGCTGATCGCCGCCCTCTCGTTTGCAGCGTGGTTCGTCGGTGCGCAGACATCCGAAGACGCCGCGATGACTATGGCATTCGCTGTCGTCGCCCTCTCCCAGCTGAGCATACTTTTCTGCGTCAGAGCAGGGCACAACGCCATCGTGCATCACCTCTTCACCAATAAGTATCTCTGGGCGGCGGTCATCTTCGTGCTGACCCTTATGCTGGGTGTTCTGCTCATCCCGGCAGCGCAGGAAATCTTCCACGTGGTGCCTCTCAGCGGGGCTCAGTGGCGGTGGATAGCCGGTCTGTCGGTCTTCCCGGCAGTAGTGATCGAATTCGGGAAATTCCTTCGGCGAATCTTTGGCAAGGCGCGAAAAACCAATGAATAAAACAGAATAGTTCAGGGCACCAACAAAAATGTTAAGGGGCGATTTCTCCCGAAAGGTCGGGCTGAAACCGCCTCTTTGCTATGCTGCAGCCTCTCCGCGGAGGTAGTGCTTCCGGATGAACGGCGTGGTGTAGCAGTAAGGGATAAATCCAAGCGACGGCAGCGGCTCGGTGAGGATGAGATTGGCCAGTTTGCCGACCGTAACGGAGCCGCAGAGCCCGCTCGCTCCCATCGCATACGCCCCGTTAAGGGTGCAGGCGTTGAGAGCCTGAGAGGGGGTCAGCCGCATCTTGATGCAGCCCTGCGCGAGGACGAATCTCATATCTCCCGAAGGCGAAGATCCGGGGTTGTAGTCGCTGGCGAGAGCAAGTCCAAGACCTGCCCCGATGAAGTCGCGAGCCCGTCCGTAGGGGAGTCCGAGGAAGAACGACGAGCCCGGCAGCATAGTCGGCATGGTGCCGCTGCCGCGCAGCGCCTCGATGCCCTCAGCGCCCGTTCTCTCCAGATGATCGACCGAGAGCGCCCCGAAGCGCAGGGCGACATCCATACCGCCCGTGACGGCTATCTCATCCACGTGGACCTTAGGGCGCAGACCGTAGCGGGCGCCTGCCTCAAGTATCCTTGCCGTGTCTTCAGGGGTGAAGAATCCCTCGTCACAGAACACGTCCACGAAGTCCGCAAGGCCTTCCGCGGCGACTGCCGGTATCATTTCTGAGCAGACCACCCGCACATACTCCTCCCTGCGCCCGATCCAGGCTCTGCCCACCGCGTGAGCTCCCAGGAAGGTGGCCCGTATGACTGCGGGGACGGCTTCGCGCAGCCGCCGGATGACCCGCAGCATCTTGAGCTCGTCCTCCGTGCTGAGGCCGTATCCGCTCTTGATTTCGATCGCGCCGCTGCCTTTGGAGATCATCTCCCGCACGCGGGCGAGGCTCTGCTCATAGAGGTCGTCCTCCGAGGTGGTGCGGAGCAGGTCGGCGGAGTTGAGGATGCCCCCGCCGCGGGAGGCTATCTCCTCGTAGGAGAGGCCGTTGATCTTGTCGATGAACTCTCCCTCCCGCGTGCCGGCATAGACTATGTGCGTGTGCGAATCGCAGAACGAAGGTATCAGGAAGCAGCCCCTGGCGTCCACAACTTCATCGAAATCGGTGCTCCCGGAGCCGGCGGAACTGCCCGCAGAATCGGCGGAACAGCCCGTAAAGCCTGCAGCACCGTCAGCGCCGGCCCCCAGCGGGCAGGATGCCATCTCCCCGAAGCCGGAGATTAGTTCACCCTCGGTGCTCAGCCAGGCGTTCTCCAGGCTCGGGAATTCGGACATCTCCGCGCCCTGGCGCCTCAGTAGCCCTTCCGGGGCTATGCCTGCCAGTTCCTTGATATTGATGAAGATACGCCTCATATTTTCTCTTCCTGCAGGAAGTGCACGGACTTCTCGATGAGGGGGTGCATATAGCTGTCCTTTTCCACGAACGGTACCTCGCGCCGGTAGTCGGCTATGATGCCCTCCAGCAGAGGGGAGGTCTTGGCGGGACGACGGAACTCCAGAGCCTGCGCTGCGTTAAGCAGTTCTATTCCAAGCACTTCTTCGACATTATCCACGACTCTCACGAGCTTGGTTGCGGAGTTGGCGCCCATACTGACGTGATCCTCCTGCCCCTGGGATGACGGTATGGAGTCGCAGGACGCAGGCCAGCAGAGGCCCTTGCACTGACTCACTATCGACGCCGCGGTGTATTGCGGAATCATAAATCCGCTGTTGACTCCCGAATCGGCCACGAGGAACGACGGGAGGCCTCTCTGTCCTGATATGAGCTTGAAGATGCGTCTTTCGGAGATGTTCGCAAGTTCGGACATCGCCACTGCGAGGGAATCCATCGGCAGCGCGATAGGCTCGCCGTGGAAGTTGCCTGCGGAGATGATCATATCCTCGTCAGGGAATACGTTCGGGTTGTCGGTGGTGCTGTTGATCTCCGTCTCGATGGCCTCTTCCACGTGGCGTATGCAGTCCTTGACGGCTCCGTGGACCTGAGGGATGCAACGGAACGAATATGGGTCCTGTACGTGCTTTTTCGGCCTTTCTATGAGTTCACTGCCCTTCAGCACTTCCAGGAAGCGCTCCGCAGTCTCGATCTGCCCCTTGTGGGCCCTTAACTGGTGCGTCAGCGGGAGGAACGGCTCGATGCGCCCGTCGAAGGCGTCGAGCGAGATGGCCCCGATGTAGTCCGCCCACTTTGAGAGGCGTCGGCTCTTGAGCAGGCACCATACTGCGTGCGCACTCATAAACTGCGTGCCGTTGAGCAGGGCGAGGCCTTCCTTGGACTGCAGCGTGACCGGCTCCCAGCCCATCTCCGCGTTCACTTCCGCGCTAGGCCTTACCTTGCCACTGTAGAGCACTTCGCCCAGGCCCAGGAGCGGCAGGCTGAGGTGGGCGAGGGGAGCGAGGTCCCCGGATGCCCCGAGCGAGCCGTGCTGATAGACCACCGGCAGGATGTCCCTGTTGTACATATCCACCAGCCTCTGCACTGTCACGAGCTGCGCGCCTGAGTGCCCGTAGGAGAGCGACTGGACCTTGAGCAGAAGCATCAGTTTCACTATCTCCGGACGAACGGTCTCCCCGGAGCCGCAGGCGTGCGAAACCACCAGGTTGTACTGGAGCTGCGAAAGTTTGTCGGCTGGAATCGTGACGTTGCAGAGTGAGCCGAAGCCCGTGGTGACCCCATAGACCGGGCGGCCTATGTCCTCCATCTTGGCGTCGAGGTAGCGGCGGCACTTCAGCACCGCCTGTACGGCCTCTTCGGATAGAGCGATATCTTCGTGATTGTCAATTATTTCCTTTACTCTCCCGAGGGAGAGGCGGGCGGATGAAATATAATGTGTCATAAGACTGATTTCAAAGCGTTTTCGATGGTGGAGTCGTCGGCGGGCACAGGGCAGGTGACCTTGAGCTCGGGACTGCGGCCCATTTCCCTGAGGATGGAGTTCATGGCCCCGGAATTGCGGGCCCAGCTGCGTCTTGCGATGCCGTTGTTGACATCCCAGAAGAGCATTTCGCGGATGTGCCGCGCGGAGTCGTCACTTCCGTCGATCACCATCCCGAAGCCTCCGTTGATAACCTCGCCCCAGCCTACTCCGCCGCCGTTGTGGATCGATACCCAGGTAGCGCCGCGGAAGGAGTCGCCTATCACGTTCTGCACCGCCATATCAGCCGTATATCGCGAGCCGTCGTAGATATTGGCGGTCTCGCGGAACGGGGAATCGGTGCCGGAGACATCGTGGTGGTCGCGTCCCAGGACGATAGGGGCCGTGATCTCTCCGCTGCGTATCGCCTCGTTGAAGGCGAGGGCGATCTTCGTCCTGCCCATGCAGTCGGCGTAGAGGATGCGGGCCTGCGAGCCCACTACGAGCC
>CAVEAQ010000046.1:0-10709 GCA_963613775.1 bacterium | reverse complement strand
TGCCTGGCGCGGCTGTCATAGCCGTCCATACGCCTTCCGGAACTCAGTACCACGCCATCGTGAACGCTGAGGGACGTTACTTTATCAACGGTATGCGTGCCGGCGGCCCTTACACTGTGGAGGTAAGTTGTCTGGGATACCAGACTGTCGTCTTTACCGACGTTACTCTCCAGCTCGCCGAGAGCTACCAGCGCGACGCTTCCCTCAAAGATGACTCACAGATGTTGAGCGAGGCTGTGGTCGTATCCACGGCGGCTTCCAAGTTCGCAGTCGAGAAGACCGGTGCGGCGACCAACATCAACAATGCGCAGATCACCGCTCTCCCTACAGTCAGCAGGAGCATTACCGATGTGACTAGACTGTCTCCATACGGCGGCAACGGTATGTCGTTCGCCGGCGCTGACGGACGTATGGGCAACTTGACCGTGGACGGTGCCAACTTCAACAACAACTTCGGTCTCTCCGACAACCTTCCTGGCGGCGGCAGCCCTATCTCTCTCGACGCTATCGAGGAAGTTCAGGTCGTCATCTCCCCTTATGATGTACGCCAGACCAACTTCATCGGCGGCGGCGTCAACGCCATCACCAAGTCAGGTACCAACACTTTCAAGGGAACTGCCTATGTATATCACCGCAACGAGAACATGCGCGGTGACAGCATCGAAGGCGAAACCGTCTCAGGCGCACGCGACACTGACCGCAACACCACCTACGGCTTCACCCTCGGCGGACCTATCGTCAAGAACAAACTCTTCTTCTTCGTCAACTTCGAGTCCCAGAAGACCCCTACCGTGGCCAACCGCTGGCGCGGCTCCGCAGACGGTATCGGCAACTCCAATGCATATCTCTCCCGTACCACTCTCTCCGACCTCCAGACAGTCTCTGATTTCGTGAAGGAGAAGTACGGCTACGATACCGGTTCATACACTTCTTTCCCTGCAGACGAGAGCAACCGCAAACTCCTCGCCCGCATCGACTGGAACATCTCCGACAAGCATCACCTCGCCCTTCGCTACAACTACACGCTCAACAGGGCTTGGAGCGCTCCTAACTCATCTTCAATGGACGGTGGTTCACGCTCCTCATTCGGCCGTACCTCCCTCTATGCGATGTCTTTCGCCAACTCAATGTATTCCCTTGACAATCTGGTGAATACCTGGTCACTCGATCTCAACAGCCGTCTGAGCGACAAACTCTCCAACCAGTTCCTCGCCACCTACTCACAGCTTGACGATATCCGCGGCACCAACTCCAGCGACTTCCCGTTCATCGACATTATGGACGGCGGTCAGATGAGCCCGGACGGAACTGCCGTTGCGGACGGAACCAATACCTATATGGCCCTCGGATATGAGCTCTTCACCTGGAACAACGGTGTCCACAACAATGTGCTCAACATCAAGGATGAGCTTACCTATTATCTTGGCAGCCATAAGATTACCGGAGGCCTCAGCTACGAGTATCAGATGGCTGACAACTCCTATATGCGCAACGGTACCGGTTACTACCGCTACAACTCCCTCAATGATTTCCTCACCGGAGCGGCTCCTGCTATCGTCTGCCTTACCTACGGCTACGATGGAGAGGAGAATCCTGCGGCCCGTGTGCGTTTCAATAAAGTGGGCGTATATGCTCAGGACGACTGGGCCGCTACCGACAGGTTTAAGCTTACCTACGGTCTGCGGATCGACGGCCTCTTCTTCAACAACTCCGATCTGATGACCAATCAGGCCATCTATGACCTCGACTACGACGGAAGGCACATCGACACCGGCAAGTGGCCAAACAGCAGCATCACCCTCTCTCCGCGCGTCGGATTTACCTGGGATGTGCTCGGCAACAAGAGCCTCAAGGTTCGCGGCGGTACCGGTCTCTTCTCCGGCCGTCTGCCTCTCGTATTCTTCACCAATATGCCTACCAACTCCGGTATGGTTCAGTACCAGGCCAAGCTCAACGCTACCGGTAAGAACGGTGGCGAGAAGACTGACATGAGCCAGTTCGCAGGCGGCGTGCTTACCCGCACCGCACTGAAGGATAAGATCCTCTCTCTTGGCTATCCTAACACCATCAAGCCGGAAGACGGCACCGCTCCATCCGAGATCTCTGCAGTTGATCCTAACTTCAAGATGCCTCAGGTATGGAAGACCTCTCTCGCCATCGACTACGCTCTCCCTACTTCATTCCCATTCTCCATCACTGCTGAAGGCATCTTCAACAAGACCGTCAACGGCGTATGCCTCAGGGACTGGAGCATCAAGGACACAGATGGATTCGCAAGATTCAACGGCGCCGACAACCGTGCCATCTATCAGGACTACAAGCTCACTTATGTAAACGCTGCCGGCAAGACTGTCAATATGCCTAATGCATATGTGCTCGAGAACACCAGCAAGGGCTATGGCTACACTGCCAATGTGACCGTCAATATGCAGCCGGTTGAGGGACTCAGCTTTATGGCGGCCTACACCCACACCGTCAGCAAGGAACTTACCGGTATGCCTGGTTCAAACGCTTCTTCAGTGCTCAACTATATGGCTACCGTCAACGGTCCTAACGACCCTGGTCTGCATAACTCAGGGTATGTAACCCCTGACCGTGTAGTCGCTTCCCTTACCCACAACGACAAGTCAGGCAACCACTTCAGCTTCATCTACGAGGCCTGGAGAGGCGGCGACGGCTACAACTACTCTTATATGACCGTCAACGACATCAACGGCGACGGCTACAACTACGATTCAATCTACATCCCTACCGACGAGCAGGTAGCCAATAACGAGTTCCGCTTCGTCAGCGACGACGACCGCGACCGCTTCATGGCTTATGTCCACAACGACAGCTACCTCAGCAAGCATCAGGGACAGTATGCAGAGGCCTACAGCGTATACGCACCGTGGGTTCACAGACTTGACTTCAGCTACAAGCACGACTTCAAGGTCAAGATCGGCAGCACCACCAATACCATGCAGCTCAGTTTCGATGTCAAGAACCTGCTCAACCTCTTCAATTCCAACTGGGGTGTACGCAAGTATATGAACTCAGACCTCGGCAGCGGCCGCATCCTCAAGTATGAGGGCGTTGACGCTGAGGGCTATGCAACTTTCTCTACCGCCAAGGCATACGGCGCCGACACCCAGACCTTCGTGCCTCTTCACGCAATCGGCCAGTGCTGGTATGCTTCTATCGGTATCAAGTATATGTTCAACTAATACAATATCGTAGGATATGAAACTCAGATATATAATCACTACACTCGTGGCTGCCCTCGCTCTTGCGACCGGTTGCCAGGAAAGTCTCGAGAGACATCTCGCCGAGGTTCAGGTATCGTCATCCTATGTGGCAATCCCTGCAGCAGGCGGCTCCAAGACCATCACCGTCACCGCGACGGCCGATTGGGTTATCAACGATATTCCAGAGTGGCTTACCGTGGCTCCGACCAGCGGCGCTTCCGGTGAGACTGAGGTGACATTCACCTCGGCTGCAGCCACTTCCACCAACGAGACCACCGTACATCTCACATGCAGCGGGAAAGTGCAGGAGATCAATGTCCTCCAGCTGACTGCTAAGCAGGAGCTGCCTATCTCCACCTGCGCTGAGGCCAATGCCGGCGTTGACGGCACCTCATATCGCATCAAGGGTACCGTGACCAAGATTACCAACACCACTTACGGCAATATGTATATCAACGACGGTACCGGCGAAGCATATATCTACGGTACGCTCGATGCCAGCGGCGCGGAGAAGAACTTCACCAGCCTTGGAATCGAAGTCGGCGACATCGTCACCGTTGAGGGCCCGAGGAAGACCTACAGCGGCACCATCGAGTTCGTCAATGTGACCGTCATCTCAATCGAGAAGTCCCTCATCAAGGTTGACTCTCTCAAGATTGTCTCCCCTCTGGAGGCTGATGAGGTCTTGACGGCAGTTCCTCTGGAAGGCGGCGAGCTCAAGGCATACCTGACCTGCAAGGGCGACGGAGTGACCGTATCTGTCCCTGACGCTTCCAAGTCCTGGGTCTCAGTCAATGCTGTCGAGACCTCCGGCACCAGCGCTGTTGTCACCTTCTATGTGGCAGCCAACGAGGGCGGCGACCGCTCATCCGATCTCGCCTTCTCCACCACTTCCGGCGGCAAGACCTACACCGCTTCATCTTCATTTGAGCAGAAGGGCGCTATCATCGAGGCTAGCGTTGAGGAGTTCCTCGCCGCTGCCGAGAGTGATACCCAGTACCGCGTCACCGGTCTTGTGACCAAAATCTCTGCCAGCAGCAAGTACCACAATGCCGACATCACCGTATCTTCCGGTGACTTCGCAAGCAGTGTGCTGCTCTACCGCACCGTGACCGGCGAGGGTAATATTGAGGATAAGGGCATCAAGGTCGGCGACATCGTTACCGTTGTCGGCAAGAGAAGCTCACGCAACGGCACGCCGCAGATGGCTGCCGGCGGAGTCTGCGAGAGCGTGAAGTCATACGCAGCAGCTACCGTTGCCGAGTTCCTCGCAGCCGAGAACGGATCCGAGTATTCAGTGACCGGAGAGATCACCAAGGTCGCAAGCCTTAGCGGCAAGTCCGGCTACAACAATGTCAACATCACCATCAAGGACGGCGACAACACTCTCTATCTCTACCGTGTGACCACCTATGACAAGTCGGATGTCGCAGCTCTCAATCCTGAGGTCGGCGGCACCATCACAGTAGCAGGCAAGAGGGGCGAGCACAACGACGAGGCCCAGATGGCTGCAGGTGGCGTAGTCCTCGCCTATACCGCTCCTGCAGAGGGCGGCGCGACTTACACCTTGACCGCTGACGGTCTCCCTACTTCGTATCCGGCCGAGGAGACCGCTGTAACTCTCTCAGGTCTCGAATGCTATATCCTGAATGTCGCTAACTACGGCAGTGGTATCCAGATCAAGAAAGGCGGCGCATACATCGCGAACAAGACTGCTGTCAAGAAAATCAAGACCATCAAGGTTACGTGCACGGACGGTAAGACATACTATCCTGATAATGTCAGCCTTTATGCCGGTTCGGCAGCGAAGCCGGAAGGCACGGCCATCACCGGCACGAGCGATGACAACAGCACTACATTCGATCTTTCAAGCGGGAACTATACCTACTTCACGATAAAGAACGCATCAAGCTATGCTGTTTATCTCTCCAAGATCGAAATCACCTGCGAGGAGTAATTGACCCGCTTTGTGCCGCTTATCCCGGCGCACAATACCTTAAGCAGCCCGGCGCAACCCGCCGGGCTGCTTTTTAAAAAAATAATCGTCCCTTTCCTCAAGCGTGCCGAACTTGGGCTCGCTGAAGAGTCTTTCCAGCTCTTCCACATAGCCCGGATCCGCCCCCGTCCATCTAAACGGCCCCAGGATGGACGGCAACATCATTTTGAACCTCCCGTCCATAATCCGGGCCCCAGGATGGACGGGGACATGCAAGAACCGGTGGCGAAGCTGCCGAGTAAGTAATAATTTGCCGCATTATGAGGAGAGTGATGAGAAGTCGTGAATGAGTAGTGTCGAAAATTCACTATCTTTGTGGGTTAGGGAAAATAACAAGCTAATATACGACAATGAAAGCAAGACATCTTCTATCAATTATCGCGGCGGCTGCGGCATCCTTCGCGGCTTGCCAGAAGCCTGTGGATCTCGGCCCCGAGCAGGTGGCCATAGACTCCGATGCCAATATTGAGATTCCGGCCGAAGGCCAGGAGTTCACAGTCAACCTCACCGCAACGGTTGATTGGGCCCTGCAGGGCTACACTGCCGAGGTGCAGGAGTGGCTCAGCATCTCTCCGGAGAGCGGCAAAGCCGCTGCCGGGACGCAGACCGTCACCGTCAAGGCCCTCAAGAACGAGGGCGCAGACCGCAGCGCGAGCATAGTCTTCTACGGCAACATCCTCTGCAAGGCTCCTCTGACCATCACCCAGAAAGGCCCTAAGGGCGTCTATGAGACCATCACTGTGGCTGAGTTCCTCTCCAAGAAAGACACCGCGACCGAATATGCTCTCAAGGGTACCATCAGCGATGTGTCCAAGAATTCGGCCGGCACTTACTGGGGCCTCACCCTCACCGACGAGACCGGCTCAGTGGCCTGCCCGTTCATCGAGAACTGGGACGAGTTCCCTCTCAAGAACGGCGACAAGATCACCATCAAGGGCAAGTACAGCCACTATGCGAGCAAAGATCAGGACCAGCTTGCCAACGGTACCATCGTCGAGTACGAGGCTGTCGATACCCCTAAGGGCGAGGCCAGGGGCAGCGGCACACTCGAGGATCCTTTCAACGCCACGGCAGCCAATGCCAAATGTGCGGAAGTAGGCTCTACTGCAAGTTCCGATGATTTTTATGTCAAGGGCAAGATTTCCTCAATCTCCGACCTCAGCACCTCTTTCGGCAACGCGACATTCTACATCTCTGACAACGGCACCACTGCCGAGGAGCAGTTCTATGTATTCCGCGCATACTATCTCGACGGTGCCAAGTTCACCTCTTCAGACCAGATCAAGGTCGGCGACGAGGTGGTGGTCAAGGGCAAGCTCATCAACTACGGCGACAGCACCCCTGAGCTCAACCAGGGCGGCCAGATAGTCAGCATCAACGGCAAAAGCGGCAGCGGCGACGGTGGCGACGGCGGAGAAGGCGGCGAGACCGTCAAGGAACCGAGCTCGGCGACCAAGGTGTCCATTAAGGAGTTCCTTGCGAAGTCCGTCAACACCACCGACTGGTACGAACTGACAGGCACCATCAAGAGCATAGCGAAGGCCGACTATGGCAACCTTACCATCGAAGACGAGAGCGGCAGCGTCTATGTCTACGGCATAGTCAAGGCCTGGGCCGGTGGCGAGAACGACAAGTCATTCTCCTCTCTCGGCCTCAAGGTGACCGATGTGGTGACCATCTGGACCCTCCGTGCAGAGTACAACGGCACGGCGCAGGCCGGCGGCACTCCTCCTGCCATCTACAAGTCCCATACGGCAGGTGCCGGCGAGACCTATCCTGCAGGTTCAGTAGTGCTCAGCTTCCCGGACGAGAATCAGTCTGCCAACAAGGCCAATGACTATGTGTCCACCTGGACAGCCAAGATTGGCTCAAATGAATTCACCATAGCCAATTTCAACAATTATCAGTGGAAAGACTGGACATACATCAAGTGCGGACGCAAGAATGATGCGTCTGTCGCCAGCATCTTCACCCAGACTCCGATTGCCGCCAAGGTGGCAAAGTTGCAGCTCACAGCCGACTCCTACGACGCATCTTCGATGAACTCCCTGACTCTCAATGTCTATAGCGATGCCGCCAAGACTGCAAAAGTGCTCTCTAAGGTAGCTTCCGATCCTAAGGCCGGCGTCATTGAGTTTGCAATCGATGCAGACAAGCAGGCTGCCGGACTCTACTACGAGCTGGTATTTGACTGCAAAGCTTCATCGGCATCCAAGAACGGATTTGTCCAGATCTCAAAAGTAGTTTACCTTGCGGCTGAGTAAATCCTGTCTGCCCATAGGTGCGGCAGCACTGCTGCTCCTGACATCCATAGTCTCCTGCGGAGGTACGCAGGGGGCTGCGGAGCAGGGGGAGGTGCTGCTGGCTGTACCGAACACTTCTCTCGGCACGGCCTCCGGCCAGCAGTTCATCAAGGTTACGGCCTTCTCCTCCTGGACTCTGAAGCTAGACTTCGGGGACTCGCAGCAGGCGTGGGCAAGTGTGGATAAGGCTTCCGGCAGCGGCAACGCCTCCGGCATAGTCCTCTCCTGGGATGCGAATTCCGCTGATGACGCCCGCAGCTGCACCCTGACCCTCAGCTGCTCCGGCAGGGAGTCTGAGGTCAGCGTCTCGCAGAGCGGCAAGGGCGGCAGCCCCGAGCCGACCCCGCAGCCTTCGGCTGACGCCGGGTGGCTGGAACTCCCTGCGGTCAGTGACGCGTCCCTGAGCTTCTACAGCCACGATATGACCATCTCCGGCAAGAAGGTGCGCAACTACTCCTACTTCTACGACAAGGATGCAAAGCTCTCGTTCTGTGTGGCTTACCCGCTCAACAAGGGCCTCATCGGCTCCGGCGGGCGTACCAATGAATGGGGTTACGACCCCAATATGGCCACTTCGGACCAGCCTTGCCTCTACAGCGGCTTCTCGATCGGCTACCAGCGCGGCCACCAGCTGCCGTCCGCCGACAGGCTGGCCGCCAACGTCTCGACCTTCTACTTCACCAATATGACTCCGCAGCGCGGAGAGCTCAATGAGAAGGCGTGGGCGACTCTGGAGGGCAAGGTCCGCAACTGGTGCTATCAGATGGATACCCTCTATGTGGTGACCGGCGCCGACTACAAGTCCTCCACCGAGTACGCTTACGACAACCTGGGAGCCAAGGTCACCGTCCCTACAGGCTATTTCAAGGCTCTGCTGGGCTACAAGAAGGGCGGCAGCATAGGCAGCAGCACCGGCGGCTATATCGGCATAGCCTTCTACTTCAAGCACCAGTACTACTCTGACGATGCGATAATGTCCACCCAGATGATGAGCATCGACGCCCTCGAGAAGCAGCTCGGCGGAGTGGACTTCTTCCATAATCTTCCCGGCAGGATAGGCGAGAGCAAGGCCGCAGCGGTCGAGGCCTCCGCCGATAGCTGGTGGAAAAGCAACTAGTTGACAATGAAAAGGATATTCTACATATTCGCCCTGCTTCTCGTGAGCCTGAGCGCCTGCGCGCAGAAGCACAACTACGTCGTTGGATTCTACAATGTCGAGAACCTCTTCGACATCTACGACGACCCGATCAAGAACGACAACGACTTCCTGCCCGACGGCAGCTACAAGTGGACGCAGGCCAAGTACGACAAGAAGATCGCCAACATCGCGCGCGTCATCAAGGCGATGAAGGACGACAACGGAGTCTTCCATACCTTGCTGGGCCTCAGTGAGATAGAAAACCGCCTCGTGCTCGAGGATCTCGTCTCCGCGGCTGACATAGCCTCCGCCGACTACCAGATCGTACACTACGACAGCCCTGACCGCCGAGGCATCGATGTCGCGCTGCTCTACCGTCCGGACCAGTTCACCTACCTCGACAGCGAGTCCATCCCGTTCTCCTTCGAGGGTACGAAGGTCCCGCTGACGGTCAGCAGAGAAGAGCAGGAAGCCTTCCGCACCCGCGACATCCTGATGGTACACGGCACGATCGAGGGTGAACAGTTCGCGATATATGTGGCCCACCTCCCGTCCCGCGTGGGCGGCAAGGGCGGCGACCTCAGGTCGCTGGGCGCCGAGATCATCTACAATCATTCGCAGATGATGCAGCAGAAGTACCCTGGCATCAAGGTCGTGGTGATGGGCGATATGAACGACAATCCTACCGATGACAGCATCGCCAAGTGGCTGCACGGCAAGGGCGATGTCAAGGACGTGAAGCAGGGAGACTTCTTCTCCCCGTTCACCCGTATGCTCGCCGACGGCTACGGCTCGCTCGCATATCAGGGCACCTGGAACATCTACGACATCATCCTCGCCAACTACAACCTCGCTGCGGCTCCGGACGGCGGACTGCAGATCCGCAAGATCCACCGCAAAGGCTACTACGGGCGAGTGTTCAAGAAGCCGTTCATGACCCAGCAGAGCGGGCAGTATAAAGACACTCCGTTTCGCACATTCTCCAACGGCGCCTTCATCGGAGGCTACTCAGACCACTATCCAACTTACATAGTAATAGGTAAATGATGAAAAAGACAGGCTTATTGATACTCTCCCTGCTGCTCTCGCTCGGGGCATCCGCCCAGAGCCTCGGCGGCGGGATCAAGGCTGCCGTAGTCAGCCGCGGCGACCGCATCCCGGTGTCTGGCGCCCAGGTCGAAATCCTAGGCTCTGACGGCTACACGCGCAGCCTCACCACCGGCTCTGACGGACTCTTCCTCTTCGACTCTCTCCAGGACGGCAACTATTCTCTCAAGGTCAGCGCCGCAGACTTCCTTCCGACCCGGGTCAATGTGACCGTGGAGGAGGGTAAGGTGCGTGACCTGATGTTCGTCACCCTGTCCCGCATCACTCGCGGGGAGGACGCCGACGCGTCCAACTTCGCCGAGTTCGACCTCGACGACAGCGGATACTCCGACGCTCCGACCATACTCTTCGGCTCCAACGATGTCTATACCAGCGTGGCCGGCTACGGATTCAGCGCCGTCCGCTTCAAGAACAGGGGCTATAACTCAGAGTCGCAGGATGTCTATCTCGCCGGCGTGCCTCTCAACGACGCTCTCACCGGATACTCTCCATATTCCCTCTGGACAGGCCTCAACGAGGCGATGCGCTCCAAGGATTCCACCGTCGGACTTCAGGGCTCCGACTTCGGCAACGGCCGATACAACGGACTCACCAACATCGCCGCAGTGCCTTCTGCGGTGCGTACCGGATGGAGGTTCTCCGTCCTCTCCAACTCCGCGCTCTACAGGCTTCGCCTGATGGCCAGCTACGCTTCAGGCGAGCTGGACAACGGCTGGTCCTATGCCTTCAACGTCTCCACCCGTCTGGGCGGCAACGACTGGGTTGAGGGCGTGTATTACCGTGCCGTCTCCGCCTACGCCGGCGTGAGCAAGAAGTTCTCCGACGAGCACAAGCTTGCCCTTATGGCCTTCGCGGCTCCGGGCGAGAGAGGTGCACAGAACGCTTCCACCCAGGAGGTCTATGACCTGATGGGCGACAATATGTACAACTCCAACTGG
>CAVEAQ010000045.1:0-10720 GCA_963613775.1 bacterium | reverse complement strand
CCCATCGGCTCTCCTCCGCCGCAGACGGTGGCCGCCCAGTCCACTCCGTTGGCTGTGCCCACATCATCCATATGGATGGTCTTGCCGCCCACGCTCTCGATGGCGTAGTGGATGTAGTGGCTGTGCCCCGCAATGATTCTCGCCTCCTTGAATGTGGCGAGCAGTTCGTAGAGCTCGGCGGCACTGCCGTATTCGAGCCCTGCGTGCATAAAGACCACTACGCTCTTGTCCTTGGAGACGGAGGCGAGGTCGGTCCTTGCCCATTCCATCACCCTGTCGCAGAGCTCCTCAGTGCAGGAGGTCTCGTTCTTGCCCTGATGGACTATGTTGTCCAATACGAGAATGTGTACGGTTCCGCGGTCGAACGAGTAGTTTACCGGCCCCATCGCAGCCTCGTATTTCCTCTGCGCCCTCAGATCCGGAAGAGGGTCGGAGGAGAGGAACTCGTGGTCGTGGTTGCCTATCACCTGGAAGCACGGCACGCTCAGGTTCTTCTCTGAGAGCATCTCCGTGACCTCCGGATAGAGATTCCACTCGTTGTGGACAAGGTCTCCCAGAGCCACGGCATAGGTAGGCATATCCCCGGCCTTTGACTTTACATAGTCCCGGATGTCGGGAGCAGTCTCGGAGTTGAAGCGTGCGATCCCGTTGTTGGAGGCCCTTACCTGCGGGTCGCCGATGGCAAGCAGGCGAAACTCCTTCTCGACCGCAGCTTTCTCGAGGGTGAAGTCATAGACCGTCCGACCGTTCTCTAACCTGCTGTAGAAGCAAGGCAGGCCGTTGTCGCCTGTCCTGACAGCAGCATCGGCGGGTATGCTGTAATATACCCACTGGGCATATACGTTCCTCTTCCCGATGGAATAGCTGCCGTCCGCACCTGTCCGGACGATGGAGAAGCCGTCGCTGACCTGAATGCCCGCAGCCGGCGAGCCGTCAGACCAGACGATGCGCCCCGTCACCGGATCCTCGATTCCGCTTAGGTCAAGCATCTCCGTGTCCTTCCCGCAGGAGAGAGACAGAGGGAGTATTGACAGCAGCAATAATGCAAGACGTTTCATAATCCAAAATTATAGTCGCTTTCGTCAAAGTCATCAAATTGGCTGCTGTCTACCTTGCTGCCCGCGATGCAGTATTCGCGCTCAAGCGCTACGCATACCGCGCTCGGCCGCTCGTAAACCTTGGTCTTTTTCTCTGTTTTCATATTCTTTGAATTTTAATTGATTTGACTTAATATCCCGGGTTCTGGTCTGCAGGGCTCATCGCACCGTTGGCGTCGAGTTCGGACTTCGGAATCGGCCAAAGTTCGTCTTTCCCGACCTTGAATACATAGGTGCTGAACTTGCGGAGGTTGCTCTTGGCGCCGTTCCAGGTCGTGCCGTCGTAGCTCACGATGCAGTCCTCGTCTATCGTCGGCCTGGCGTTGGAGATGAAATTTCTCGGAGCCGCTGCCGAGGATTGCCCCGGAGCCATCACGTCCCGGTTCATCGCTTTCTCGGCGATACCCCAGCGGCGCAGGTCGTACCAGCGGAAGCCTTCGTTGCAGAGTTCGACCATCCTTTCGTAGCGCAGGGCTGTGCGCAGCCCGCTCTGCGAGGTGGCGCTCACATCCGGCATCCCGGCGCGACGGCGAATACGGCTGATGTATTCACGGGCGAGGTCCAAATCCTCCCCGAGCTCAATCTTCGCTTCTGCGGCGATGAGATAGAGTTCACTCAGGCGGAAGACGCCGTTGTTAATCGCGTCCTTGGTCTGCTCGCGCGAGCCTCCCGTAATCGCTCCGTAGAACGCCTGGTCGTAGCCCTTTCTCCAGAGGTATCCGCCGGGCCCCATCGAGCCGTTCGGTCCGTACTCGCTCTTGTTGCCGACCACGTTGGAGTTGGTGATGGCGGTCCCGGACACGTAGTCCGTCACCTTCTCCTTGGTGATGTCGAGGGAGTACTCGACCCCCATAGTCCTCGAATCATCCCTTACGCAGAAGAGGTCAAGCCGCGGGTCGCGGTTCTTCCAGGGGTTCTGCCAGTCATAGAGCGGGGACTCGGTGATCGGGAGGCCGTCGGTGCATTGGATAGCGTCGATGAAGGCCTGCGACGGGCCCATCCACGAGGCTCCGTTGAGAGTTCGCGGAGCAGTGTAATATACATTGATGGTCAGAAGGTCAGTCGTGAGCTCGTTGTACTGGTGAGACCAGATCCACTCGTCGTCATACTGCCCCGCGTAGGAGAAGAGACTGCAGACTGGCTCTCCGTCGGCGGCTGTGGCGTAGCGGGTGAGGTCGTATTCGGCGAGCTTGTGTCCGTTGGCCTCGGCAAGCGCGATAGCCTTGTCGGCGTACTCGGCGGCCTTGGACCAGTAGCCGTTGTCGGCTGTGGCGTAGTTGAGATAGATCCGCGCCTTGAGCATATAGGCGGCCGTGCGGCTGAAGCGTGCAGTGCCCTCGGAGTCGGTCCGCCGCTCCGGAAGTGCCTCCAGCAGGGAGTCGTCGAGCTCGGAGAGTATCTGCGCGATGAGCTTATCCCTGTCCATACGCGGGTAGGACATATCCTTGAGCGAGAGCCCGTGGTCGATGTAAGGGACTCCTCCGTAGTACTGGACGAGCTGGTCGTAGCAGAAAGCGCGTATGCACAACAGCTCCGCCTTGAGTTCCCTGAGGGTCTCCTCCGGCACTTTGCCCGAGAGATTGTCGAGGCCGTCCAGCACGAAGTTGGCGCGACCGACAGCGATGTAGGAGCGCTTGTAGAACTGCACTATCCAGGAGTTCTCGGTGGAGATGGTGGAGGTGGTCAGCTGCCTGCGGGCGGAGCTTGAGATTCGTCCAGTCCCTATGTCCGTTATGCAGTCGATTGTCCGCCACCAGCCGGCGGTGAGATGGCCGTAGTTGGTGGCCACGGCACGGTAGGCCGCGTATGTGCCGGCGAGCGCCTCTTCCTCCGAGGACGGGAAGTCGATGGTGGAAGGTCCGTTGAGCGGAGACTTGTCCAGACTGCATCCCAACAGGGATGCGAGTGCAAGAAGAGCCAGTATTGTCTTTTTCATAATGCCTTAGAATTTGAGTTCAACGCCGAGGGTGTAGGTCTTGACCTGCGGGTAGTTGTCCGCGACCGCGCCGAGAGAGACTCCGTTGGAGCCGTTGGGGTCGTAGCCCACCTCGGGGTCGTAGCCCTGATAGAAATCGGTGAATGTCAGCAGGTTCTCTGCGGTGGCGAAAAGCGTGGCGCCCTTCACTGCGCTCCCCAGCCACTTCTGCGGAAGTGTCCAGCTCAGACTGAGGTTCTTCAGGCGGAGGTAGGCCGCGCTCCTCATCCAGAACGAGGAGATCTTGCGGTTGTGCTCACTCTTGTAGGACATCCTCGGGTAGAAACCGTCAGGAGTCTCTGCGGTCCAGCGGTCGAGGTGCTCCCTGCGGAAGGTGCCGCCGTTGATGCAAGGCTGTACGTAGTAGGAGCTTAGGTAGGAGTCCACCTTACCCACGCCCTGCAGGAAAGCGCTGAAGTTGAGACCCTTCCAGCCCAGGGAGAGGGTGGCGCCGTAGGTGTAGCGCGGGATGGCGCTGCCGATTATCGTCTTGTCGGCATCGGTCACGACACCGTCCCCGTTCGTGTCGGCGTAGATAAGGTCGCCGGGCTTGATGTCGGTGCCGTACTGTCTCAGGTTCATATTTACCCAGTCGGCCTGCGCCTGTGTGCGAGCCATTCCGATGCACTCGAGACCGTAGAGGGAGTTGACCGAAGAGCCCTCCTGATTGCGGATGATGCCGCCGCTGTGGCTCTCGTACTGACCGTTCATATCCGTGATGGTGTTGACCACATCGGAGATGTTGGCGTCAATCCCGAAACGGAAGTCCCCCAGCGTGTCGTGGTAGCCGACTGCCAGTTCCCATCCCACATTGCGCACTTCACCCGCATTCTGATATGGGGCGGAAAGGCCGGTCGAGAGGGGTATGTTGAGCGTCATCAGGATTCCGTGGGTGTCCTTGACATAGAAGTCTGCGGTGAGGCTGAGCTTGTTCCAGAGCGAGGCGTCAAGGCCGATGTCATACATCTCCGAGGTCTCCCAGGTGATATCCTCGTTGGCGAGGGAGTTGCGGTAGGCGATAGGGACGAGTACGTCGTTGACGGAATACACATCCATCGCCAGCTGCTCAGCGAACGGGTAGTTGGAAGAGCTGATGTTCTGGTTGCCCAGCTGCCCGTAGGAGCCGCGGAGCTTCAGCTCCGTGAGAGTGTTGCTGACACTGCTCATCCATTCTTCGGAGGTGATTCTCCACCCTAGCGACACTGACGGGAAGATACCCCAGCGGTGACCTCTTGCGAAGCGCGAAGAGCCGTCGAAGCGGATGTTTCCCTCCACGAGGTAGCGGTCGCGGTAGTTGTAGTTGAGCCTGCCGAAGTATGACTGGAGCACCCATTCGCTGCGCGTGCCGGCGTTGCTCATCGTCTCGTCCTCGGCCCCCACGTTGAGCACCGGATAGTCCGGGTACGGGAGGCTCTGCCTGGACGCGGAATAGTATCTCTGGCCCATAGTCTCGCGCGAGGCTCCGAGAAGGAGCTTGACGTCGTGCCTGTCGGCGAACTTCCTGTGGAGCGTCGCCGTGGCCTGATATGTCATATAGAAGTTCTGGGTCTGCGACTCGGTGAGCTCGTTGTAGAGGCGGCTCGTCACGAGCGATTCGGTCCCGTAGGCGTCGGCTGCATAGTGGATTACGTCTTCGAAGAGGTGAGTGTGCGATGCGACGAATCTCGGGGCGACCTTGCCCTCCAGGGTGAGCCACTTCCACGGAGACCAGTTCACGCTGGCCGCCGCGTTGAGACGCAGGTTGTCCACACGCTTCTGACCGCCCTCCCCGTCGGTGACCGGAAGGATGTTGGTCGAGCCGCCGGTCATCGGTGCGTAGTCCCCGCTGGACCACTGGGTGAGGATGAGCGGGTCGCGGGTGTTCATCATATTGAAGAGACTGGAGGCGAGCGGAACGGCCTTGCGCCTCCCGAAGTTGCCGGCGATGTCGAACTTCACAGAGAGGTTGTCACGCACATCAACGGTCATATTGTCGCGATAGACGAAGCGGCTGTAGGACTGACGCCTGATGATGCCGTCCTGGCTGAGATAGCCGAAGGATGCGCTGTTGCGGATCCTGCCGGAGGCGGCGTTGAACGAGAGCGAGTGGTTGTGGGTGAATCCCGAGCCGTTGAGCACCTTGCGCTGCCAGTCGGTAATCGGATAGGAATCCGGGTCGATGCGGTGATTCGCCATATATCTCTCGATATACTCCTCAGAGTACAGCGGGGTGTCTCCGTCGTTGAGGGAAGCCTCGCGGCTCAGCCGCATATAGTCCTCGGCCCCCACAAGCTGCGGCAGGTCGGTCGGGGAGGACCATCCGGTGTATCCCCTGTAGGTGAGCGAGAAGCGGTCCTTCGGGGCGCGCTTGGTAGTGATGAGGATAACTCCGTTGGCCGCGCGCGAACCGTAGATGGACGACGACGCGGCATCCTTGAGCACGGACATCTTGTCAATCTGCGACGGGTCCACATCGTCGATGCTGCCCTGCACTCCGTCAATCAGCACCAGAGGCGATGCGCTCGATCCTCCGAACGTACCTATTCCCCTGATTCTCACGGTACTGCCCGATGCGCCCGGGTTGCCGGACTGGCTCGTCACCGTCACTCCGGCCGCAAGGCCCTGGAGGGCGTTGGCGACATTGGCGACCGGACGGGTCTCAATCATATCGACGGGCAGCGAAGAGACGGCTCCGGTGAGGTTGACCTTTTTCTGTACATCGTAGCCGACCACGACCACCTCGTCGAGGAATGTCGCGTCAACTTCGAGGACAAAGTCGATGATCTGGGCGTTGCCGACCTTTTGGCGGGCATCAGCGTATCCGAGGCAGGAGGCGACGAGTGTCTGCCCTTCGGCTGCCTTGAGAGACCACCTGCCGTCCATATCCGTCATCGTGCCGGCGGTAGTGCCCTCAATCATCACTGACGCTCCCGGGACCGGAATGCCGTCCGTGTCCTTGACCGTGCCGGAGCGCAGGGGTTGTGCGGAGGCGAGAGCGGTGGCAAGAAAGCTTGCCAGAAGTATTGATATAATCTTTTTCATAGTATTTATCTGCTGATTTTCAAGTCAAACACGAAACATCTCGAAGCGCCGGCGTTGTCCCGCTTGGCATTGGCTCCCACGGATGTGTCCACGATGACCGTGGTCTGAGGACCGGCATTGCCGATTCTGAACTTGAAATGGGAGACAGGCTTGTCGAGAGCGCCGTTGCTCTTGGACGGAGGGCAGACGTCAGCTTCGTAGCCGAACTGGTATTCGCTTCCGGACACTTCAAGAGTTTTGCTGACCTGGCCGTCAACCCGCACCTCTCCGGAGAGGAATGTCCCCTCGCCGCCGATGCGGATGGCAATCTTGTTCTTGGAGGAGGTGGAGAAGCGCGCGATGTCGATCTCCAGCGTTACTTCGGAAGTGCCTTCGAGTGCGGTGAGCGCCGGGGTTTCAAGCACGCCGTAGGTGTTGGTGCCGCTGACGGAGAGCTGGATTGCGCCCACCTTCTCCCCGCAGTTGAGAATCTTCCAGCCGCTCAAATCGCGGTTGCGTATGTAGCTAGCGGAAGCCAGAACCTTGCCCGACACCTGCGTCGGATAGTCATACCAGGTTTTCTGGTAGCCTACCTCGTTCTTGTTGGCCCCCTGGGCGTTGGTCATATTCCAAGCCTGCATCTCTCCCGGCTCCGTGCCGTCGGCAATGTCTGGGGTGAGGGCGACGGCACAGCCGTTCGCGGGTTTCATATAGTCGCCCGAGTAGGCGAAGAGGTCGAAGGACTCATGGAGAATCACATTCTCCGGCTCCGGGATACGGAAGTAGTAGCGCGGGATTCCGTCCTCACCGCTTAGGTCTATGCGAACGAAGAGCTTGCCCGCCGCTCCGGTCGAGCACCAGAACCTGCTGCCGCCCTCGGAAATCTTCTGCATCCTGCCCACGGCCTTGGAGATGGAGTAGCTGAGCGGACGCGTACCCGTCTGTGCGGCATCCAGACCCACCGCAGGGTAGGCGATGCCCTCCTTGCCGGTGAAACTGCCCACGCCTCCGTTGCCGGAGTATGGCTGGAATCCATACTGCTCCCCGTTTACGGTGACTGTGAATTCGCCGGATGACGGCGCGTCAACCACGGCTTCGAATATCTTCTCGTCCTTGTCGACTGAAGGGAGTTCCACAGGAGTGCCGAAGTCCACGGATACGAGGGTCATCTCTCCGGCTGCAACCAGCATCGCGACATCGCCCGGATTGCCGTCCATATCGTATGGCAGGGCGGCCACCACGACTTTCCTGCTTTCCGAAGCGAGCGAGAGCTCAACGGCCTCGGCGGCGGTATGGACATCCGCGCCATCACTGAGGAGCAGTTCGCGGATCTCGTCCGCGCCGGCCTTGATGTGGACATCGTCAAATATGTACTTGTATCTTGCGGTGGATCTGTCCGGGACGATGGATGCGGCGAAGGCATATCTGCCGTCATCCGAGCGTCCCGTGTATTGCGCCGAGAGCGCTACGGACATCGTTACGGTCTCAAATGTGGTGAATACCGGTGCGGTGATGACCTTGCCCTGCGCGTCGAGTCCCACGGCCCCGATGAAGTATCGGCTCCGTGAGCTGAGCCCCCTGAAGAGCTGGCCTTCGAGCGAGGACTCCCTGCCGCTTGCGGAGATGAAGTCCCATTTCTCAATAGCGTCCATCGACAGATACTCGGCCGCCTCTCCCTCCCATTTCTGCGGTGGGGTGATCAGGCACGAAACGACATCATCCTGGCGACATTCCACGGATACCCTCGCCGAAGACGAGAGTATCTCGCTGACGCTCAGCTTGATGGCTGCTCTGACATCCGTGTCGGCGGAGATTTCCGAATCTCGCTGGCACGCGCTCAGAAGCAGGATGGCGCTTAGAAGCAGAATTGTTTTTTTCATTATATTACAGTTTTATGGTTGCTACGGTCCTGATGTCCGAGGAAGACGGCCCGATATAGAGCCGGTATTCCCCGTGCGGGAGTTTCCAGCCCGCGTCATATTGCATAAGATTCTTCCTGTCGAGAGTTATACTGATTCTTTTTGTCTGTCCTGCATCGAGGAAGATTTTTCTGAATGCCTTCAGTTCCTTCACCGGACGGTCCTCGCCCGGCAGGCCGACATAGATCTGGGCGACCTCCGCACCTGCACGCCGGCCGGTGTTGGTTAGAGTGAATGACACCCTTGTGCCGGAGACAGTCGGCTCGCCGTATTCGAAAGAGGTATAGCTCAGCCCGTGCCCGAAGGCGAAGCGCGGCTCGATACCGGCCTTGTCGTACCAGCGGTAGCCGACATAGATGTCCTCCGAGTAGTCCTCGTCCCAGATTGTGTTCTTGTCCGACGCGTCTCCGCGCGGAGTTCCCGGATATTGTGCGGCGCTGCGAAGCGGCCCGTCTTCGAAGCGTACCGGGATGGTGAACGGAAGCCTCCCGGAAGGGTTCACCTTTCCGCTGAGCACATCGGCGAGGCAGTTCCCCGACTCGCTTCCCAGATACCAGCTCTGCACTATGGCGGAGACCTTCTCGGCCCACGGCATCGCCACCGCATTGCCGGAGATGTTGACTACCACCAGTCTCGGGTTGACTTCGGCGAGGGCGAAGATGAGCGAGTCCTGACCATAGGGGAGAGTCCAGGCCTCCCGGTCGTAACTCTCCGCATCCTGATGCCTCTCTTTATTGAGACCTCCGAAGAATATGACCGCGTCGGCCTTCGAGGCGGCGAGCAGCGCCGCTTCCACATCGGCCTCTCCGGAAGAAGAGTAGCCCGGGATATAGGTGATTTCCGCATCCGGAAGAGCGGCGCGCAGCCCCTCAAGCGGGCTTATCTCATACTTGGTCTTCAGGGACGAGCTCCCTCCTCCCTGCGTCATCTGCCGGACGGCGTTCTCTCCGACCACGAGTATCTTATTGTAGCGAAGCGGCAGCACCCCGCCTTCGTTCTTGAGCAGGACTATGCTTTCCGAGCCTATACGGCGGGCCGCCTCGGAGTGCTCCGGGCAGGTGAAACGCCCGTAAGGGCGGCTCCCTGACAGGGAAGTCCGCATCATCAGGCGGAGCACACGCCTCGCCTTGTCGTCCAGTGTCGCTTCCGAGGCTTCCCCGCTTTCGAGCCGGCGAAGATAAGGCCGCGCAAGGTGGAACCTGTCATAGGCGTTGCCCTTGCCGGAGGTGAGCCCGTCGGTGTATGTGCCGAACTCCATATCGAGTCCGTTCTCTATGGCCTGAGCCGTGTCGTGCGCGCCGCCCCAGTCGCTGATGAGCACCCCGTCGAAGCCCCAGTCGCCCTTGAGTATCCCGGTCAGCCGCGAGTTGTGGCAGCAGTGCTCGCCCTCGTAGAGGTTATAGGAGCCCATCACCGCCCAGGCGCCGGCATCGACTACAGCCGCGCGGAATGCGGGCAGATAGATTTCGTAGAGAGCCCTGTCGCTGACGTGTACATCGGTAGTGTGGCGGTGGAGCTCCTGGTTGTTGAGCGCGAAGTGTTTGACGCAGGCGGCGACCCCCTGCTCCTGTACGCCCTCGATGTAAGGGACGACCATAGCTGAACTCAGCATCGGGTCTTCTCCCATATACTCGAAATTCCTGCCGCACAGCGGTGTGCGGTAGATATTGCACCCCGGCCCCAGAAGCACATCCTTGCCACGGTAGCGCGCCTCCTCGCCGATTGCTGTCCCGTATTCGCGGGCGAGTGAAGGGTCGAATGTGGCCGCGAGTGCGGTCAGTGCAGGAAAGGCGGTGCAGGAGTCGTTGGTCCACCCTGCTGAAGTCCAGCTGTCCCACTTGACCTCCTGCCTGATGCCGTGCGGCCCGTCGGTGCACCAGAGTTCCGGGATTCCCAGACGCGGCACTCCTGCGGAGCTGAATCGCGACTGCGCGTGGAGTATGGCCACTTTCTCCTCCCGGGTCATCCTGGAGAGCGCATCCTCGACCCTCTCCTCCACGGGCCTTGATGGGTCTAGATAGGCAGTGACGGGCCCGCCCGCGCAGGAGTACAGCACCAGCGCGGACAGTATTAGGTATTCTGCGGTTCTCTTCATAATTCTCAGCATTCTTCACTGCGCTCGGCAGTGGTGTCGATAAGCGTGTATATTTGTGTGTAAGGGCGGTTCGGGTTGCCCGTGCCGCGGTTCATCAGCTCTTTGAGGCGGTCGAATCTCTCCGGGTAGATGTCCCGTGGGTCAATCCCCTCGCCGGCGCAGAGCGAGCAGGCCATTCCCACCACTTCGCCCATCATCGCGCAGGTTCGCATCACCCTGGTTGTCCCGAGTACCACGTGGCTCACGGAGATGTCGCGCCCGGCCATGAAGAGGTTGCGGATGTCCTTGCTGAACAGGCATCGGAACGGCAGGGGATAGAAGCCGAGCGGGGAGAGGCGGCCGCAGCTCAGCCAAGGGTCGCGGTAGCGCCTCGCGTTGTCCGGGTCGGGTTCGTGGTTGTCGATGTACCAGGATGTGGACACGCAGCCGTCGTCGTATAGCACGAAATTCCTCAGGTCGTTCTCGGTGAGGACGAACTCGCCCATAATCCTGCGGCTCTCGCGCTTCCCGGCGTAGTACGACAGCCACTTCAGCTCGGCGTCCGCGTATTCCTCCCTGTAAGGGGAGCGGTTCTTGAGGTATGCCCAGTTGGAATAGGCCACATACATCCCGTAGTCGCGGATCTTCTCGCAGT
>CAVEAQ010000044.1:0-11130 GCA_963613775.1 bacterium | reverse complement strand
TGTTGATTTTGACGCCTTTGTAGATGACTGATACATTCTTGGCGAGGATGGTGATGCCTCTCTCCCGCTCAAGGTCGTTGTTGTCAAGTATCAGCTGCCCGAGGTTCTCAGGCTGGCGTACAAGGTTGGCCTGATAGATCATTCTGTCGACGAGGGTAGTCTTGCCGTGGTCGACGTGGGCGATAATCGCTATATTTCTGATTTCCTGCATAATTCCGCAATACCGTTCGGGATGCTGCAACCCGCAGGGCGGGCTGTCCCCGATAAATCGTGCAAAGTTACTGAATTATTGAAAAAAACATAATTCAAATTATTCTTATCTTTGTCAGTTATGTGCAAAAAGTGTCTGATAGCGCTCCTGACGGCTCTCGCCGTGCTCTGCTCCTGCGGGGGCGGAGGAGGGCAGCGTGAGAGGGAAGACCTCCCTGACCTGCTCTCGGCCGTGCCTTCGGACGCGCTGGCGCTGTGCTGCTCCTCCACCGTGGAAGGGGCGCTGGAGCCGCTTGACTCCGCTGACGCGCTTCGCAGATTGGACCTGGGTGCATTCGGGGATTCGCCCGCCGTGCTCTCCCTGAGCTACAACGGCTCGCTGGTCTCGATACTTGCCATCGGTACCGGAAGTGCGCCCGAAGCGCCGGAAGTCGGCGCCCGCAGGGGAGTGCAGAGCAGATTCTTCCCGCCTGACGCCGCGACCGGCAGGCAGGGCATTCTCGCCCTGTCCGCCTCCGAATCCCAGCTGGTCGCGCTCAGCCGGCACATCTCCGAGGGCCGGTCCATCTTCGACGCTCCGGGATTCGCTGAGGCAGCAGCGCTCACTGAAGGGGAAGATTTCGCCCTCTACCGCAACTCCGGATCTTCGCACCTGATGCCCAAGGGCTTCCTCGGGGATATCTTCCCGCCCCGCACGCTCGCCCGCTTCCTGCACGCTGCGGCGGACTGGACGGCGGTTCTGCCGGACGGTGATGAACGCATCGTCAAGACCTCTCAGGGTCAGGAAGATACATATTTCGTCAACATCCTCGCATCCCTGCCGCTCGCAGACAGCCGTCTGGGTGAGATCCTCCCCGACAGCACTGACTTCGCGCTCTCCCTTCCGCTGCCGGAGGGCACATTCAGGGAAGCATACGAGAGATATATCGACGCTTCAGTCAGGATGACGCAGTACAGCAAGCGGCTCGCTGCTCTCAAGGCCGAGTCAGGCAAGGATCCGCTCAAGTGGGAGCTGGAGCTCGGCATACGGGAGATTGCTCTCGTCCGCCGCGAAGGACATACGGCGGTGCTGCTCAGACCTTCCAGACCGCTTGCTGACTGCGGCGTGGAAGACAACCCCTACCGCGGTTTCCTTCAGGCGCTTTATGGCGATGCTTTCGCCCTAAGGGACGACTCCTGCCGGGGAGCGGTGTTCGGCTGGTACGTTATTGGCAGCAGGGAGGACGTCTCCGACTTCCTGGGCTTCAGGGAGAAACGTCAGGACTCGGTCCTGCCGGGGGATGTCTGCCACTTTGTGTGTTATAGCTCAGGCCGCCTTGCGGTCTGGGACAGAAAAGGGATAAGAATATGGAATTCAAGTCTGTAAACAAGCTGATAGAGAAGAGCATCAAGGAGAACTGGGAGCGCGACGCGCTGTCCAACTACCAGGGCACCACCCTCCGCTACAAGGACCTTGCGGAGCGCATACGCTACCTGCAGATAGCCTTCGAGCAGTGCGGGCTCAAGAAAGGGGACAAGGTCGCCCTCTGCTCCCGCAACCAGGCCAACTGGGGCGTATGTTTCCTCGCATCAATGACATACGGAGCAGTGCCGGTGCCGATTCTTCACGAATTCAAGGCCGAGAACATCCACTACCTCGTCAACCATTCCGAGGCCAAGGTGTTCTTCGTGGACGAGGTGATCTGGGAAGGCCTCTCCGAGTCGGAGATGCCGGGGCTGGAGGTCATCGTGCAGATGAATACCCTCAACTTCATCTATTCCCGCAATGTCAACTGCGTGGAAGTCAGGGCCAACCTTACCGCCACCTTCAACAGTCAGTATCCTGATGGCTTCACTCCTGACGACGTCTGCTATGTGGAAGACCGGCCTGAGGAGCTCGCCCTCATCAACTACACCTCCGGCACTTCCGGATTCTCCAAGGGCGTGATGATCCCCTACAGGGCGCTCTGGACCAATATATACTGCGCCCACGAGATCGCCGAGCCGCAGATGAACTGCGAATCCGAGGTGGTGGCGATGCTGCCGTCCGCGCATATGTACGGAATGATGTTCGAGTTCCTCTACGAGATGACCATCGGCGCGCACGTGCACTTCCTCACCCGCACCCCGAGCCCGAAGGTGATAATGAAAGCGTTCTCGGAGATACATCCGGACATCATCATCGCGGTGCCGCTGATCATCGAGAAGGTCTACAAGAATATGATCAAGCCGGCCGTAGACCGCAACAAGGCGTTTATGCGCATCCCGATCGTGGATCAGCTCGTGCTCAAGAAGATACGCAACGCGATGATCGATGCGTTCGGCGGCCGTTTCGAGGAGATCATCCTCGGCGGTGCGGCGTTCAACCCCGAGGTGGAGAAGTTTTTGCGCAAGATACATTTCCCGTTCACGGTGGGCTATGGTATGACCGAGTGCGCCCCGCTCATCTCCTACGTCAAGTGGTGGAAGACCCGCAAGGGCTCCTGCGGCGTGCCTATCCCGGGCTGCGAGGTGCGCATCGACTCCAGGAACCCCCACAAGGAGCCGGGCGAAGTGCAGATCAGGGGCGGCAACGTCTTCCTTGGGTACTACAAGAACAAGGAGGCTACCCGCGCCGCGTTCACCAATGACAACTGGTTCAAGACCGGCGACATAGGCGTGATGGACAACGACGGCTACATCTACCTCCGCGGCCGCTCCAAGTGCATGGTGCTCGGCCCGTCCGGGCAGAACATCTACCCCGAGGAACTGGAGGCGGTCATCAACAATGTCACCTATGTGGTCGAATCCCTGGTCGTTGAGGACAAGGTGGGCCTTACGGCGCTGATCTACCCCGACTACCATCAGGCCGAGATGGACGGAATGAGCGGCGAAGATCTCGAGAAGCGACTCACAGACGGGCTGCCGGAGATCAACAAACTGCTGCCGTCCTACGCGCAGATCCGCAAGATCGAGTTTATGCCGGAGGACTTCGAGCGCACCCCTAAGAAGAGCATCAAACGCTATCTGTATCAGAGAAATAAGTAATGAACAAGTTCGACGAGAAATATATTGCGATGGCTGCCATCTGGGCGGGCAACTCCTACTGCAAGCGCCGCCAGGTCGGTGCCCTGCTCGTCAAGGAGAGGATGATCATCTCCGACGGCTACAACGGCACTCCTTCCGGATTTGAGAACGTCTGCGAAGACGAAAACGGCGTTACGAAGCCGTATGTGCTTCACGCAGAGGCAAATGCCATATCCAAGGTGGCCAAGTCGGGCAACAGCTCCGACGGCGCGACCCTCTATGTGACTGCATCCCCGTGCATCGAGTGCTCCAAGCTCATCATCCAGGCCGGCATCAAGCGCGTGGTCTACAGGGACGAGTACCGCCTCACCGACGGAGTCGACCTGCTGCGCAAGGCGGGCATCGAAGTCGAAAAAGTTGACTGACAATGAAGAAAGTATCATCATCGGTAGCCGTCGCCCTGCTGGGCGTCATCATAGGTGTGCTCGGCGTGCTTGCAGTGCAGGCTGTAGTGGGCAGGACTTCGCACCGGCTCAGCGCGCAGAGCGCCGGCTGGCAGAAGATCAATCTCATACTCAAGTGCATAGATGAGAACTATGTTGAGTCTGTGGATCACAAGAAAGTGACGGATGCGGCGGCTGAAGCGGCCCTTCAGGCGCTCGATCCGCACTCGATGTATATGCTCCCGCAGGCCCTCGAGTCCACAGAAGAGAGCCTTGCCGGCAACTTCGACGGCATCGGAATACAGTTCAACGTGCCCAATGATACGGCTGTGGTCATCGAGGTCATCCCCGGCGGCCCGTCGGAGAAGATAGGCCTGCGCCCCGGCGACCGTCTGCTCAAGGTGGATTCGACGTCCATCGCCGGCGTGAAGTTCCCTCAGGACAGTATGGTGCGCAGGATGAAGGGCAAGGCCGGCACCAAGGTCACTGTGACCGTGCTTCGCGGGCGGGAGGAAATCCCGTTTGAGATCACGCGCGGCAAGATCCCGACCTACTCTGTGGACGCTTCGTTTATGGTGGACGACACCACGGGATATCTGCGCCTCTCCAAGTTCTCCCGCACTTCCGACAGGGAGGTGGCTTCCGCTTCGGCGCGGCTGCTCTCTTCGGGTATGAAGAAGATGATACTGGATCTCAGGGACAACAGCGGCGGATTCCTCGATCAGGCGCTGAGCCTCTCCAATATGTTCCTCCCGAAGGACGCCCGGATAGTATATATGGAAGGCGTGCACCGCAAGCGCGAGGACTTCAAGGCCGACGGCCGCGGACCGATGCAGGACATCGCGCTCTCCGTGCTGATCAACGAAGGCACCGCCTCCTCGAGCGAGATCCTTGCCGGTGCCCTGCAGGACAACGGACGCGCGACGATAGTCGGCCGCCGCTCCTTCGGCAAGGGACTGGTGCAGGAGCCGTTCTACTTCACCGACGGATCCGGGATGCGCATCACCGTGGCGAGGTTCTACACCCCATCCGGCCGCTGCATCCAGAAGCCGTACAGTGAAGACTACAACTACGAGATCTACCGCCGCTACGACGAGGGCGAGATGGTCACCGCCGACAGCATGAAGGTGGAGAACGGGGGCATTCTTCCGGATGTCTTCGTGCCGGCCGACACTACCCGCGCAGGTGCGTTCTACATAGCCTGCAGCCGCAAGGCCACCGCGATGAGATTCGCCTCCGCATTCTTCGATGCGCACAGCGCTGAACTCTCCGCCATCGACGACTACGGCAAGCTGCTGGAATATCTCGACCGCGCCGTGACCGACAGACGCTTCCTCGACTTCGCCCGCAGCAAGGACGGCATCGCCCCGAAGGGTGACGAATGGATGGTCGAGCGGCAGTACATAATGACTCAGGTAAGGGCTCTGGTGGGCCGGTATTCGAAGCTCGGCGACAATGCCTACTACCATCTTTTCCTGCAGACGGACAATACCTTCCAGGAGGCCATGGGGCACTGATTTTGCAGTATTTCCGGTAACTTACAATTAAACTCCAGACATCTATGGCACTGCTTCTCTGCCTATTTGCGGTGGTCGTCATCTGCTGCGTGCTGCTCAACAACGCATCCAACAAAGTCGGGATGCCGGTCCTGCTTGCATTTATCCTGCTCGGCATTGCGTTCGGCAACAACGGCCTGATCCCCATCAAGTTCGAGGATTATTCCTTCGCAGAGGACTTCTGTACCGTCGCTCTCATCTTCATTATGTTCTACGGCGGCTTCGGCACGCGGTGGGAGTCGGCGAAGTGCGTAGCGCTGCCTGCCGGCATACTTGCGAGTCTCGGAGTAGTGCTGACGGCGGGCCTGACCGGACTCTTCTGCCACTTCGTCCTGGGCTGGGGCTGGATCGAGAGTTTCCTGATGGGCTCGGTGGTCAGCTCCACGGATGCGGCTTCGGTCTTCTCTATCCTGCGTTCGCGCAAGCTGGGTCTCAAGAACAACTCCGCTCCTCTGCTGGAGATCGAGAGCGGCTCCAATGACCCGTTCTCATATATGCTCACGATCATAATGCTCTCGATGATGACGGGGGACTTCAGCGTGGGGAGCGTAGCCTGGATGTTTTTTGCGCAGGTTGCGTTCGGCATCGGACTCGGTCTGGTGATCGCCCAGGTCAGCATCTTTGCGTTCAAGCGCATCAAGTTCTCCACCTCCGGCTTTGACTCGCTCTTTATGTTTGCGATAGCGCTCTTCTCCTACGCCCTGCCTTCGGCGGTGGGCGGCAACGGCTACCTGAGCGCATATCTGGTCGGCATCCTGCTCGGCAATTCGGAGTTTCCGGGCAAGCGCAACCTGATCGGTTTTTTTGACGGTCTGACGGGATTGATGCAGGTGCTCATCTTCTTTATGCTCGGTCTGCTTGCGCGTCCGGCAATGATGCACAAGGTGATACTCCCGGCCATCGGGATATTCCTCTTTATGCTGCTGGTCGCCCGCCCGCTCTCGGTCGGAGCCATCCTCACTCCGTTCCGCAAGTTCGGCTTCAAGCAGCAGACGCTCATCTCGTTCGTCGGCCTGAGGGGTGCGGCATCCATCGTGTTCGCCATCTTCGCGACAGTGGGCAACGATGCGCTGCAGAACGACATACTCAATGTGGTCTTCTGTCTGGTACTGCTGTCCATCTCGCTTCAGGGCTTCTTCCTGCCGCGGGTGGCGCGCAGACTGGGGCAGATTGACGATGATGCGGATGTGATGAAGACGTTCAACGACTTCTCCGAAGAGACGGATCTGCACTTCAGCAAGCTGGTCATCGGGGCTGACAATCCGTGGAAGGACCGAGCAATCAAGGATATAGGCCTCCCGAAGAACATGCTCTTCTGTATGCTGCTGCAGCCCGACGGGACTTCAGTGGTGCCGAAGGGCGGGACAGTGCTGCACGAGGGCGACAGCGTGATAATGTGCACCAAGGCGTTTCGGAGCGACACCTCCTTCCGGCTGGTGGAGCAGGAGGTGCTCAAGGGCAGCCGCCTGGCCGGCAAGACCCTCCAGGAATACAGCGAGACGGAGAAGAACCAGGTTGTGCTTATCAAGCGCGGCACCGACAGCATCATCCCGAACGGCAGTACCGTGCTCCGCGAGGGCGATGTGATGTACCTCAATATGGGAAGATAGGTCGATTTTTGAGAAAAAACACCGTCAGCTCTTTGTAAATACATTAAAATACTATAGCTTTGTCCTCGATTCAGGTATGAACATCGTTTGCACATATTCCTTCGGGTTTTCCTTTTACTTTTACTTTGCGAAAAGGTAAGAGCGGGAATCTGTGTGAACCTACGAGTCAGAAAGCGTAAAACTTAAGATACTCCCGCAACCGACGTTGCGGGATTTTTTTTTAATATATGGACAAGATAGCAATTCAGGGAATCGACGGCTGCAACCACTTCATCGCAGCGCAGGACTATTTCGCAGGACGCGACATCTCCTGCGTGGACTGCGATACTTTCGCAGACCTTGCCGATACGGTCGAGCGGGACCCGTCGATACTCGGAATAATGGCGGTCGAGAATACTATCGCCGGCAGTATTCTTCAGAATTACAGACTGATAGAGTCGCGCAACCTAGTCATCACGGGAGAGTATAAACTCCGCATCAAGCACGCCCTGGTAGCCCTGCCGGGAGTGGAGATCTCCGATATCCGTGAGATAAATTCCCACCCTATGGCACTTCGACAGTGCGCCGAGTATCTGGAGAATCTTCCGGGGGTGAAACTGGTGGAGAAGGACGATACGGCGGGAAGCGCCAGGTGGATAAGCGAAAACGGACTGCGCGACCACGCGGCCATCTGCCCCGCCGGAGCTGCGGCGCTGTTCGGGATGAACGTGCTTGCGGACGGGATAGAAACCAACAAGCGTAATTTCACACGCTTCCTGATCCTGGCGCACGAAAGCGTGGCGGACCTGGTCCTCAAGGATCTCTGCCCGGACGGTACGGCCAACAAGAGCACCCTGCTCTTCACTCTCCAGCACACGGCGGGGAGCCTGTCCAAGGTGCTTTCCGTACTCTCTTTCTATGATATGAATCTCACTATGATACAGTCGGTCCCGATCATCGGGAAGGAGTGGGAATATCAGTTCTACATCAATCTGCTCTACTCCGACTACCACCGCTACCGCCAGGCGGTGGATGCCATAAGACCGCTGACCGGAAAGCTTAAGATCCTGGGCGAATACGAGGATGGAAGACAGTCGGTCACTGACTGAAAATCACTGAATATCATGAATAAAGCATTTGCACCTGCACAGAGGATCTCCGAAGTGAGCGAGTACTATTTCTCTGTAAAGAACAAGGAGATCGCGGCTATGCGCGCCCGCGGCGAGGATGTGATCAATCTCGGCATAGGAAGTCCCGATCTGCCTCCCTCCCTCCGGGTTACGGATACGCTTGCCGCACAGGCGGCCCGCCCTGACGCACACGGCTACCAGTCCTATACCGGTATCCCCGAGCTCCGCGAAGCTTTCTCGGACTGGTATGCGCGGAAGTATGGCGTGAGCCTCGACCCGGGCTGCGAGATCCTGCCGCTGATGGGCAGCAAAGAGGGCATTATGCATATCTCGATGGCGTTCCTCAATCCCGGCGACGGGGTGCTCATACCCAATCCGGGATATCCGACATACAGCTCGGTGTCCAGACTTGTGGGGGCAAAGCTGATCCCTTATGAACTCGATGAGGACAGGCAGTGGCAGCCCGATTTTGATAAGATCGAGGCTTCGACGGATCTGAGCCGAGTCAAACTGATGTGGTGCAACTACCCCAATATGCCTACCGGAGCCCCGGCTTCGCGCGAACTTTTCGAGCGCCTGGTCGCCTTCGGCCGCAAGTGGGGCATCATCATCTGTCACGACAATCCCTATAGCTTCATTCTGAACGAACACCCTCTGAGCATCCTTGAGGTGGAGGGTGCAAAGGATGTCTGCATAGAGCTCAATTCGTTGAGCAAGACCTTCAATATGCCGGGCTGGCGTATAGGGATGGCGGCTTCGAACCGGCAGTTCATCGAGTGGATCCTGCGCGTGAAGAGCAATATGGACTCGGGAATGTTCCGTCCGATGCAGCTAGCTGCAGTTGAGGCTCTGAAGCAGGGAGATGAGGAGTACGCGGCGATGAACGCAGTCTATCGCAGGCGCCGCGGTCTGGCACGCGAGATACTGGAGGCCGCCGGCTGCAGGGTTGACGACAGGCAGAGCGGGCTCTTCCTCTGGGGGCGCATCGAAACTGTCCCTGCAGGCAGCTCTGCCGACAGAGATGAGTCCTGCGCATCGAAGCTGCTGAGCGACAAGTTGCTGCACGAAGCTAATCTATTCCTCACTCCGGGCTTCATCTTCGGAAGCTGCGGGAGGAACTATATGCGCATCTCGCTTTGCAGCAAGGAAGCAAGACTGCAGGAGGCACTGGAGAGAATACAAAGATTGTAGAGCATGAAAATATATGGATAAGGTTATGGAAATCAAGAGTTTGGAGCTCAAGGGCGTGGATCCCCGCAGACCGGTGGTCATTGCGGGCCCGTGCAGCGCGGAAAGCCGTGAGCAGGTGCTCGAGACGGCCGGGAAACTTGCCGCGAACGGCGTGAAGATCTTCAGGGCAGGCATCTGGAAGCCGCGCACCAAGCCTGGCGGATTTGAAGGTGTGGGCGTGCCGGGACTTGCCTGGCTCCGGGAAGCGAAAGAGAAGTACGGGATGCTTACGGCGACCGAGGTGGCGACTCCGCAGCATGTGTTCGAGGCGCTGAAGGCGGGCGTGGATGTGCTCTGGATCGGAGCCCGCACGGTGACCAATCCCTTCGCGATGCAGGCTCTCGCCGATGCACTGCGCGGCACAGATATGCCTGTGCTGGTGAAGAATCCTGTCAATCCTGACCTGGAGCTATGGATAGGCGCGATCCAGAGGCTCTGGAATGCCGGTCTTCGCAATATCGGCGCGATTCATCGCGGTTTCAGCTCGTATGACAAGAAGATCTACCGCAACGCTCCGCTCTGGCACATCCCCATCGAACTGCGGCGCCGCTTTCCGCAGATGACGATTTTCTGCGACCCGAGCCACATCGGAGGCAGGCGCGAACTCGTCGCTCCGCTCGCGCAGCAGGCGATGGACCTGAATTTCGACGGTCTTATCATCGAGAGTCACTGCGACCCGGATCACGCGCTCAGCGATGCGGCGCAGCAGCTCACCCCGGAAGTTTTAGACTATACACTCAATATGTTGGTAATCAGAGACAACGTGCAGACGACGGAGAATATATCCGTCCTGCGAAAGGAGATCGATGAACTGGATGCCCAGCTGCTGCAGCTGCTCGCCAAGCGTATGGGCATCTCGTGCGAGATCGGAACCTACAAGAAGGAGCACAATATGCCTGTCCTCCAGAGCAACCGCTACGACGAGATCCTGAAGAGCCGTCGCGAGATGGGGGAGAGGCTCGAGCTGGACGGAGAGTTTGTCAATAAGATTATGACGAGCATCCACGAGGAGTCGGTGCGCGTACAGATGAAACTGATGACGAAATGAGGATCCTTATACTGGGCGCGGGCAAGATGGGAAGTTTCTTCTCCGACCTGCTGAGTTTTGACCACGAGGTGGCCGTGATGGAGAGTGACAGTGCGAGACTGCGCTTCGTGTACAATGTCTACCGCTTCACCACGATGGAGGAGGTTGAGGATTTCTGTCCGGAGCTGGTGATCAATTGTGTGACGCTGAGCCATACAATCCCGGCTTTCGAGGCTTTGCTCCCGCATATCGGGCCCTCCTGCATCATCTCGGACATCGCTTCGGTCAAGACGGGACTCAAGGATTTCTACGAAAGCACGGGGCTGCGCTATGTGAGCGTGCATCCGATGTTCGGCCCGACCTTCGCCAATCTCGGCAACCTGCAGAGCGAGAACGCGATCATTATCAACGAGCCGTCCTCCGCCGGGGTGCGCGGCTCGGATCCTGCGGGCTTGGAGTTCTTCCGCGGTCTGTTTGGCTCACTGCGGCTCAATGTGCGTGAATACAGCTTCGGCGAGCACGACGAGGTCGTGGCGTATTCCCTGACAATCCCCTTCGCCTCGACTCTGGTGTTCGGCGCGATAATGAAACATCAGGATGTGCCGGGGACAACCTTCAAGCGGCATCTCGCCATTGCCCGCGGGCTTCTCGGCGAAGATGACTTCCTGCTCTCGGAAATCCTCTTCAATCCCCACTCCATCTCGCAGCTCGACAAGATCGTCTCGGAACTCGGTACCCTGAAGGATATCGTCGCCCGCCGCGACAGTGCCGCGATGAAGTCCTTCCTCGACCGTGTCCGCCGCAATGTAGATTGAGGGCGCTGCTTTGCCTAGAAGTCCGCATCAGCGGACCGGCGCGGTCGCACCGCAGGGGTTCGGGGCGGTAGCCCCCTATAAGAGGAGAGTGAGGATGTCGGCGGCCAACTGGTCGATGGTGAGGCGGTTCACGCTGAGGAGGGCG
>CAVEAQ010000043.1:0-11213 GCA_963613775.1 bacterium | reverse complement strand
AGCCCTGCTGAGCCTCGGCGAGCTTGCCGCTGAAGTAAGGGTCGAGCAGGATGTTGGCAATGTCCGGGTTCTTGTCGAAGGCTTCCTTGATCTTGCCGAGGAAGACGCTGCGGATGATGCAGCCGCCCCTCCACATAAGGGCGATTCCGCCGTAGTTGAGGTTCCAGCCGTACTCCTTGGCGGCGGCGCGCATCAGGGTGTAGCCCTGGGCGTAGGAGACCACCTTGGCGGCGAAGAGAGCCTTGCGCAGATCTTCGAGGAAGGCCTTGCGGTCACCGGTGAACTTCACGGCCTTAGGGCCTTCGAGTATCTTGGAGGCGGCCACTCTCTCCTCTTTCTGGGCTGAGAGGCAGCGTGCGAAAACGGCCTCGCCGATCAGGGTGAGAGGCACTCCCGCATCGAGGGCGGAGATAGCGGTCCACTTGCCGGTGCCCTTCTGTCCTGCGGTGTCGAGGATGTAGTCGAGCACATACTTGCCGTCCTCGTCCTTCTTGGCGAGGATATCGCGGGTAATCTCGATGAGGTAGCTGTCGAGGTCGCCCTTGTTCCACTCGGCGAAGGTCTCGTGCATCTCCTCGTTAGTCATCCCGAGGATGTCCTTCATTATCTGGTAGCACTCGCAGATGAGCTGGATGTCACCGTATTCGATGCCGTTGTGGACCATCTTCACAAAGTGGCCGGCACCGCCTTCGCCCACCCAGTCGCAGCACGGAGTGCCATCGCTGACCTTGGCGCAGATGCCCTGGAAGATAGGCTTCACATAAGGCCAGGCAGCAGGAGATCCGCCAGGCATCATTGAAGGGCCCTTGAGAGCGCCTTCCTCACCGCCTGAGACTCCGGTGCCTACATAGAGGAGGCCCTTGCTCTCGACATATGCGGTGCGGCGTGCGGTGTCAGGGAAATGGGTGTTGCCGCCGTCGATGATGATGTCGCCCTTGTCGAGCACGGGGATGAGCTTCTCGATGAAGTCATCCACGGCCTGTCCGGCCTTGACCATCAGGAAGACCTTGCGCGGGCTCTTGAGGGATGACACGAAGTCCTCGAGACTGTGGGCGCCGTAGATGTTTTTGCCCTTGCCGCGGCCTTCCATAAACTTGTCAACCTTCTCGACGGTGCGGTTGAATACACTCACGTGGAAGCCCTTGCTCTCCATGTTGAGGACCAGGTTCTCGCCCATTACGGCAAGTCCGATAAGTCCGATGTCAGAAACTGGTTTCATACTTTATATGTTACTTGATTTTGAATCCTAAAAGCCTGAGGGACTCGACCTCGTCCGCGGTCCCGCCCTCAAGATGCAAAGTGAATGCCGAAGGTTCCCTGCGCACAGGGTAATCTCCGCGCAATTTCTCAAACTTCTCCGGCGCGGCCCGCAGGGAGTCGCTGTCGGAGAGTACGTCATAAGTGTGCAGGACCGCTTCGCCGAGGACATCCTGACGGCTCTTGAACGCAGCGTCGATGCTGAAGTCGAGCGTCTGTGCCGGCGCAGGTATCTCCTCCGGAGACCAGTCCGTGAGAGGTAGCCCGAGGACTTCCGACACGGTGCGCACGCTGGCTGCAGTGCCGTTGGCCTTGCCGTCGGCGCTGTAGCCGGCGATATGCGGCGTCGTGATGTCCAGCAGATCAATCAGCTCCCTGTCGAGATCCGGCTCCCCCTCCCACACGTCCAGCACGCCTGCGAGTATGGAGCGGGACTTCAGAGCCAGCTTGAGAGCCCTGTTGTCCACCACCGGCCCGCGCGAAGAATTGATGAGTATCTGGGACGGACGCATCGAGGCGATGCGCCCGCTGTCGAAGAGATGCCAGGTAGCATCCTCCCCCTCGCGGGAGAGAGGCACGTGAAGGGTGATGATGTCGCTCTTCGCGACTATCTCCTCGAGGCTGACGTAGCCCTCCGGGCCCTCCTTGCGTGCGCGCGGCGGGTCGTTGAGCAGCACCTTCATGCCGAGCGCCCTTCCGACCCGGGCCACCTTCGAGCCCACGTTGCCGACTCCTACCACTCCGAGAGTCATCCCCTCCAGACTGAGGTCGTGCCTGTCCGCAAGCCTTACCAGCACGGAACTGATATACTGCTTTACCGACCAGGAATTGCAGCCGGGTGCGTTGCGCCAGATAATTCCGTTACGCTCGCACCACGAGGTGTCGATGTGGTCGAAGCCTATCGTAGCGGTCGCTATCACTTTGACCGACGAGTCCTTGAGCAGAGCTTCGTTGCAGATGGTGCGGGTGCGGGTGATCAGCGCGTCGGCATCTCTGACCACTTCCGCGGTAGTTTCCTTGCCCGGGAGATAAACCACCTCCGCGTAAGGCTCGAGCACCCCGCGGAGGAATGGTATCTTGTTGTCGCAGACTATTTTCATCATCTAGTCCTTGAATCTGTCAGGGTATGCCCAGAGACCGAGTGCCGGATTGGAGATGTAGTAGATCTCCTCGCCGTCAGGCATAGTGTTCCAGCCGTCCTTGAGGGTCTCGGGATGATAGTGGGCCATTATCGCATTGAGATCGCCGTACTTGAATCCCACGCTCTCTATCTCCTCGCGGCTCATATCCGGCCCCGGGCAATAGGTGATGGTGAAGCGGCCCTCGGAAGAACCGTGGATGAGGTGCGAAGACGCGCCCAGATTGTCCTGGAGTTCCTGGTTCTTATCCGTAGCCTCAAGCGTATGAGGCGTGCCCTTGTAGCCGTATTTGCGGATGAGCCCGTCGATGATCTTGTCTTCGCCGAACTCCTTGAGCGCCGGAGCCATCACTACCAGCTCCGCTCCGTCTGCAAGCGCCATACGGGTGCGGTATACGCTCTTGTTGCCGAGCCAGGTGCTCTTGAACTCCTCCGGATCGAGCCAGACAAGGCACTTTTTGATCTCGTGGTCCACCATTATGAAGTTGGTCTCCAGCGAGAGGTCGGACGCCTTCTGGAAGCACTCGAAGTCATCGCCGATAAAGATGCCCTTGAGCTCCATCTCGCCGGTCGCTTCGTTCTTGGCGCGGACGGTGAGCACATAGACGATCGGCACGTTCTGGAGGAAGTGGGTCCTGGCGTATTCCATCACGTCGCGTACCGGCGACTTGGCCCTGCCCATAATGCGTTCCAGGCCATAGGTGGCACCGATGAAGTGGCTCTTGTTGATGCCCTCGGAGCCGCCGACTCCCACGAAGATATTCTTGGTGTAGTTGGCCATACCGATCACCTCGTGAGGCACTACCTGACCTATCGAGAGGATGAGGTCGAAGGAAGGATCGAGCAGGAGCTTGTTGACCTGCGCGGGCCAGCTGTAGTTGAGCCTGCCCTCGGAGACCTTGTGGACATATTCGGCCGGGACCTGTCCCACGGTAACGACATCGTTGCGCCAGTCGTGGACGCGGAAGCGGTCGGCCGGGACGTGTCCGAACATGGTCTTGATCTGCTCCGGGGTCATCGGGGAATGGGTGCCGAGCGCCGGCATCACGTCGGTGAGCGCGTCGCCGTAGTAATCGTAGACCATCTCCGTGATCGGACCGGCGTAGGAGTTGAAGCGCGTGAAATCAGGCGGGAGGGCAAGGACTCTCTTCTTCCTGCCCATCCCGTCGAAAACTTCCTTCAATATCGCGCGGACTTCGTCAGGGGTGATATTGTCGGTCTTGGAACCTCTTGCGTAGTAAAGCATAGACTATCTCTTGACTCTTGCGTTGCCCTGCCAGATGCTCCATACCTGCTCTTCGTCTGCAGGCTGGCCGTAGTCGGTGAGGAAGGTGGTCGCAAGAGCGCCGCTCGCCCAGCCGAACTGAATCCACTTCTCAGGCTCCCAGCCCTTGAGGATGGCATAGAGGAGACCGCCCACGAAGCCGTCACCGCCGCCGATGCGGTCGAGGACGTGGATCTCGCGCGGCTCTACAACGTGCCAGTTGTCACCTTCGAGCATAATCGCGCCCCAGTTGTGGCTGTTGGTATTGTTGACCTGGCGCAGGGTGGTCGCGAAGACCTGTGCGGCAGGGTACTGTTTCTTGACGCGGCTGATCATCTCCTTGAAGCCGTCGATCTTGGCTGCGATGTCCTTGCCGCCGGCCTCCGGTCCCTCGATACCGAGGCAGAGCTGGAAGTCCTCCTCGTTGCCGATGAGGATGTCGGCGATGCTGCATATCTCAGAGAAGATGTCGTGGAGCTCCTGCTCGCGGCCCTTCCAGAAGGAGGCGCGGTAGTTGAGGTCGAAGCTGATGCGGGTGCCGTATTTCTTGGCGGCGCGGGCAATCTCAAGGCAGAACTTGCTCGTGTCCGGGCTCAACGCTGCGATGAGACCTGAGAGGTGCACGATCTGCACTCCCTCCTGTCCGAAGATGCGGTCGAGGTCGAAGTCCTTGACATTGAGGGTGCGTCCCACCTCGCCGGCGCGGTCGTTCCACACGCGCGGGCCTCTGGAGCCGTAGCCGCTGTCCGCTATGTTGATCTGGTGTCTGTATCCCCAAGGGCCGCCCTGAGGCACCTCAGGTCCCTCGAAATCCATCCCTCGGGCGCGGAGATTGGACTTGATGAACGCAGCGAACGGACTGTCCTTGACGAAGGCGGTGAGCACCTTGACCGGAAGTCCGAGGTAGGATGAGACGCTGGCGACATTGGTCTCGGCACTGGTGGCCTGGAGGTGCAGCACGTCGCTGCTCTGTACCGGCTGTCCGTTTTCCGGGGTGATGCGGAGTCCCATGCTGGTAGGGACGAGGAGGGCATATTTGCAACCCTGTTTCAGTGATATGTTCATTATAAAAGAATGGTTTTGGTCTATTCGACAAAGGTAATCATTTTCTCCGTTTTTCTTGCTATTTTTGTAGCATAGATATAAATCTGAAATTTATGGACAACATTGTACTTGAAGCGATCAGAACGCGCCGCAGCATACGCAGATACACAGCCGGGCAGGTCAGCGGAGAGCAGTTGCAGGCGGTGCTCGAAGCCGGCACCTACGCCGCGACCGGCTGCAACAGGCAGGATCCGCTCATCGTGGCGGTGCAGAACCCGCAGATCCTCTCCCGGCTGAGGAAGATGAACGCGGAGATAATGGGCACCGACAGCGACCCGTACTACGGAGCCCCGACCATAGTGCTGGTATTCGTGCCGAGGCCGGAGGACAACTCCAACGCCATCCAGGACGGCTCGCTCGTGCTGGGCAATATGATGCTTGCAGCCCACTCCCTGGGCCTTGCCTCCTGCTGGATCAACCGCGAGCGGGAGATGTTCGACACCCCGGAAGGCAGGGATCTCAAAGCCGAACTCGGCGTACCTGAAGCATATATGGGTATCGGAGCGCTCTCCCTCGGGCACCCCGCCATCGCCAACCCGAAACCCCTCCCGCGCAAAGAAAACTACTGGAAAATCATAAAATGAAAAAACTGATAATCCCGGCGATCCTCCTGCTGCTTGCGGGGACGCCGCTCTCCGCACAGACCACCGTCACGGCCCCCGAGGCTCCGTTCAGCTTCGAGCCGCTGCAGATGTTCGACTTCCCTCAGAAGGACTTCCCGATCACGAAGTACGGGGCGAAACAGGGCAACGTCAAAGCCACCACCGAAGCCTTCGCCAAGGCGATGAAGGCCTGCAGCAAGGCGGGAGGCGGCCGGGTCACCGTGCCGGCGGGCGAGTGGAACTGCGGTCCGATCCACTTCAGCAGCAACTGCCTGCTCTACCTCGGAGAGGGGGCGAAGCTCGTCTTCGAAGACGCCCCGGAGCTCTACCTTCCGGCAGTCAGGACCTCCTGGGAGGGCACCGAGTGCATGAACTACTCCCCTCTCATCTACGCCTACGAGTGCGAGAACGTCGGCATCGCCGGCCCCGGCACGATAGCCCCGAAGATGGAGTTCTGGAAAGGCTGGTTCAGCCGTCCGGACGCCCACATCCAGGCCACCCGCCAGCTCTATGCTATGTGCGCCACCGGCATCCCGGTCGAGCACCGCAGGATGGAGGAGGGCGAGGCCCATATGCGCCCGCACCTGATCCAGTTCAACCGCTGCACCAATGTCCGTCTCGAGGACTTCAGCATACGCGAGAGCCCGTTCTGGACTATCCACCTCTACCTCTGCCGCGATGCCTGGGTGCACGGGCTGGACGTCTATGCCCACGGCCACAACAATGACGGCATCGACATCGAGATGACCGCCCACGCCCTCGTGGAGGACTGCACCTTCGACCAGGGCGACGACGCAGTGGTGCTCAAGGCCGGCCGCAACCAGGATGCCTGGAGGCTCGCCACCCCTACCGAGCAGATCGTAGTGCGCAACTGCAACATCGTGCAGGGTCACTGCCTGCTGGGCATCGGCAGCGAGATGTCCGGCGGCATCAGGGACATCTATATGCACGACTGCCACTCCAGCGATGCCGTCTACCGCCTCTTCTACATCAAGACCAACCACCGCCGCGGCGGCTTCATCGAGAACGTGACCGTCGAGGACGTCTCAGCCACCAGGATGCAGCGCGTATTCGAGATCGACACCGACGTGATGTACCAGTGGCGCACCATCGTGCCTACCTTCGAGACCGCAGTCACCCGCATCCGCAACATCACCCTGCGCGGAGCCAGGTGCGAGGAGACCGACGCCATCTACGAGATCCGCGGCGACAGCCGGGACCCTGTGCAGGGCATACTGCTTGAGGACATTAAGGTCGGCAAAGTCACCAAATTCATCAACAATATCGAGAACACCAAGGACCTCGTCACCCGCAACATCAGTTGGGACAGCCTTGTCACGGACGGGGAGGAATTCAAACTTAACGGATTCGTACCATCCAGATAATGAGCCATCTGTCGAGAGCGGCCTGTCTTGCGCTGGCCGCCGTCCTGCACATTCCCGCCTCAGCCCAGATCCAGCAGGCGCTACGGGAGTTCCGGAGTCCCGAAGACTCCACCCGCACCAAGGTCTGGTGGTTCCACGGCGAGACGGAGACCACCCGCGAGGGCATCACGGCCGACCTCGAAGCCTTCAGACAGGCGGGAGTCGGAGGAGTCGTCTATTACGATCAGGTCCACGGCAGCGGGGAGGGCGCATTCGACGCCTTCAGCCCGGAGTGGTGGGACGCCCTGAAGTTCTCGGCCGCCGAAGCGGAGAGGCTTGGGCTTAGCTTTGAGATCAATCTCTCCAACGGCTATGTGGCCGGAGGCCCCTGGATCAGGGAGAAGGACGGGATGCAGCGGCTCTGCTCCTCCGAGACCCTGGTGAAGGGCGGCACGCACATCAGTGCAGTTCTCCCCCGCCCCAATGCCAAGGGCTGGTTCCGCGATGTGGCTGTGCTGGCATTCCCTGCTGTCAGCGGCTACACCGAAGACAGGGATATGGGACCGGAATACAATATAAGCGGCGAAGATCTTACCGCCCGCTCCATCACCTACACCGCCGCCAAGGCGCGCAAATCCCGTAACGGTGCGATGCAGTACCCGGCCGGTCCGGCAGAATCATTTTATGGAATGAACTACGTCGAACCGGGGCCCACAGGCACGCTGGAGTATTCCAGGGACGGCGTCAATTATCTGCCGGTATGCACCCTGCCAACCCCGGGAGGCGCTTCCGGACTGGCGGAACGCACAATAGCCTTCGAGCCGGTGACGGCCGGGCACTTCCGCATCAGCGGGGCAAGCGGCATCAAGGCTGCCGTCCTATCCTCCCGCGCAAGGACTGACCGCTGGCAGGAGAAGGCCAACTGCTTCTCCGAATTCCACGATGTCGGGCACACTCCCGACTACGCCGGGGGCATCATCGACCCGTCGGGGATCATCGACCTCAGTGCCTCCGTGAGCGCGGACGGCACTCTCGAGTGGGATGCACCGGAAGGCGAATGGGTGGTGATGCGCATAGCATCCGAGAGCACCGGAGGGGCGGTCAAGCACGGCCGCAGGAATCTGATGGGGCTTGAGTGCGACAAGATGTCCTCCAGCGCAGCCAGGCTGCAGTGGGACTCCTACGCCGGCCGCATCATCGACACTCTCGCCCGCATAGGCCTCAAGCCCAAGGGGGTCACGATGGACAGTCACGAGGCGGGGCCGCAGAACTGGACAGCCGGCTTCGCAGACTTCTTCAGGGAGCGCAACGGCTACGACATCCGGCCCTTCCTTCCTGCGATGAGGGGATGGATAGTCGGCAGCGCCGCTAGGACCGAGAGTTTCCTCACCGATCTCAGGCGTACGATAGCCGATGCCGTGACAGTCAAGTACTACGGCACCCTCGACAGCCTCTGCCGCAGGGCCGGAGTGGAGTTCACGGCCCAGGCCACGGGCAACGGGCTGAGCCTGGGAGCGGACAACATCTCTGCCAAGAGCGCGGTGACCAAGCCTCAGGGAGAGTTCTGGGCAAGGGACATCCACGGCAGCTACGACATCATCGACTGTGCCTCGGCAGCCCACCTCTACGGCAAGCGGATTGCTTCCGGAGAAGCATTCACCGATGCCAAATTCAGCGACTCCCCCGCCAAGCTCAAGCAACTCGCAGACTTCGCCTACGCCAGCCAGATCAACGAGTTCGTGGTCTGCGCCTCGGCCTACCAGCCGCGTCTTGACGAGGTGCCGGGCAATGTCGCCAACGGCAGGCAGTACTGCCTCAACCGCAACAATACCATCTGGCCCTACAGCCGCCCGTTCTGGGACTATCAGGCCCGCTGCGCCGGGATGCTCCGCAAGGGCGAGCCGGTCGTGGACATACTTGTATATATCGGCAACGATCCTCCGGTGAAGACTCTCGCACACCTGCTTCCGCTGATTCCTGAGGGCTACAACTTCGACTGCGCCGACGGCGATGCTCTCTCGAAGGCCGACGTGTGCGGAGGAAGACTCTGCTTCCCGTCGGGGATGAGCTACGGGATGCTCGTCGTGCAGCGCAATGTGGTGCTCACGGAGCGCGAGCGCGCCAGGCTGGATGAATGGAAGTCCGCAGGACTGCCAATATATGAAGCGAAGAGCCTGGAGGACGAGGTCGACGTGCCGTTCGGCCCGGACCTCAAATTCAGCTCGGCACGCAGGATTGATGACTGCATCCGTTTCAGCCACAGGAGGCTGAGCGACGCCGACGTGTATTTTATCTACAACCACAGCGCAGCGGCAAACAGTCAGGAGATTGCGCTGCGAAGCGGGTATTCCCGCGTCTATGCCCTGGATCCGCTGGACGGCAGCGCAAGGCTGCTCTCACAGGACGGCACCCGCTTCCCTCTTACGCTGGAGGCCGACAGGTCCCTCTTCCTCGTGGCGACCGACCGCGAACTGCCGGCATCGCTGGCGTCCGGCTCCGGGAGCGAGCCGCTGGAGATAGACGGCAAATGGGAGATCAGCTTCGACCCGTCCAGAGGCGGCCCTACCAAGGCTCTTAAGCTCAAGGAACTGACCGACTGGACTGAAAGCACCGACCCCGGAGTGCGCTACTATTCCGGCACCGCAGTCTACAGGACCACCTTTGTCTGGAAGGGTACGACCGCCGGGGCACACCTCCTGCACTTCGACAATCTGCAGTGGATTGCCTCCGTCAAGGTCAACGGCAGGTATGCCGGGACGGTATGGTGCTCACCCTGGAGCCTGGACATCTCGAAGCTGCTCCGCAAGGGACGCAACACCCTCGAGATCGAAGTCACCAACTCCCTCTACAACAGGATGATCGGCGACGCCGCAACGCAAAAGGACGAGCGGTGCTACACCGTCTCGTCCTATCCTCTTGTCACTGCCGACACCCCGCTCGTCCCGTCGGGGATCATCGGGGGCGTCAGCATCCGCTAGCGCCGCGCTGCGCTGAAAGCCTTGTCGTCCTTCTCGAGCACCTGCTCGGCCCGTGACTTAGGAGGAGTGTTGTACCAGTAGAAACTCTCCACCGGATCAGGCTGCGCCGGGCTATAGGCGCTGAAATTGATCACGTGCTCCGAGAGCGGCATGCCTTGAGCCATAATCTCCGCCACTACGCACTTCGCGAGCTCGAAGGCTCCGTATGGGTTGAAGTGGGTGTTGTCGGCGACATCCCTGTCCATTCCCGGCACCTCGCCCGCCTTGTAGTGCACGAACGCCTTCTTGGACATATCCGGGCCCAGAGCCTCGTAGAACTTGGCTGACATCGCGTGCAGGTCGATAAAGTCCGTGCCTTCGCGCTCTGCGACCCACTTCATCGCCTCAGGGTAGTTGAGATGTGTCTCGACCACCTTGCCGTCCTTGTCGAAGTTGCGCCTGTGGGTAGGGGTCACGAGCACCGGCACGCCGCCCTTGAGACGGACCTCGTCGATGAAAGTTTTGAGCTGGGTGGCGAAGAAGTAATATGCGCCCTTGCCCGGCTGACGGTCGATCTTCTGGTCATTGTGGCCGAACTCCACGATGACATAGTCTCCCGGCTGGAGCAGGGAGAGGATCTTGCGCAGCCTGCCGGCAGCGATGAAGCTGTCCGCCCTCTCGCCGCTCTCGGCGTAGTTGGCCACTGCGACCTTCGTGTCGAAGAACCAAGGGAACATCTGCCCCCAGCTGGCCCACGGCTCACTGTCCTGATCGACTACAGTGGAGTCGCCGCAGAGGAAGACGGTAGTCACGTCAGTTGCAGGCTCGACAGTGATGGACTCCACGACGGGAGCCTCGCCGCCTACCTCTATATTGATGCAGTCATCCCAGTTGAGCTTGCCGATCTCGCGCTGCTTGAGCTGCACCTCGGCCACCTCGCTGCCGTTCTCGCGGATCTTGGTGTCGCGCTTGTTGACTACGAAGCTGACGGTCTGAGTCTCGCCCTTGGCGGTGCAGAGGTTGTTGACCGCAAGGCGGCGGCTCTCGACCTTGACGAAGGTCTTGCCGGCCTTCTTGCGGCTGCCTATCTTCATCGTGACCACATAGTTGCCGTCGGGCACGGGGACATTGAGCTCGAAGGGGGTCTGCTTCGCCGTGTCGTAGGTGTAGACTGCCGGGAAGTCGGTCGCATAGGCACCAAGTGCCGTCAGCGTCGCGAGGATTGAGATTACAATCTTTTTCATGCTGGATATTAATTAGTTATTAATCTATTAGCGGAATTAGGCAAAAACTTTGTCGCCGCATCTTGCCAAAAGTACAAAAAAAATCACTAACTTGGACACCACAAATTATTATAATAACACAGAACAATGGCAAGAAGAGAAGCATTCAAGATGTTCCTGAAGCCTGGTTTCGAAGACGAATACCAGCGCAGGCACGCCGCCATCTGGCCTGAACTCAAGAAGTTGCTTTCAGACAGCGGCGTACGCAACTACTCAATCTACTGGGACAAGGACACCAATATCC
>CAVEAQ010000042.1:0-12127 GCA_963613775.1 bacterium | reverse complement strand
TCTCGCAGGCTGCGCAGTCGAAGCCCAGCGCGAAGCGGCGGCCGTTGTTGAGAAGGTACAGTCTCCCTGTCGGCTTTGCGCCCTGGAGCCGCGGACAGAGCCCCAGCTCGTAGCGGATGCAGTAGCGGCTGCGCATAAGTTCTCCTTCCCTTGCGGCGGCAGCTGCCGGGAGACTTTCGGGCCTGTGCCCTGCTGCGAGAGGCCTCCTTCCGCACGGCAGTGCATCGAGATCGGAAGCTGTGAGGCGGCGCATCGAGTTGATGACCGATGCGCTGAGCAGAGGTACAGCCGGCCCGGCTTCGATGCCGCTCACACTGAAGTTATAGACTCCGCTTCGCTTGGAAAGCTGCTCGCGTATCATTGCGAGCGCACGGTCGCGATTCTCCGCGGTCTCCACATCGGCGCTGAAGCTGGAGTCGAGGCTGCGCCCGTCCTCGCTCTCCGCGTGGAGTTCTATGCTGAATTTGCCCCGGATGCGCACACTGAGCCTGACATCTATCTCCCTGTGGCACGGCTGCGTCTCGAGCTCCCGCTCGAAGTCAGCACTGATATTGCGGTAGAGGGTTGTGCCCTCGCGCAGTCCCGGCACATCCTTGCAGATGATCCGCAGGCCTTCGCACACGTCGCCTCGGAATCCGGTGATCCCGTCTCCGCTCACGAAGGCGAAGCCGTCGCCGTTGCGCAGAGTCAGACTGTCTTTCAAGGGTTTGATGCTGATCTCCATACGGCCTCTGCTGCGGAGGATGCGTCTCGCCGTGCCCACCGCCTCACCCATTGACTTGGGCGCGTCCATCGAGGACCACTGCCCCCGCTTGCCGTCGATGTAGAGTCCGGTGTAGCCGCGGTTGAATGTCTTGTCGCTGTCGGGCGTGAACCCTCCGCGTATCCGTCCGAATGAGGCGCGGCAGTAGAGGTCCGGATGTCTGGAAATCAGCTCGTTGAGGACCAGGTCGTATTCCCTCACGACATTTTTGACATAGGAGGCGTTCTTGAGCCTCCCTTCTATCTTGAACGAACTGACCCCGGCTTCCGCCAGGTCCGAAAGTCTGTCTCTGAGCCGGTAGTCCTTGAGGGAGAGCAGCGCCTTGCTTCTGACGAGGACCTTGCCGCTCTCGTCCGTGAGGTCATAGAGCGAGCGGCAGGCCTGGATGCACTCTCCCCGGTCTGCGCTCCGTCCGTCTATCTTCTCGGAGAGACGGCACACTCCGCTGTAGCACATGCAGATGGCTCCGTGGACGAAGAACTCCACCTCGCAGCTTACCCTGCTGCAGATTTCGCGGATTTCCGCCAGGGAGAGTTCCCTCTCCAGGATGATGCGGGCACATCCTGCCGCCTCGAACTGTGCCGCCCTCTCCGGGTCGCGTATCGCGCACTGGGTCGAGGCGTGCAGCGGCACGGTGATGTCTTCCCAGGTGCAGATGCGCGTGTCCCTGATGATGAACGCATCCGCTCCGGCCTCCTGCGCGCGGAGCATCTGGCGGTGGGCTTCTTCGAGCTCTTCGTCGCGGACGGTGGTGTTGAAGGTGACGAACACCCTTGCGCCGAAGGTGTGGGCATAGCGGCAGAGCTCGGCTATGTCCTCCACGCTGTTGCCGGCGGCCTTGCGCGCGCCGAAGTCCGGGCCGCCGATATATACGGCATCGGCACCGCAGTCGATGGCTGCGATGCCGATTTCCTTATTTCTTGCCGGAGCGAGAAGTTCGAGGCTCCGCATTACTTGAGAGCGTTGAGCATCTTCTGAGCCTCCGCGCCGTACTTAGGGTCGCTGACTGCCTTGGCGTAGTATTCCTTGGCCTTGGCGTTGTTCTTGGCTCCCTGATAGAGAGTGCCGACGATGTATGCGATCTGGGTGGCGTTCTTGGCGGTCGGTGCGAGCTCGAGATACTTCTCGTAGTACTTGATGGCATCGCTGGACTTGCCTGCCATCTGTGAAGCCTGACCGGCGATCTGGTATGCCTGGGAGTTCTCGCCGTACTCGCAGCACTTCATCGCTGCGCTGACTGCCTTGCTGTAGTCCTTGGCCTTGACGGCGGCGACGGCCTCCTTGAGGTTGATCTTGGAGAGCTGGCTGTTGGCCTGCTTCTCCTGTCCGTTGGCGGCTGCCTGCTCGAACGCTGCCTTAGCCTCCTCGGTCTGTCCGGCTCCGTTGAGGGCCATTCCGAGACGGAGGGCTGCTACGCCGTTGGTGGCGTCGGCTTCGACAATCTGCTTATAGACGGCGGCGGCTTCGGTGTAGTTCTTGGAGTTGAGCAGGGCCCCGGCCTTCTGCATAGTGATCTGCGGGATGAGCTCGGCTGCCTGTGCGGCTACTCCCTCGTCTGAATATTTCTGAGCGACCTCGATTGCAGTGTTGAGACCGGCGATGGCTCCGTCGTAGTCGGAAGTCTTCGCAAGATCCTTGGCGATAGAGAGATAGAGGTCAGGAATCACACCCTTGCAGTTGGCTGCGACCTCGGCTCCGTCCTCTCCGAGAGCGGTGGCGAGCTCATAGGCCTGCTCGAACGACTTGAGCGCGCCGCTCTTGTCACCTGCTGAAAGCGCAGCTGCGCCGTTGTTGTAAATCTCAGTAATCTGTGCGAGATCCTGTGCGCTCATTGAGCATAGCGCGATGAGTGCGAGTGCGATGGATGCGATGATTTTCTTCATGATAATATTGCTGTTTTGTGTCTATTATTCTGGAGCAAACGCAAAAGTAATAAAAAATCCGTATTTTTGTAATGTTCGTATCGTTTATTATGGAGAGGCGTTTCAAGATATGCCTTGCGTTGCTCTTCCTGTGTGTAATGATGCAGGCGCAGGCGCTTTCGTCCCTTGGCGTGCCGAAAGAGATATCCCTCGGGAAGCTTCCGAACGGGATAGACTACTATCTGGTGACCAACGCCACGGAGAAGGGGTTCGCGGACTTCGCGCTGGTGCGCAAGTCGGCTTGCGATGACGTCGCCGACCGTGCCGCGCTCGACTCCCTGCCGCATTTCGGCAGCCGCAGGCCATACCGCTTCCTTACCGACAACGGGGCCGCCTATTCCTCCGAGGGCTATATCTCCAGCCGCGCCGGAGCCACTCTCTTCTCGTTTACGGACATCCCGACCCACGACCAGAACACGGCGGACAGCACCCTGCTGATGCTGATGGACATAGCCGCACGCTCGCGCCAGCCCCAGGCCATAGTCGTGAGCGGCGACATCAACCCCTCCAAGATCACGGAGAGGATGGACCTCCTCTCGATGACCGTGCCGCGGCTCTACCCGGACAGCGCCGGGCTTGACTACAGCTGGATCCCGCGCGACTCACTGGTGCTCCGCACCACCTTCAACACCACAGCAGACGTAGCCTCCATCCACGCCATATTCAGCACCAGACGGCTCCCGCGGGAGCTGATGAACACCCTCCAGCCGCTGGTCGCCAGAGCCTACGCCGAGATCCTCGGCTATATCGTGAGCCGCAGGGTGGAGAAGACCTTCCGCAGCGGAGACATCCCGCTTGCAGACTTCCGCTTCCGCTACCAGGATAGCTCCGAGAGCGCTGAGGATGAGCGCTATTCCTTCTCGATCTTCACTTCCTCCAGCCGGCTGGACGATGCCACTTCGTGCTTTGCCTCCGTGCTTGCCTCGCTGGACAAGGGCGGTGCAGGCCTGGCTGAGTACCAGGATGCCAAGGCCAAACTGATCTCCGAAGCCAAGCGCGAATCCGGTGAGAAACTGATATCCAACGGAGAATATGTGCAGCGCTGCATATCCTCCTACCTCTACGGCGCCTCGCTCGCGCCTGCAGCCTCGGCCGGCAGCGTTATCTCCGGCCGCAGTCTGCCTCCGGAGAAGGACCTGGAGCTCTTCAATACTTATGTCGGGGCCCTGCTCGACTCGACCCGCAATCTCACTCTCCGCTATGACACTCCGGACATCGGGATCGACAGGGAATCTATGCAGGGCAGTTTCAACCGGGCCTGGGCATCAGCCGGAGCTGACGAATCCGTGTACAAGGAGGATTTCGGCGACACCCTCAGCCTTTACGAACCCCGCAAGAAGGTCAAACTCCGCAGCGAGACTGCGGAGCCGATCTCCGGCGGGAAGCTCTGGACATTCTCCAACGGCATACGTGTGCTCTACCGCAAGACTGCTGTCAAGGGAGAGTTTCACTACGCGCTGATGCTTCGCGGCGGCGTGGCGGCCGTGCCGTCCCTGCACAGCGGCGAGGGCGCTTTCGTGGGGGATATGCTGCGCCTGAGCGACGTGGCGGGGCTGAGCGGCAGCGATTTCCGTGCGATGCTGGGCACCAACGGCATCACGATGACCGAGCAGGCGGGCATATCCGACTTGCGCATCAGCGGCATAGCGCCAAAGTCCAAGCTGCATCTGCTTATGCGCTCCCTGCTCTCCATCGCCGACAAGCGTACCCCCAACAAGGCTGATTTTGAATACTACAGGCGGAGCGAAGCTCTGCGCATCGATATGGAGGCGCTCTCTCCAAGAGATGTCAACTCTCTGATGGACAGCATTATGCGCCCGAACTACTTCTACACCGAGCGCAAATATATCTCCGCTCTCGGCGACGACCTCCCGGAGCGTGCCGAGCAATACTTCGAGTCGCTCTTCTCCAAGGTCAACGACGGCCTGCTCATCCTGACCGGCGACCTCGACGAGGAGGCCCTCAAGAAGGAGCTCTGCCGCACGCTGGTCGGGTTCCGCACGCAGAAGAAGTTTGCGCAGCGGCCGCACATCAGCAGCCGTCTCGCTTCCGGTTCGGTAACCTACACAGTTGAGTCGGGTCCGGGACTTGTGGGCGGCGGTGAGATCGGCGTCAATGTCGGGATGTCCGCGGCAGTGCCTTACAACATAGAGAACTATATGTCCTTCAAACTGGCCGCTGAACTGCTCCGCAAGGAGCTCACCCGCGCGCTTGCGGACTGCGGCGCCACCGTGGAAGTGAGCGAGAAGGTGGAGGTGTTCCCGATGGAGAGGATGTCGCTCTATATCAACTGCCGTCCTTGCCGCAGCAGCGGGCTGCCGCTCTCCGTGTCGCCTGCAGACCCTCTGAAGATGCTGGAGGCGATACGTCCGGTGCTTGCATCCATAGGGGATATCGAGGTGCCGGCTGCCGACCTGAAGGCCTACAAGGCGGTGCTGCTCAACCAGTATTCTGAGTCCCTTCAGGACCCGGGAGAGCTGATGGACAAGGTGCTGATCCGCTTCAGCGAGGGCAAGGATCTGGTGACCGGCTACAGGGATGCAGTCAATGCCGTGTCTGCCGACAGCATACGCAGGATACTCTCCCTGCTTCGCGACGGTGCGGACGTGGAATATGTGATCATCTGATGGGAAAAGGTAAATTCGGGACAATCATCCAGATAGGAGACATCCTCGTCTCGGAGGATGTGGTGGAGGAATATTTCGCCTGCGACTACGGGAAGTGTCGCGGGGCGTGCTGCATCATCGGCGACAGCGGAGCTCCGATGGAGGAAGAAGAGACTGTCAGTGTGGAGCGGGATTATCCTGAGTTCAAGGACCTTATGCGGCCTCAGGGCCGGGAGGCCGCGGAGTCCAGGGGATTCTTTGAGATCGACCGCGACGGTGACATAGTGACTCCGCTCGTGGAGGGCTCCTGCGAGTGCGCCTACTGCCACTTCGGACCGGAGGGGGAGTGTCTCTGCTCCATCGAGATGCGGGGTCTGCACAAGCCGGTATCCTGCTCGCTCTATCCTATCCGCGTGACGAAACTTACCGGCGGAGGACTGGCTCTCAACCTGCACCGCTGGGAGATCTGCGCCGATGCCTTCGAGAAGGGTCGCAGAGAGCACACAAGGGTGTATCAGTTCCTGAAGAAACCGCTTTCAGAGCGTTTCGGAGAGGAGTTCTACGAGGCTCTCGACGCTGCGGCCAAGCACCTTCTCCGCGGCTAGGAGACGTCCTCTCCGCGGCTGGCCGCCTCGACTCCGGAGACTATCCTCACCATATCCTTGGTCAGACCCTCCATCTCCAGTCCCGCCAGCGTGTGGGTGACGGTGATACGGTCTTCCCACATCTTCACCATACGGGCGATGGGGGAGCGCCTGATGTAGCTCTTCACCCCGTTCTCGTCCTTCTCCAGCCTGTAGCCGTGCAGCTCCATCACGTTGGCGAGAGCCGTGTCAGCTTCCTCCGGAGTGCCGAAGAAGTGCGCGGTGCGAGTGGAGAAGCCGAAGCGCGGGTAGATCGCCGCGAACACGGCCATCATCGCCGCGATCTGCCAGAGAGAGGCGTAGCCGTGCTGGAATACCTTGGAGATGTCCTTCTCCACGAAGCCCGCCACCATCAGTATCGCGATGATCAGCGCCAGTATAATCCACAGATAGATAAAATATTTTACCGCCCGAACGATGTATTTCATAATCCTGTCATTTTGATGCGCGAATATAAGAACAGTTTTTCTCATCGGCAAGTTCGCCGAAGTCGTCGATGACCAGGTCGGCGCCGCTCGCGAGGAGCTCCTCGCGGCAGGAGTTGCCGTAGCTGACGCCGCAGGTCCTGGCGAGAGCGTTGCGGCCCATCAGGATGTCGTAGGGCATATCCCCGACCACAAGGCACTCTTCGGCGGAGAAGCCCAGCTCGGAGAGGGTCTTCAGCACCGGCTCAGGGTCGGGCTTAGAATGTACAGTATCCTCTGCGCCAAGCACATAAGACACGTATTCGTCAAGTTTCTGCTCCTCCACAAAGACATCGAGCGACTCATGCGAGCGGGAAGACGCTATCGTGAGAGTGATGCCGCGGGAGTGCAGCAGGGCGAGGGTTTCCCTGACGTGCGGGAACATCTGCGGGACGAGTTTCTTCTTGTTCTCGTTGAAAATCAGGCGATAGACCTTCGTGCAGCGCTCGGCCTGTTCTCCGTTCAGCTCGGGATGCAACTTGAGGAAGGAGTCCTTCAGCGTAAGTCCGATGGTGGCGGCGCAGCTTGCCTCATCGCAGACGCTCAGGCCCAGCTGCTCCATCGTCATCTGCAGGGTCAGCACTATATTGCGGCGGGTGTCGCAGAGTGTGCCGTCGAAGTCGAGTATTACAATCCGCGTATTCATTCCTCTTCAAGCTCACAGCCGCGGAAGTAGAACTCCTCGCGGGCTTTCTCCTGCGGGACAGTGTAGTAGATCAGTTCGGCGGTGGTGCAGACCTCGCCCCGGCAGCTGATGCTGCCCTCCATCACTGCGAGGTTGCGCTTCATCTCCTTGAGGTGCACGCGGATCTCGAGAGTTACATCGTCCCCGACCGGGACGCTCTTGCGGTAGCGGAGGTTTAGGTTGGTGGTGACCCCTGCAGTCTGCAGCTTGCGGGTGATGTACCAGCCGGCAGTCTCGTCGATCAGTGTGGCCTGGATACCGCCGTGGAGGGTGGTTGACCAGCCCTGGTAGTCGGGTGACGGGTGCCAGAGAGAGACGATGTCATCGCCGTCTTCCCAAAACTGCATCTTGAGGCCGCGCGGGTTCCAGGGAGAGCAGGCGAAGCAGTTGTACCCCTTGTTGCGAAGGTCGAGGTACGGATTCTTTATCTTTTTCATAATCATTAAATTAATTCTTTTATAATACCGTCGGAGACGAAGAATCGCTCCTCGGGGATACGGATATTGGCGCAGCCCGTCCGCACGAGTGCGCCTTCGGCGATGAGCCGCGCCACAGCTTCCGCATCGCACAGCGGCTCCGGGATGCCGTCCGCGGTGCGCAGACCGAGCATTATCCGCTCTTCGCGCTCCTCCTGCGGGGTGAGGGTCTCGAATGAGGCGGTCCAGCCGCTGAGCGACTGACTGTTGGCGCGCCGCCGCACTCCGTCGAACGAATGTGCTCCGGGTCCGAAGCCGACATAGGGCCGGCGCGTCCAATAGGCTGAATTGTGCCGGGCCTCCCGGGAAGGGAGCGCCCAGTTGGAGATCTCATAATGATGGTAGCCTGCAGCGGTAAGTATCTGACAGATAGCTGCGTATTGCTCCGCACAGAGGCTCTCCGGCGCCTCGCTGAAACGCCCGTCTGAAGCCATCCGGGCGAGGGTGCTGCCCTCTTCGACACTCAGCTGGTAGGCGGAGATGTGTTCCGGGTGCCAGGCGATGATCTCGTCGAGCGCCTGCACCAGGATATCCCCTGTCAGCATCGGGAATCCGAATATCAGGTCCACGCTTATGTTGTCAAATCCTCCGTCCCGCAGCAGTCGGAACGCCTCCCGGGCCCTTGCGGCGTCGTGGCGGCGATTCATCCAGCGGAGGATGCCGTCGTCGAGGGACTGGACTCCCATACTGATGCGGTTTGCTCCCATCGAGCGGAGAGCCCGCACATAGTCGGGGCCCTTCTCCACGATGTCTTCAGGGTTGACTTCGACCGTAAACTCCTCATATGGCCCGCCCGGCAGGGCATCCGCGATGCGCCTGAGCAGCACAGGAGGCAGCACCGACGGGGTGCCGCCTCCTATGTAGAGGGTATTCAGAGCAAGTGTGGCGTCAGTCTCGCTGCGGCGGGACTCAATCTCAGCGATGAGCTCCTCAGTCCAGCGCTCCATCACGCGCCCGCCCTTTCCGTCACAGACTGTCTCCGAGTAGAAATCGCAGTATGTGCAGAAACTCTTGCAAAAAGGGACGTGGATGTAGATCATCCGCTATCGGAGCAGGAGTTCGGCGGAGCCGAGCTGGGCCTGGGCGGTATATACATTCACGCTGTACACGCCCTTGCTGAATGAGGGGATGTTGTTGACGTATATTCCCATCTCGACTTCGGCGCCCTGGTAGTCAACTTCGCGCGAAGCAGTGGCTTCCAGAGTCTCCTCTCCGAGTGTGAAGGTCGCGCCGCGTCCGTCGCTGAGCAACTTGCCGTCCGGGTCGGTCACGCGCACATAGACGCGTACCGGTCCTCTCGGGGTAAGCTCGTTCTCGAGCAGACTGAGGGTGACAAGCAGTCTCTTGACCTTTCCGCTCCTGTCGGTCAGCTTCTCGGAGGAGTTGTAGGCCTCCAGCTTGATGCCGCGCGCCTTGAGCACAGCTCCGGCGGTGACGCGTCCGGTCAGATCCTCCACCTGCTGGGTGAGCTCGGCGTTGAGCTTCTTGCTTGCCGCGGCCTCCTTGCGTGCGCTGGCAGCCTCGGCTGTGAGCTTGTGGTTGAGGGTGTTGAGGGAGTCTATCTGGACTATGTAGCTGCGCATAATGGTGCGGAGCGTACCGAGTTCCTTCTCATATTGGCGGATTTTCTTGCGATTGGTGGCTTCGGTCTTCTTGACCCTCTCCACAAGCTGCGCGATCTCCTCGCGGGAGGAGTCTAGCTGCGCATTGATGGAATCATAGTCGGAAGACAGGCCTTCGTAGTCGCTCTGAAGCGCCTGAATCTGCTCGGTCAGGTCATCCTTCTCGGTATTCAGCTGACTGACCAGCTTATTCTTTGAAGACAATACCAGGACCAGAGCGACGGCGAGCACTGCCGCTACGGCAATCATCGCGAACATCACGGCCTTCAAGCCGCCGTTCGCCTTCCTCTCGCTTTCCTTGCGTTCGAGTCTCTCAAGTGGATCTTCTCTTTCCATAATCTGTCGATTTTAAATTACAACCCACAAAAATAGCAAAATTCGTGCAATTCACCTTCACGCGTGGCCACCCTTGCATGTGAGCCATTATATCGCCAATGTCTTCTCCCGGAGCCAGGAGGCGACCTCTGTCGGTAGATAAGGGCTCAGAGTCCTGTAGACCAGCTCGTTATAGTCGTTGAGCCACTTCAGCTCATCGGCGTTCAGCAGCTTGGCCTCCACTGCCGAGGTGTCGAAATGGCAGAGGGTCAGCGGCTCGAAGCGCAGCCAGCTCCCGAACTCGTTGCTGCCCGCATTCACGCAGAGCAGCAGGTTCTCGTGCCGCACGCCGTGCTGCCCCTCGCGGTAGATGCCCGGCTCGTCGGAGATTATCATCCCGGCCTCGAAACCCACCGGGTTGAGGTTCTGCCTCACGTCCTGCGGGCCCTCATGCACTCCGAGGAAGTATCCGACTCCGTGTCCGGTGCCGTGTCCGAAGTTGCGCTGCGCCCTCCAGAGCGGCTCCCGTGCCAGAGCATCGAGGCGGCATCCCGGTGTCCCTTCCGGGAAGACGGCCATCGCCAGGGCGATATGTCCCTTGAGCACAAGGGTATAGTCTTCTCGCTCGAGAGCCGTGCACCTGCCCAGCGGTACGGTGCGGGTGATGTCGGTCGTGCCGAGTGTGTATTGCCCGCCCGAGTCGCAGAGATACAGCCCGCTGTCCTTCAGGACGGGGGCGTCCCGGCGCGGAGTGATGTAGTGTGGGAGCGCAGCCCCGGGTCCATAGGCCGAGATGGTCTCGAAACTGTCGCCCCTGTATTCTTCTATGTCGGCGCGCAGCGAGCTCAGCATCACCGATGCGTCCCATTCGCTGATTTCGCGCCCGTTCTCCACCGACTTCTCCAGCCAGTAGAGGAAGCGCTCCATCGCCACGCCGTCCTTGAGGTGAGCCCGCTTCATCCCCTCGATCTCGGTCGGATTCTTGACGGCCTTCCATAGTCCGATCGGGCTCGTGGCCTCCTCCACCGCTATCCCCGCCGCCACAATGCTCGAATAGACGTTATAGTTGAGGGTGGCGCTGTCCACTAGCAGGCGCCCCTCGAACTCCTGCCCCAGATATTCTATGTCGCTGTACGGCAGGATGCGGATTCCTTCAGAGGAGAGGATGCTTAGTGTGGCCTGCGACTCCGGGTCTTCCACCTCGTCCTTGACTATATACCAGAAGGCCTCCTCATCGGTGACGAGCAGATAACTGATTACCAGCGGATTGTACTCTATGTCAGAGCCCCGCACATTGAGCAGCCAGGCTATCTCGTCAAGGGCTGTGACAAGCATCCCACGGCAGTCCTTCTCGCGCAGATAAGTCCTCAGATGGTCAAGCTTGCTCTCCCGCGTCTCTCCGGGCTGCACCGTGAACACCGGCGTCTGCGGTATGGCAGGTCTGCCCTCCCAGAGCACGCTCAGTAGGTCCGGCACGCTGATTACAGTTCCCGGCAGACTCGCGGCCCAGTCGGCGCTCACGCAGAGCCCGTCCACTGCGACGATGCCTTCGTCGCCGATCTGCTCCTGCAGCCACTCCGGGATGAGCACCTGCTCCGGCACCCTGGTCTTGTGCAGCACGGCCCCGCTTCCCTCCAGCTGGATGCGTGCCTGGATGAAGTAGCGCGTGTCGGTCCAAAGGCCCGCATGGTCCTCAGTGACAACGACATCCCCGGCTTCGCCGGTGAATCCGGTCAACCACTCCACCTGCTTCCATCTCTCCGCAGGGTATTCGCTGCTATGCGGGTCGGAACCCGTGATAACCACCGCGTCCCAGCCCTTGGAACGCATCATCGAGCGCAGAGCCCCGATTCTGTCGGCGTAGGTATTCATAATTGAGACAATCTTTCCAACAAATATAGTATTTTTGCAGATTATGAAGATAGGTAATATAGACCTTGGCGATAAGCCTCTGTTGCTGGCTCCGATGGAGGACATCACCGACGCCTCGTTCCGAATGCTGTGCAGGGAGCAGGGCGCCGATATGGTCTATACCGAGTTCATACCCTCCGACGGGCTCATCCGCGATGCTTCCAAGGCTCTGGCCAAACTGCGCACCTGGGACTGCGAGGCTCCGGTGGGCATCCAGATATACGGGCACATACCCGAGTCGATGGTCGAGGCGGCCAGGATGGCCGACAGGGCCGCAGAAATCGCCGGAGGCCACGGAGCCGACATCATCGACATCAACTTCGGCTGCCCGGTCACCAAGATAGCGGGCCGCGGAGCCGGATCCGGGATGATGCGCTACCCCGACAAGATGGTCGCCATCACCAAGGCGGTGGTCGAGGCGGTGGGCAAACCCGTGACAGTCAAGACCCGCCTGGGCTGGGACGACAGTTCCAAGATAATAGTGGAGCTCGCGGAGCGCCTGCAGGACGTGGGCATCAGCGCGCTCACCGTGCACGGCCGCACCCGCTGTCAGATGTACAAGGGCGCGGCAGACTGGACCCTGATCGGGGAGATCAGGCGTAACCCCCGGATGCACATCCCCATCATCGGCAACGGCGACATCACCGACGGGCCGTCGGCTGCGCAGGCCTTCGAGCGCTACGGCGTGGACGGGATAATGATAGGCAGGGCCACCTTCG
>CAVEAQ010000041.1:0-12633 GCA_963613775.1 bacterium | reverse complement strand
CGTCTTCACCGCCGGCCTTGGCAATCCTGCCGTTGCCCGCTGAGACGATCTCGACGCCCTTCCTGGCCGCCCTCAGGCTCGCGCCGTAGAAGACTATCGTGCCGTCAGAGCTCTGAGCGCCGCTCTCCAGGCTGTCATCGTCGAGGAACGTCACAGGAAGCTCAATCGTCTTGCCTGAGCGGACGAGCCTGATGGTAGCCTTGTCGCCCGGGTGGAATGCGTTGACCTTCTCCTGAAGTCCCTGCGGAGTGGTGATCCTGGTGGAGTCGATGGCGATGATCACATCCTTTTCCTTCACGCCTGCCTTGTCTGCAGACCCTCCTTTCACAACTTCAGCTATATATACGCCGTTGAGCGAAGAAAGTTTCATCTCCTTCATCATTTCTTCGGTGACAGCGGTGATTGAAACTCCGAGTTTCGCCCTCTTGACGGTACCGAAATCGATGAGGTCCGCAACCACCTTGTGCACGATGTTGGAAGGCACTGCAAATGAATAGCCTGTGTAGGAGCCTGTAGTGGAGACGATTGCCGTATTGATACCTACCAGCTCTCCCTTCTTGTTGACGAGCGCACCGCCGGAGTTGCCCGGATTGACGGCAGCATCAGTCTGGATGAACGACTCGATCTTGAACTCCCCGCCGCTGGACATCGAGCGGCCCTTGGCGCTGACGATACCGGCAGTGATGGTGGAGCGCAGCTGCTCTCCGAGAGGAGAACCGATCGCGAGCACCCACTCTCCGAGGCGCAGCTTGTCGGAATCGGCGAACTGCAGGGCCGGGAGATCCTTCTCGTCAATCTTGATCAGAGCCACGTCGGTGGCAGGATCGGTGCCGATTACCTTGGCTTCATACTTCTTGTTGTTGTTGAGAGTCACGGAGACGCCGGTGGCATTTGCCACCACGTGGTTGTTGGTGACGATGTAACCGTCAGGACGGATGATCACACCCGAACCGCTGCCCTTGCGCTCACGGCTTCCGCCGCCCTGCTGGCCGTAGCCGTCGCCGAAGAAGAAGCGGAAGAACGGATCTATGTATTCCTGCTGCGGAGCCTTGGATGTAACTTCCACATATACGACAGCCTCGACCGCGTTCTCCGCGGCGTAGGTGAAGTCAGGGTAGTCGGACAGTGACAAATTGACAGTCTTGACAAGTTGCCCCTCCGGTGTGGTTGTTACCTGCGAAGAAGCCGCCTGCCCGGACGGAGCCTGTGTCTTGACGACGGCTAAAGCGGTGAGGCCGCTCAGTGCCATGGATGCAAGAACAATGATAAAACCTTTCTTCATATCTAAAGTCTTTTTAATGTTTCCGGGGGCTAAAAAGTCAAATTGTATGCCAATATTCGGGAATTATTCTTAATTTTGTGAAAACGAACTATTGACTGATATGGAATTCAACATTTCAAGCGCCGGACTGCTCAAAGGTCTTATGGATGTGTCAAAGGCCATCCCGACGAAGACCGCCCTTCCCATCCTCGAGAACTTTCTCCTCGTCCTCAAGGGCGACAAGCTCGAGATCACCGCTTCCGATCAGGAGCTCACACTGAGGACGGTGGTTGAAGTGCAGAGTTCTGTCACGGAGGGCAGTATGGCCGTGCCGGCCCGGCAGATGACCGACCTTCTCAAGGCTCTCCCGGACCAGCCTGTGACGATAAAGACCACTTCGGACGGCTCGTTCGAGTGCGTCTGGAGCAACGGCAACTCCTCCCTGCCGTACTTCCCTTCAGCCGACTACCCTGCCATCAAGGGCGCAGGCGATGACGCCTCCACGGCAGTGTTCCCTGCCCAGGTGCTCGCAGAGGGCATCAGCAGCACCATCTACGCCACCGCCGACGACGAGATCCGCCCGACGATGAACGGCATATTCTTCGATATGGACACTGACGGAGTCACCCTAGTGGCCACCGATTCCCACAAGCTCATCTGCTATACCGCCAGGGCGGTGAAGGTTGCCGAGAAGTCTTCCTTCATCCTCCACAAGAAGCCGGCCGCCGTGCTCAAGTCCTCCCTCGACAAGGAGAGCGGAGACGTGACGGTGACTTTCGACGCCAGCAACGTGGTATTCTGCTTCGGTGAGACGATGATGGTCTGCAGGCTCATCGTCGGCAAGTATCCGGAGTACCGCAGAGTCATCCCTCAGAACAACTCCAACATCCTGAGGATCGACCGCAACCAGCTGCTCAATACCGTCAGACGCGTGGCCGTCTGCGCCAACAAGGCCTCCAACCACATCAAGTTCGACCTCAGGCAGGGTCAGCTGGAGATCACGGCTCAGGACCTCGGATTCGCTCTTGCCGCATATGAGAAGCTGGACTGCGACTACAACGGCGACAGCATCAGCATCGGCTTCAAGTCCTCGTTCCTCATCGACATCCTCAGCAATATGAGCTGCGAGACGCTCGTGATGAAGTTTGCCGACTCCCGCCGCGCCGCCCTCATCGTACCTTCCGAGGAGGAAGAGGAGAGCGCGAAGATCTGCGGCATCCTTATGCCTATAATGGTTTCATAATCAGACGACAGCGATGCAACTCAATCTAAGCAGGCCTCTGCTCTTCTTCGACATCGAAAGCACAGGCCTCAATATACCTGCCGACTCCATCATCGAGCTCAGCTTCGTCAAGGTATTCCCCGGCGGCGAGCAGAGGATAAAGACCTGGAAGATAAAGCCCTGGGACTACGAGCTGCAGAGGCAGCGCCCGATCAACCCGGAGGCCTCCAAAGTCAATCATATGACGGACGACATGTTCACTGACTGCCCTACCTTCTATGAGGTGGCGGACGAGGTGGCGGAGTGGCTCAGCGACAGCGACCTCGCCGGATTCAATTCGTCCAAGTTCGACCTCCCGATGCTCGCGGAGGAGTTTGAACGTGCCAAACTTGCCGGCAAGGACCTCAAGGTCGACCTGCACGCACCGCTGATGGTGGATGTGCAGAACATCTACCACACGATGGAGCCGCGCAACCTCAGGGCCGCCTACCGCTTCTACTGCGGCGGCGAGGACTTCGACAATGCCCACAGCGCCGAGGCCGACACGGTCGCCACCTACGAGGTGCTAAAGGGCCAGCTGGACCGCTACCCCGAGCTCAAGAACGATGTCAAGGCCCTCTCGGCCTATGTCGGCAAGAAGTATGTGGACTTCTCCGGACATCTCATCTACGATGACAAGGGGGAGGTGCTCGTAAACTTCGGTAAGCACAAGGGCAAGACCATCAGGCAGGTGTTCGACACTGACCCGTCATACTTCGACTGGGTGCGCAAGGGGAGTTTCACTCTCGACACCAAGGCTCAGTTCGACAAGTTCGAGGAGCAGTTCAAGCGGGAGAGGTTAGCCACCAAATACAATACCGGCAAGCTCTTCTGATGAATATAGTCGTAGTGACTGACGGCGGAAGAGTCGTCACAAGGCCCGACACGACCTGGGAGAAGGACAGCGAAGACCTCTTCGTGCCCGACTTCGTGAGCCGCATAGGATGGACGCCGGTGCTCTTCGCAAAGATCTCCAAGCCCGGCAGGAGCATAGGGCTCAGATTCGCCGGCAGGTATTTCAGCAATTTTGGCTACGGGGTGCTGCTCTACCCCGAAGATCTGATGGACGGCTCGCCGGAGGGTTACGCCTGTGCCTGCTGTCTCGACCACACTTCTTTCCTGCCTGGAGAGACCTTTGACAAAGCGGATCAGAAGTGTGCTGACGGGAAGTTCTCGCTTCACAAGGACGGGGAGACGATATTCTCCCACGGCCCGGCTTCCGCCCGGATGTTGGAGGAGAGCATCGCAGAAGCGAGCCGATTCTGCTATCTGCGCATCGGTGATCTGGTCGCCACAGAGTTGCAGCATCGGGAGCTGCTGTGCTCAAGGGATGACGGTCAGTGCCAGCTTGAAGGGTTTTTCGGGGCCGGAAGGCTCTGCGATTTCAAAATAGTATTCTAATGGGATTTATTTCTACTTCCAAATGGAACAGAGGTCTGGTGCGGATGGACAAGCGCTGGAAGCAGATCTCCAGTCGCCCGTGGTTTCAGGGCGTGTTACTGATGTGCTGCGTGATACTCGCGATGCTGCTCGCCAACCTGCCGCTTACAAGTCATTTCTACCATAGCCTGCTGGAGACTGAGATACAGATACACCTTTTCAGCGGAGGCGATTTCGACCTGCATTTCCCTCGGGATATGACGGTCGAGAAGTTCATCAACGACATCTTGATGGTGGTATTCTTCTTCACCGTGGGTCTGGAGATACGGCGCGAGATTGCACACGGCGAGCTTTCTACCCCCAAGAAGGCGCTGCTTCCGGTGATTGCGGCCTTCGGAGGAGTGATTTTCCCTGCTGTCATATATACAGTCGTCAACCACGGCACCGCAGCAGCGAGCGGCTGGGGCATCCCGACCGCCACCGACATCGCCTTCGTGGTCTGCATCCTGACAATACTCGGCGACAAAGTGCCAAGCTCCATCAAGGTCTTCCTGACTGCCCTGGCCATCGCAGACGACCTGATAGCCATCCTCGTGGTGGCACTGTTCTATGGCGGCGAAGTCAATCTGCCGCTGCTCGTACTAGCCATCGCACCTATGGGTATAGCGTTTATAATCAAGAGCTTGGGAGAGAAGAGGATGGCCCCGTACCTGATCTGTGCCTTCTTCGTCTGGGTAATTTTTTACTACAGCGGCATCCACGCCACGATGTCCGGAGTCGTGATGGCCTTCCTGATTCCGGCAGAGCCGCGCTACAACAAGGCCCAATACACCTGCAAGCGCGACCGGCTGATAGCGATGATAGCGAAGTACGATGCAGACGGCGACGAATATTCCATCGGACAGCAGAAGGAGTGCCTGAGGAAACTCTCGACGATAGAGAACGGCTCTATGGAGATGACCTATGTGGTGGAAAGGTTCCTCAACCCGTGGGTCAACTACCTGATACTTCCGCTCTTCGCCCTCGCCAATGCCGGAGTTGTGATCAGTGACGCATCCTACTTCAACGTGTTCCGTTTCGACCCCGCTCTAGGCAGCGTGTCGATGGGGATATTCCTCGGGCTAGTGCTCGGCAAGCCCGTCGGCATCACACTCTTCAGCTGGATTGCCACCAAGCTCCGCCTCGGCGAGATGCCGTCCGGCGCCAATTGGGGCAAAATGTTCGCGGCGGCCTGCCTTGGAGGCATCGGGTTCACGATGTCGATATTCGTGGATACGCTCTCCTTCGGAGGCAATGCACCCGAGATTGCCCGGCAACTCACCGATGCCGGCAAGATCGCCATCCTGATGGCATCCATCTGCGCCGGCATCCTCGGCAGCATTATGGTGAATGCTGTGGACGCCCTCCAGAAGAAGCACAGAAAGGATTGATTGTTTCGATTTATTTAGTAACTTTGCAACTCCAAAAGCCACTTTAGCTCAGTCGGTAGAGCAGCGCATTCGTAACGCGCAGGTCGCCAGTTCGAGCCTGGTGAGTGGCTCCAGCAGGCAGCCTTGCGGCTGCCTGCTTTCGCTTTATACCGGGGCTTACTCCTTCTTGAGCTTAAGCTTTTCCATCTTCTTATTGCGGTCGAGAGTCCAGCCGGGACGCTCGGAAAGGAGCGGGTGCTTACCGATGAACATCCGGGCGGCATCAGCGTCACCCTTAAGCTGCCAGTCGAGCCAGGCCAGGGCAACTACTGAGAACTCGCCGCCGTGAGGCTTGAGATATGTGCCGGCATGCCCCGCAGGGAAGTTGGCCGCGCAAGAGGGCACTTGATTGATACGTCTGAAATCATCCATACCGTTGCCATAAGCGATATCCTCTTCTCCTCCAAGAATATAGATAATCGGGGTACTGATCTCCTTGAGCTTTTCCTTCGTCGGCATAGGCATACCGGGCATCGCTTCAGTCGCATCCATAAAGAGTCCGCTATTGCAGATCATCAGAGTTGAAATGCGCGGATCGGTGCAGTTGGAGAGAGTCTGTAAACCTCCGCACGACATTCCTGACATACAGATGTTGTCGACATCGACCTTACGATAGTAGGGCGAGGTGGGATCACTATTCTGGGCTATGATCCAGTCTATGCTCTCAATCTGCTGTGACGTCCTGGACATAGGCCCATTGTACCTTCCATCAACCATAGGGATATTGCCCGTGGCAAGTACAATGTAGCCGTGGGAAGCAATCTCATTGAGGAAATTCAAATGTTCCCAAGGAGAATTGGCGCAGGCGCCGTTGCCCCACACAAGGACAGGCAACTTATTCTCTGCGCTGAAAGCCGTGAGGTCTTGAGGCACAAATACTGTGTGCTCCGGAAGGGTAGGCTCAGCACGCATTATAGCCTTGTATGGACCGGCGCCACCCTCTTCAATGATACGCGATGCACTCTCTTGCGCATCCGCCGCAATGCTGACGGCCAACAGCGTCAGAACGGCAATTAACAGTTTCTGTTTCATGGTGTAGTTTATAAAATATAAAGTTATCTGTGAACGCGGAATACCGAGAAGCTATATGCCGGGAGTTCAGCGTCAAGCCGGCCCTCAGAGGTGCTGAGAGCGGAGGTCTCAGGTACGAGGTCAGTGGCGTCAAGCGCGCCGCTGAGAGTGCTGCACTCCACGGAGTGCTCCCCCGCCGCGAAGCCCTCAGGAAGAGCGGCCCTGAGCGAAGTGCTGACAGGCAGCATATTGACCACCTTGACAATCAGCTCGCCGCTCGCACTGTCCTCCACGCAAGAGAGCGCAATCCTCCGCAGCACTTGAGCATCAGGCTCAGACAGGCTGAGGGTGGAAGGCAGGTAGCGGTCGCCGCTGTTGCAGCCGAAAAGCTTCTGCACCTGGTAGCCGGTAGTCGGCTCGACTGTCGTGCCGGTGAAGTAGATGAGGTCCGGATTCCACTGGGTATGCCCGCGGCGCGCGAGAAGCGGAGCGTAGGAAGTCATCTCCACCACATCGCCGTTGCGCTCCACATTGCAGAGGTGCATAGCCTCGGCAAGCGCCGTCTCCAGGCAGTTGATGCGCGCGGGATTGTGCGCCGCATATTCTCCCAGATAGACCTTAGTGCCTCCGCGGCGGTAGCGGTCATAGAAGTCCTGGTGGTTGAGGAACCAGCCCGGAGCCACATAATAGTGCTCATCCACAATCGGGACGCCGAGCCCGGCGGCGAAACGCCAGCCCTCCTCGTAGTCGGAGCCGTACCAGAACGGGCCCACCGTGCCGACCACGGTAATCTCCGGGCAGCGCTCGCGCAGAGCCTCATAGATCATCTTGAAACGCTCCTCGAACACATCGCTGATTATATCTTCGTTGCCTATGCCTATATATTTGAGCCCGAACGGCTTGGGATGTCCGGCAGCGGCACGCTTGCGCGCCCACTCCGAGGTCTTCGGGTCGCCGTTGGCCCACTCCGCGAGATCGACGATGTCCTGGATGAACGCCTCCATCTCCTCCATCGGGATACCTCCCTGCTGGCCGTAACCGCCCACGGAAGAGTTCTGGCAAGGCACGCCGGCTGCAATCACAGGCAGCGGCTCAGCCCCGAAGTCCTCGCACATCTGGAAATATTCGTAGTAGCCAAGGCCTACGCTCTGGTGATATCCCCAGAGATTCCAGTTGGGAACGCGCTCCTCCAGCGAACCGATGGTATTCTTCCAGCGGTACATATTGCCGATGCCGTTGCCGTGCGCCACGCAGCCGCCCGGGAAGCGGACAAACTTCGGCTTCAGGTCCGCGAGGGTCTGTGCCAGGTCGGCACGCAGGCCGTTGCTGCGGCCCTTGAAAGTATTCTGAGGGAAGAGCGAAATCATATCCAGGGCGTAACTGCCGGCAGAGAGCGGCGCAAGTTCGAGGACGGCATCGCTGCAGTCCGCCGAGGCCTTGAGCACGAGCGAGGTCTTCTTCCACGAAGCTGAGCCGACTCTGAAACGGCCTTTGGCGATCACAGCGCCCTTAGAGTCCACGAGCCTCACCTCGAAGCGGCCGGAGCCCTTGCCGACCTTGCGTGCGAAGATGCTGAAGTCGTACTTCTCACCAGCCTTGACGGCAATCCCGTCGTAGCCTGCGTTGCAGAGAGCAGCACCGGTCCCGGAGACCTCCAGCAGGGCGTAGTGCGGGTTGTTGGCGTGCAGTGGCCCGGAAGTCTCCACTCTCCACTGCGCTCCGGGGCCCTTTAGAGTCCAGGAAGTTGCAGCATTCCACTGAGCTTTGTCGCGGGAGCTGTATTCGAAGTCCCTGTTCTGCACCAGCTCGGCGTAGAGGCCGCCGTCGGCGGCGTAGTTGATGTCTTCGAAGAATATGCCCATCAGCTTGTCGCTGATCTTCTTGGAATTATCCCCGCTGATGCTGGCCGAGAGCTTCTGCGGCTTCAGCCCGGCGAAGCGCAGCATATCGTCGGTGACCCTCTCCGCATCGGCGCTGTCTTCGGCTGCAGAAGCCGCGGCGGCATCAAGGAGAGTCTGTACCTGCTGCCAGGCAACAGTGTGCAGAGTACCTTTCACCTCACCGGCGAAAGGCAGGGTAAGACTTTGCTGCTCAGGAGCATTGCAGACTTCCGCCACCTCCGCCGACGGATAGTAGTCCTGAGGCTTCCAATGCACGAGGTCCGGGGTGTCGGTGAGCGCGAGCACATCCTCGCTCTCGTTGACTCTCCAGAATGCTGTCCAGCCCCCATCGGCACGTCGGATCAGATATGGCTCGAGCATACGCTTCTGGCGACTCCAGTCGCCGTAGTCCGACTTGACGAACGCATGCGACGGGCCGATCTCGTGCCAGGTCACCCTGTCGCCGGACCAGGCGATGTGAAGTCCGTTGCGGCCGTTGTTGAGAGCGGTGGCGTAGGCGAAGATGTACGCCGAATCGAGCTGCGGCTGCGGCGATGCGGCACCGGAGGTGACGGGCGCAGAAGCGGCAAGACCAAGTATCAGAAGAGTGGCTATTAGTTTCATATCCTCAAATATAGTCATTTTATTTTTATCTTTGCGACCGATTTCGGAACCTGGCGGTTTCCCACTGCGGGAAGCCCCCGCATCCGAGCAGAGAAACAGTTAGTAGTCAACAATATATGGAAGGACAGAAAATGTCGGCAAAGAACTGGATGGCCCTTGTCGGGCTCGCCTGTGCCGCCTTCATCTTCAACACCTCGGAATTTGTGCCGATAGGGCTCCTCTCCGACATCGGAGCCGACTTCGGACGCAGCGAGGCCGAGACCGGGATGCTGATCTCGGTATACGCCTGGGTGGTGATGCTGCTCTCGCTGCCGCTGACCATGCTCTTCTCGAGGATGGAAATGCGCCGGCTCCTGCTCGCCGTGATTGCCCTCTTCACCGCCTTCCAGGGACTGTCCTCCATCTCCACTTCCTATGGTATGCTGATGGGCGCCCGCATCGGAGTCGCCTGCACCCACGCACTCTTCTGGTCCATCATCCCGCCCATCGCCGTGCGCACCGTGCCGCACAAGTTCAGCGACCTCGCCCTAAGCGTGGTGGTCACCGGCACCTCGATCGCCACTATAATGGGTATGCCGCTCGGACGCGCTATCGGACTCCTGCTGGGCTGGAAGATGACTTTCCTCAGCATCGGCATATTCGCTCTCGCCACCTTCATCCTCGTCGCGCTCACCCTGCCGGGGATTCCTGCAGGCAAGGGAGTCACCCTGCACAGCCTGCCGCAGATGCTGCACAACAAGGTCCTCATCGGAATCTATGTGTTCACGCTGCTCTTCGCCGCCGGCTACTACACCGCCTATAGCTACATCGAGCCGTTCCTCGGGCAGACAGGCACTATGCCTGAGGGACTTGTCACAGCTACGCTGATGATTTTCGGCGCCGCCGGACTGGCCGGGAGCATCGCATTCTCCAGGTTCTACTCCCGCGCGCGCTTCCGCTTCGTACACCTCTCCGTCGCCGGACTGATAATCGCCCTCACGCTGCTGCGGCCGTTCGCGTTCAGCCACGTCCTGCTTATCCTGCTCTGCGCCGTCTGGGGCATCTCGGTGACATCGTTCAACATAGCGATGCAGTCGGAGGTAATTGCTGCCTCCAGCGAAGACGAGTCCGCCGTCGCGATGTCGATATTCTCCGGAATCTTCAACCTCGGAATAGGCAGCGGTGCGCTGGCCGGAGGTGCGGTCTGCACCTATCTCTCCGTCTCGTGGGTAGGGATGGCGGGCGCCGTGCTCGCAGTCGCCGCGCTCTGCTACTGGCAGTACCGGCTGCGCCGCCTGATGCCGCGGAACAAGTAATATATATTTTTGATTATTTTTGCGGCATGCAAGAGAAGAACGAGACGACAGAGGTTCTTGAAGTTGCGTCCGAGGCCGGGCACATACTTCTGGAGAACGGGGCCGAGATCTCCCGGGTGGAGGATACGATGGACAGAATCGCATCCCATTTCGGGGTAGAATCCGGGCACTTCTTCGTCATCAGCAACGGCATCTTCACCACCGGTCCTGACGGCAAGTACGCCAATGTAGAGTTCATCCCGATCCGCGGGATCCAGCTTTCCAAGATAGTGGCGGTCAACCACTTGAGCTACGACATCGCTATGGACCGCTGCGGCCTCTCAGAAGCCCGCGAGAGGCTTGAGGGCATCAAAGCCGCCAAAGGCAAGCCGGCCTGGGAGCAGATAACCGGGGCCGCTTTCGGCGCCGCCGGCTTCTGCGCAGTGTTCGGGGGCGGGATTGAGGACTGCCTGGCGGCATTGGTAGCGGGAGCGCTGCTCTACGTATTCTGCATCTTTGTCAGCTCGAGGTACCTCTCCAAGATCGTGGGCGACCTCGCCAATGCCTTCCTCGCCACCTTCCTGTGCCTGGCACTGTACAGAACAGGTTTCGGCGACAGCCTCAGCAATGTGATAATCGGTGCGATAATGCCCCTGATCCCGGGAGTGCCGTTCGTCAACGGAGTGCGGGACCTCGCCAATTCGGACTACATCTCCGGCATCACGCGGCTCACCGACGCGATGCTTGGATTTATCTGCATCGCGCTGGGAGTCAGTATCGGCTTCCTGCTGGACGGCGAGGTTTTCGGAGGGCTCATCGTCCTCTCGGGGATGAACGTCAGCCTGCAGACCGCCGGCCTGCTTACGCAGATGCTCGCGGCATTTGTCGGCACTTTTGCATTCGCCATACTCTTCGGCGCCCCGCGCAGGGAGTATGTCACAGCCGGGCTGATCGGTGCCATAGGCTGGGGGCTCTTCCTTGCGCTGACCCGCTACTGCACGATGGGCGCCACTTTTGCAATCGTCATTTCGACAGCGATCATCTGCATCCTGTCCCGCTTCGCTTCCGTCCTGAGGAAGTGCCCGAGCACGGTGTTCCTGCTCTGCGGCATCTTCCCGCTCGTGCCGGGAGCGGGAATATTCTGGTTTACCTACTATCTGGTTTCCAACCAGTTCCAGCTCTCCCTCACGACAGGCTTCACGGCCGCCAAGGCTGCCATAGCCATCGTGCTGGGTATAATCTTCGCAATGGAGCTCCCTCAGCGCCTGTTCTCCGGGAAGCGCTTCAGACTGGCTAAATCCAAGAAATAAACTATGCTCGAGTTTTCTACAATATCGGTTCTGCTGGCGGTGGGATTCATCGCGGGACTGCTCTCAGGCGCAGTCGGCTTCGGAGGAGGTATGATACTGCTGCCGGTGCTGACCTCGTTCTACGGGGTGGAAGTCGCCGTGCCCGTGTCCACCATTGCGCAGCTGCTCAGCAACCTCTCCAAGATGGGGATGGGCTGGCGCAATATCGAGTGGCGGCAGGTGGGGAGGTTCCTCATCCTCGCGGCGCCTCTGACCGCCCTTGGGGCTTTCGGCTTCGCAGCAGTGCCCAAGGCCCCGATGACCAGGGTACTCTGCGTCTTTCTCATCATCTTCGCGCTGATGAAGATCCTCGGCAAGCTGACCCTGCCCAAGAAACCTGCCACCATGATAGTCGGCGGCGGCATCACGGGCCTTGTCAACGGTCTGCTCGGCATCTCCGGCCCGCTCAGCAGCGCGGTCTTCCTCACCCTCGGGCTGTCGCCGGTCGCCTATATCGCCAGCGAAGCCACGGCCGCCACGGCTATGCACCTGATCAAGATCGCGATGTACGGCAAACTCAATCTGATGAACGGGGAGATATTCCTCTGCGGACTTGCCATCGGACTTGCGATGATGCTAGGCAACTTCATCGCCATCAAGCTCATACACAACATCAACAAAAAGCTCTACCAGCGCATCGTCGCGGGAGTGATGATCGCCGCCTCCGTCTGGCTCTTCCTCTCTGTGTAAAAGTGTGCGTGCAGGCAGCTCGGATAAGGGAATTTTTCCTTATATTTGACCTGCACTAACACACATTTTGCGTTTATGGACAGGATCATCGAATGTGTCCCGAACTACAGCGAGGGGCGCAACCAGGAAGTAATCAATAAGATAGTAGCCGCAATCACCGGTGCGCAGGCTCCGGGGAGCGGAGAGAAGGTCAAACTGCTCAACGTGGACCCGGGCGAAGCCACCAACCGCACGGTAGTCACCTTCGTGGGTTCGCCGGAGGCGGTCTGCGAAGCGGCGTTCCGGGGCGAGAAGGCAGCCGCAGAGCTGATAGACATGAGGCAGCACCACGGAGCACACCCGCGCTCCGGAGCCACCGATGTGCTGCCGCTGATACCGATCGCCGGCATCACTCTGGAAGAATGTGCGGAGCTGGCGAGGGCCCTCTCAAAGCG
>CAVEAQ010000040.1:0-13836 GCA_963613775.1 bacterium | reverse complement strand
CTCCGACGACCCGCTGCGGAAGTATATCTCTATTGAGGAATGTTCAGAAGACGAATGCGATGCAGGTTGGGCAGATAGATACCCCCCCCATAACGCACTGATGATCAGCAAGATAGACTTATAAAGGCTATCGGTTAGTTTTCGTGTTATTCTATAGTAGGTCACAATAGCTCGAATCCCTCCCCTGCAGGGAGAGGTAGCAAATATAACAAATATAATCAGAATCCCAAAGGAGTTATTCCTTTTCTTTCAACTTCTGGCGGCGGGTCTCTGCGGAGTCGTGGCCGAAGAGCAGGCGCGGGCCCTCGACGGAGCGCCAGTGGCGGGAATCGAAGTCCACTGGGTCACGCGGAGCTGCGTACGGGCCCTCGTGGTCGATCACGAAAGAGAGATAGGTGATCGGGTAGCCCTGCTCCAGGAACATCTTCTCGTAGAATGTCTGCACCTCCCTCACCTCGACAGGGATTGAGTCATCTGCGCAGCCGTAAAGGTCTTCAGTACAGGAGATTATCTTGAGGTTGTTGACGGCGCAGACCGCTCTGGTGTATTGGTGCAGGAACATCGAATCCGTCTTGAGATGCACCATCCCGCCCGGCCTCAGCATCGCCCGGTAGCGCTCCAGGAAGAGCGGCGAACTCAGACGGGAGTTCTCGCTGCGAAACTGCGGATCGGAGAATGTAAGCCAGATCTCAGACACCTCGTCCGGAGCGAAGAAGGCGGTGATGAACTCCACGCGGGTCCGAAGGAAAGCGACATTCTGCAGGCAGTTGCGCGCAGCATAACCCGCCCCCTTCCAGAGCCGCGCGCCCTTGATATCCACACCTATATAGTCGGAGCCCGGATTGCGCTGCGCAAGGTCAATGGTGTACTCACCCTTGCCGCAGCCGAGCTCCAGCACAATGGGGGCGTCCGGAGCGCCCTGCGGGAACATCTGCGCGTGCCAGCCACCCTTGACGGGGTGGTCCTTGAGATTGAAGAATCCGTCAGCGAGCAGCTCCCGGGATGAGGGCTGCAGCAGGCAGGAGAAAGTCTCGTTCTCCGCAAATTTTCTGAGTTTATCGTGTCCCATCTGTCCTGGTCGCTATAAATCCGAGTCCCGCAAAACTGCCGTCCACTCCCACCGGGCGCACATTCACCTTCCATTCTCCCGTCTCAGAGAGCCTTACGCCGCTCCGGTACAGCTCTTCGCCGCCCCTGGAGTCCAGACCGCGCATATACACGGTCTCGGAGAAACTCTCCCCCGACGGCGAGAGCCAGAGCACGCGCAGCTCGATGTTGCTCCGCCGCCCGGAGAACAGCCTGCCGTAGAACGAAAAATCGTAGATGGCGAGCGAATCGGTCAGCGGCACAGAGAACGTATACACTCCGTCACGTGCGTCTGCACTGCGGATGAAGCTGTTGTACTCCTCGGCAGGTGCGGCACAGCCGGCGACTGCCAGCGCGAGCAGCAGGGATGGAAGCAGACTGCGGAGCGAAGCTGTCATCTATTTCTGCTGGCTGTCGCCTTTCGGCTTGTTGTCCCTGGGCGGGCGGTTGTTCTGCCGGCCGCCACGACCCCCGCGGCGGCTGTCACCACCGGAGGCAGGAGCAGCGTTTGCGGAGCCGCTGTTGGAAGCAGCGGCACCACGGGCATTGCTGCCGCCATTGCGGCCCTTGCCTCCGCGTCCCTTGCGACGGCGAGGAGAGTCGAAGCGGCTGATGCTGTCATCGCCCACGGCTGTGACGAACTCAGGCGCAGACGGCTCCGGCTCGCTGCGGAGCGACTCGGGCTTGACGCCGTTGCGGTTCATCTTGATGATCTCGCGCACCTCTGCGGCATCCAGCGGATAGAGCTGCGCATCGGAAGTCTTGTCGTAAGAGAAATACATCACCTCCCTGAGGATGTCGGTCTTGCGAAGATATGCCGGACCGTCCTGGAAGTCAAGCGGTTCGCTCACCTTAGGGATGCGGGACTGGGCGTCGAGATAGGTCGCCACCTCATAGTTGAGACAGCACTTGAGCTTGCCGCACTGTCCGGCGAGCTTCTGCGGATTGAGCGAGAGGTCCTGGCAGCGCGCCGCAGAGGTGGAGATGCTCTGAAAGGAGGAGATATAGTTGGCGCAGCAGAGTTCGCGGCCGCAGACGCCGAGTCCTCCGATGAGTCCGGCTTCCTGGCGGGCGCCTATCTGCTTCATTTCTATCCTGATATGGAACTCTTCGGCAAATGCCTTGATCAGCTGGCGGAAGTCCACGCGACCGTCGGCGATGTAGTAGAATATCGCCTTGCTGCCATCGCCCTGGAACTCCACGTCTCCGATCTTCATCTCAAGGCCCATCTCGGCGGCGATGGCACGGGCCTTGATCATCGTCTCCTGCTCGCGGGCGATAGCTTCCTGCCAGCGATCGATATCGGTCTGGCGTGCCTTGCGGTAGATCTTCTTGAAGACGGTCGTCTGCGGATCAATCCCCTTACACTTCATCTGACGGGCCACGATCGGTCCCTCCAGGGTGACAATGCCGAGATCCAGGCCGGTGGTAGCCTCGACTATCACGAGATCTCCAAGCCGGATGTTCTGCGGAGAGTCATTGATGTATATGCCCTTGCGGGTGTTCTTGAAGCGCACCTCGAAGAGATCCTTGACGGAACCATCCTGGGCGTCCTTGAGCCAGTTGTAATCTCCGAGCTTGCAGCAGCCGGCCCGGTAGGTGCAGGCGGTCTCGCCCGTCCGCTCGTCCCGAGTCACCACGCAACCCCTTGAGCAGTCGTATTTTATAGATTCTTTTATATCACTCATATAAGTAAGTACAGTCTGTCCACAATATCAGCAAAGAGGATTTTCGCGTTGATGTTTCTCTCAAGGAGCGAATATCCCCGGTCAAAGACCGCGAGCGCCCGGCGCGGAAAGGCCTTGGGGCAGGCCGCGGCCCAGCGGAGCGCCTCCGCGCTGACCGTCCCCAGATCCGTCAGTCCCTGCGAAGCGAGGAATATCTGCCGGAGCTGGCCTGATGCAAATTTACAAAAAGCCTTCGTACTTTCGCGCGACGGCAGCGCCACCACCTTGTCAGCCACGTCAAGGCAGGCGCCGAGATCCCTGGAGAGCAGTGCATCCATCAGCTCCGCAAAGAGTTCCGGAGAGGCAAAATCAGTCTCTGCACTGTCCGCCCCGGACGGACGCACCCTGATATGCTGGCAGCGGGAGGCAATGGTAGGCAGCACCTTCTCAGCCTGATGGGTAATGAGCAGAAACTCGGTCTTCGGCGCAGGCTCTTCAATCATCTTTAGCAGCCTGTTGGCGGCATCGGCGTTCATCTTCTCCGGAAGGTAGATCACCACCGAGCGATACCCGCCCTCCAGCGCACCGAGCGACAGAGTGTCAAGTATATGCTGCGCCTCGCGGACGGCGATCAGGCTGTTCTTCTTCTCCAGTCCAAGCGCGACATTGAGGTCAGCCTCGGTGAAGTACGGCCGGGAGAGCGCCAGCGCGCGAAACTGCGCTATATAGCTGAGGGATGTGTTCTGCGACTCGGCCGGGAAGATGAAATGCACGTCCGGGTGGATGAGCTTCCCTATCTTGTTGCAGCTCGGGCATTCTCCGCAGCTGTCCGAACCTGCGCGGTGGCTGCAGTAGAGGTATTGCAGGAATGCGAGGCAGAGCGGGAACGCCCCGCCGCCGTCGTCTTCGTGGAAGATGATGGCGTGCGGAATCTTGCCGGAATCGACCATCCCGACCAGCGCCCTGACCACGTCCTGGTTGCCCTGCAGCTGCGCGAACCTCATACCTGCCTGAAAGAATTGAAATGTGCAATCTCCACGAGCGCTTCCTTGGCCGGGGAGTCCGGCACCGGAGCAAGCGCATCCACCGCCTTGCCGATATATTCTTCCAGCCGTGCGGTGGCATATTCTATCCCCCCGTGCGAGAGCACGAAGTCGCGGATCTGTGCACAGTACTCCGGACGGGAAGGAATCTCGCGTATCTTCCGCCGCATATCGGAGTCGTCGGCGAGCGAGCGGAGCGCACCGAGCAGAGGCAGAGTTATCTTACGCTCCCGGAGGTCGACGCCCACAGGTTTCCCCAGCGAGTCGGTGCCGGCGTAGTCGAGGATGTCATCCTTGATCTGGAACGCCGTGCCGAATGCCACGGCATAGTCTTCCGCGACCCGGACATAGTCCTCGGAGGCGTTGACGGAATAGGCCGCCGATACCCCTGCAGCCTCGAAGAGCGAGGCCGTCTTGCATCTGATGATACGGAAATAGTCATCCTCCCCGGTGTCGGCGCTGGAAGCCTTCTCCATCTGCAGCATCTCACCTTCAGTGAGGTCGGTGAGGGTCTTGGAGAAGTAGCGCACGACCTTCTCGTAGTGCTCGGAGCCGAGCACCAGCTCCACCGCCTTTGCGAGCCAGAAATCCCCGACCAGCACAGCGGCGGAAGGTCCCAGCAGGGCGGACACTGTCGGGTAGCCGCGGCGCTCGGAGCTCTCGTCTGCCACATCGTCGTGCATCAGGGTGGCGTTGTGGAGCAGCTCGGAGGCGGCGGCATAGCGCAGGCTGTCCCCACCCGGTGTGCCGAGCGCACGCGCCGTCAGGAGCGAGATCAGCGGCCGCAGCATCTTGCCGGAATGCAGGATGATGTTGTCGTTGGTGTCCTTGAGCAGGGTGACGTCGGTCTGCAGGGAAGAGCCGATCAGGGCCTTCATCCGGCCCCAATCTTCACCCAGGATTGAGATGATCCGCTCCGCGTTCACAGCAGTTTCCTGAATTCGTCAAGCGTCTGAGGGAACGCGATCTTCGCACGTGAAGGGGCATCGAGGAAGCCTCTCTCCACATAGAGGTCCAGCTGGGCGCGGAACGGCTCGTAGAAGCCGTCCATATTGTACGCGACCACCCGGCCGGGATAGAGTCCCATCTTCGCGAGGCAGTAGGTCTCGGCGAGCTCGTCGAGGGTGCCGATGCCGCCAGGAAGCGCCACGGCAAGGCAGGTCCCCTCCCGCATCGCATCCTTGCGCTCGGACATCCTGTCCGTCCAGATACACTTGGTGAGGGCTGGATGCTCCAGACCCTTCATAAAGCGGGGTATCGCGCCGATGACCTCCACTCCGTGGCGGGAAGCCTCGTCGCTGACGTCCCACATCATCCCCTTGACGGTGCCGCCGGAGACAATATCGTATCCAGACAAACAAGCCGCACGGACGATTTCCCGTGCAGCTTGGTTGTATTGAGGCTTTATGTCCTTGCTGGCGGAACAGAAGAATACCGCCTTCTTATCTGACATACTTGAGGTTTAGAAGAGGAATGCCACTGAAGCGGCCACGCCGTTGCACTTGCTGGAGCTGATCTCCTTGGTGACGGAGCCGACGGAAATCTCGTTGCCGTAGACGTTGCCGAGGTTCCAGAAGTACTTCACTGACACCTGCAGGTGGCTGAGGACTTCCACACCGGCACCGAGGCTCACACCGTACTCAAACCTGGTCTTCATATTGTCCCAGCTCTTCTGCGCGTCCTCGACTGAGAGGATCGTGGTCTTGGTCTCGTTGTTGAGAGCATAGCCGACAAACGGCTCCACAAATCCATAAACCCTTGCAAGAGAGCCTATGCCGAGGCCAGCCTGCACCTGTACAGGGATCTCGAGGTAGCCGGTCTTGTACTCGGCGTTGATATCCTCCACGCCTGCGATCTCACCGATCTTGGTGCCCTTCATATTGTAGATGATGGAAGGCTGGATGGCGAGGGTGTTGCCGATACCGAGCTTGTAGGTGAGTCCGACGTGGTACTGGTTGACATTCTTAATGTCGGAATAGGCTGACTGTGCGTCAGTTGCAGAAGAGGTGAGACCTGCGATGATACCCACCTGCGCGTTTGCTGTCCAAGCGGTAAGGATTGCCGCTGCGATGATGATGATCTTTTTCATTTCTTATGTGTTAAATCAGTTTGTCTATACGCTCTGTGATTTCCTTCTTGGATACGACTCCCACTGTCCTGTCGGCGAGCTCGCCCCCCTTGAAGAAGAGCAGCGTCGGGATGTTGCGGATGCCGTACTTGATTGAGATGTCTTCGCAGTCGTCAACGTTGCATTTGCACACGACCGCCTTGCCTTCGTACTCCGCGGCCACTTCGTCCACTGTCGGAGAAAGCACACGGCAGGGGCCGCACCAGGTGGCCCAGAAGTCTATAAGTACAGGCTGAGGTGAAGCGAGTATCTCAGCGATGTTTGCGTCATTGATTACAGTTGCCATAACAGAATCTGTTTTAAATTGTCTTACCCGGTCTTCCGGGCATTGTCTCAAAAAATATCCGCCGGCCAAAAGCGGCGGCGGATACAAAGATAAGAAATTAATAATAAGTTTCAACATTCCAGACGAAAGCCCGCAGTCCGAGATCCGGAGCAGCCTCGTCCTTGGCCTTGAGCGCCGCGAGTATAGGCTCGACCTTCTCGTCCTTGACCATCGCGAGCACCGCGTGGTTCATCTCAGGCCAGGCGTGGCTGCCGAAGCGCGGGATGCCGTTGAAGCTGCCCTTGCCCTCGATGTCCTCCCAACGGGTGAATCCCCTCTGGCCCATCTCGGCGAGCATTTCGACTATTTCTTCATTGTATGCCTGATTGTAGGCTATGAACATTGCTTTCATTTCTTCTTTTTCCTTTCTTGTCTGCTTGCGAACGAACAATAAACTGTAGGGATGAGCACGAGGGTCACAAGGGTCGAGATGGTCAGACCCCAGCAGACCGTCACACCCAGCGAGCGCCACATCTCGGAACCTTCACCGGTACCGACCGCCATAGGCAGCATACCGAGCACTGTGGTGAGGGTGGTCATAAGGATAGGACGCAGACGGCTCTTGGCCGCGGTGGTGGAGGCGTCACGGATGTTCATACCCCTCTCGCGGCAGAGTATCGTGTAGTCGATCAATACGATACCGTTCTTCACAACCACACCGATGAGGATAATGATACCGATCATCGCCATCACTCCGAGCGCCGTGCCGGTGATGCGCAGGCCGAGCAGCACACCCACGAGGGCGAACGGCACGGAGAACATAATCACGAACGGACTCATAAACGACTCGAACTGGGATGCCATCACCATATACACGAGGATGATCATCAGGACGATCAGCACGAGCAGGTCGGAGAACATATCCTGCTGATCCTCATAGTCTCCGGCGATTATCGTGGAGATGCCTGTAGGCATCGGAGTCTCGGAGATCACCTTGCTGGCGGCAGTCACAGCATCGCTGAGAGCGGCTCCGTCGGCCACGATGCCGGTGACGGTGATGAGCCTCTCTCGGTCCTTGCGCTCGATGGTCGGAGGCACAAGCGTCTCCTCCACTGTGCCGAGGTCCTTCATACGGACCTGTTGGCCGGCGGCGTTGGTGACGAGTATATTCTCAAGGTCCTCGATGCTGGTGCGGGACTCAGGCTTGTAGCGGACACGTATCTTGTATTCCTCACCGTCCTCGCGGTAATAGGAAGATACCGAACCGCTCATCGCGGCGCTGAATGCCGCAGCTGCGGTGGTGGAGGTGAGGCCGTTGAGCGCCAACTTGGTACGGTCGAAGTTGATCTGGAGCTCAGGGGTGTATTCGTCACGGCTGAGGGTCACCTGTGCGAATGCAGGGTCCTGGAGCATACCGGCCTGAAGCTGCTTTGCGACAAGATCAGTGTTTTCGAAACTGTAGCCATAGACCTCGACAGCGATGGAGGACGCGCCGCCCATTCCGCCGCCGCCTTCTGTGACGAGGGCGCGGCGTATCTCAGGATACTGCGCCAGGATACCTCTGACGAGGTCGGCAAGCTCTGCGGAAGTCCTCTGTCGGGTGCTGCTGCTGCCGATGTTGATGTTCATCGAGATGAGGTGGGTACCGTTGCTCTGCATACTTGCAAAGGTATTGTCGGAGTCCGCCTGACCGAAGGTGCCGTTGATGATCTGAGCCTCAGGCATCGCTGCCTTGATCTCGTCATAGACAGTATTGTACAGGTTGCGGGTCACATCCTGGGCTGTACCCATAGGGAGTTCGACGGTGATGGAGAGACGGTCGGAGTCGGAACGCGGGAAGTACTCGGTCTTCAGCCCCGGCAGGAGGAGCACCATCGCGGCCACAAACACTGCCGCAAAGGTGAGTATCACGAACTTGCGGCGCTTGGTCGCCCAGTGGATAACGTGCGCATATCCCCTTGATATCCAGTCGATAAATCTGTTGATAGGGACGAAGATGGCGTTGTATGCCTTGCCGTGCTTCTCATCGGCCCTCAACCAGCGTGAGCAGAGCATAGGGACGAAAGTCAGCGCCGCCATAGTGGACACTATCATAATGATGCTGACGATCCATCCGAGCTGGCGGAACATGATTCCGGACATACCGCTGATCATAGTCAGAGGCAGGAAGACGCAGAGCATCGTGAGGGTGGAGGCGATGACGGAGATACCCACCTCGGAGGTGCCGTGCACGGCGGCCTCCTTGGGTTTCTCGCCCCTGGAGAGGTGCGTGGAGACGTTCTCCAGCACCACAATGGAGTCATCCACGACCATACCGATGGCAATCGCAAGCGCCGACATAGAGATGATGTTCAGCGTGTTGCCGGTCGCGTAGAGGTAGATCAGCGATGCGAGCAGCGCCAGCGGGATGGAGAGTATGATGATGACGGTGGACTTCCAGTTGCCAAGGAAGAGGAAAACCACCAATCCCACTACGAGGAAGGTGATGATGATGGTCTCGAAGAGGGTATGGATGGTGTTGATGATCTCGGTGGAACCATCCACGAAGGTGACGATCTCGATATCGGATGGAAGCGTCTGCTCAATCTTGGCGAGCTGCTTCTTGACGCTGCGGATGACGTTGACGGTGTTGGCGCCGGACTGCTTCTGGATGATGATACGTGCAGAACGCTCACCGTTGGTGTAGGACTCCTGCTCGCGCTCCTCGCCGCCGTCGCGGATGGTGGCCACATCGCGCAGATAGACTGCCGCGCCGTCGCTCGTGCCGACCACTATGTCAAGCAGTTCGCTCGGATCAGTGAACTCCTTCTGCACGCGGAGGGTGTAGGTCTCGGTACCGATGTCGATATTGCCGGACGGGACGTTCTTGTTTTCTGCCGCGATGGTGGCGGAGATGCCGCTGATGCTGAGGTTGTAGGCCTGCAGCTTAACCGGGTCGCAGTAGACCTGGATCTCGCGGGTAGGCGCACCGCTGACGGAGACCGTACCGACGCCCTTGACTCGCGCAAGCGGGGTGGAGAGCTTGTCGTCGAGTATCTTGTCCAGGCCCTCGAGGCTCTCGGTCGCCGTGGCGGAGAGCATCATGATAGGCATATCGTCGGCGCTGAACTTGAATATCACCGGCATCGTAGCTCCGTCCGGAAGGGACGAGTTGACCATATCCAGCTTGTCGCGGACGTTGTTGGTCGCCTCCTCGATGTCGGTACCGTATTCGAAGGTGAGGGTCAGCAGGGAGATGTTCTCCTTGGACTGGGAGGTAAGCTCCTTGAGGTCCTCGACGCCGTTGAGGGCATTCTCGAGGACTTTGGTGAGGTTGGTCTCGATATCCTGGGCATTGGCACCCTGGTACGAGGACATCACCATGATGGTATTGGCGTCAAACTCCGGAAACTCCGCGATCGAAGTCCTGCTCAGCGAGAATACGCCAAGCACCGCGAACGCGATGAATATCAGCGCAGTAGTTACCGGCTTGTTGACGGCGGAACGATAGATGCTCATTGTGCAACCTCCACTTTAATGCCGGATTTGAGGGCGGACTGGCCTTCGGTGACGACCCTGTCGCCCTCCTCAAGTCCGGAGAGGATCTCGTAGCTGGAGCCGAAGTGAAGTCCGACGGTCACGATCTTGACTGATACCACATTGTCGGCATCAATGACATATACGAGCCTCTGGCCTGAGCCCTGCTGCTTCACTACTGCGGAGTCAGGGATGACGATGCTGTCGTTGTTGCCCATATTGATGGTGGCGCGTACATACATCCCCGGGCGCACAAGGCGGTCGCCGTTGGGAATCTGCACCTCCACCTTGAAGGTGTGGGAGGCAGCGTCCATCACAGGGTAGAGCCTTACCACGGAGCCCGTGAAGGTCTTGCCCGGCAGGGCGTCGGCGGTCACGCTGACCTTGTCACCCTTGTGGACCTTGGTGTAGTCGGTCTCGGACACTCCCACGAGGATCTTGACCGGAGTGATCTGCTGTACGGTATAGATCGGTGAGGACATCGCGTACATATCGCCCTTGTCGTAATTGCGGGCGGTCACCACGCCGCTGATAGGCGAGCGGAGGACGGTGTTGTCCTCGAGGTTCTGATAGCTGGACTCGGACACCTCGTAGGCAAGCTGCAGTGCGTCGTAGTCGGACTGCGAGATACCGCCCTCGTCGAGCAGGGACTTCACGCGGTCAAGCTCCTGCTTGTCGTTCTTGAGCTTGAGCTCGGCCTGACGGAGGGAAGCCTTGTCCATCTCGGCGAGTATCTGGCCGGCTGAGACGAAGTCGCCGACCTCGACGTTGAGCTTCTTGATGCGGTTGCTGGTCTGAGGGGCTATGTTGTTGACTATATTGGCCTGCACTGTGGAGGAATACACCTCATTCTGAGGCACGGTCTGCCTTGTCGCGCTTACGACTGAGACGAGAGGCGTCTTCTCCTCGACCGCGGTCTCGGCGGCCTTGTTGCCATTGCCGGCGCAGCCGCATACCATCGCGGCGAGCGCCATTCCCATTACGAGTTTATTATTCATTGCTGTATGTTTTATTCAATTGGACATTGCCGTCTTCGTCGATAAAATCCGCACCCAGCACGCTCTCAAGGTTGGCCTTGGCGCTGACGAAGTTGTAGATGGCCTGCGAGTAGGTGAGCCTGGCCTGGGTGAGCGCGAGCTGCGCGTCGTTGAGCTCCGTGAACGTGCTGCGCCCGACCTCGTACGAGCGGCTTGCGATATCGTAGGCCTTCTGCGCGGACTCAAAGGCGCTCTCGGCCGACACCTTGCTCTTCATCGCCGTCTCCATCTGGTTGAGATACTGGCGGATGGAGATGCGGAGCTGGCGCTCGCTCTCCTCTCTCTGTACGCCGAGCTCGGCCTTCTGGACCTTGGCCTGGCGCACATCGTTGAGCCTCTTGCCGCCGGAGAAGATAGGCACCTGCAGACTGATCCCCACGTAGGAGTAGGGGGACCACCGGTACTCGCTGAACTTGAAGTCGTTGGTCATCGCGTTGATGCTGTAGGAGAACGAGAGCGCGAGGCTCGGCAGGTAGGCGAACTGCTGCATCTTGACTGTAGATGCGAGCTGCTCGGCCTGGATGGCGAGCTGGCGCAGGGTGGAGTTGTTCTCGAGAGACAGTCCCTCGGACTGCTCGTAGTCGTAGAGCATCGAGTCGCCGTAGTCCTCGAGCGAGCCGGCGATGTCGATATTCTCGTCGAGACTTACACCCATCACCGCCTTGAGCTGCCAAAGTGACAGTATCACCGAGCTCTCGGCGTCATAGACGTTCGGGACCGCGTTGGCGAGGGTCGTCTTGGCCCTTGCGAGATCGAGGTCGGAAGCCCTCTGGGCATTGTACTTGCGCTCGGTCTGCCTGAGGTTTTCCAGAGCATTGTCATAGACCGACTTATAGACCTCGAAAGCCTGCTTGGCGAGGAGGCAGGAGAAGTAAGCCTGCTTGACCTGGTTGACTGTCTCGAGGCGGGAACTTCTGGCCTTCTCGACGGCGAGCTCCACGCTCTGCCCGCTGACCCTGAGGCTCTCCCAGAGCTGGGCATTGACGAGCGGCATCGAAGCGGAGATGCCGGCATACCAGGTGTTCCAACGGCCGACCTCAAATCCGTCTACGGTTGAGCCTGAAGCACTTGAGTCGCCTTCAGCGGCGGCTCCCGACTCCCAGTCGCCCGAGCCGGAGCCGGACATATCGAAGTCCATATACATCACCTGCTTGTTGATGGTCCTCTGGTAGGATGCAGATCCGTCGACCTGCGGGAAGAGGGAAGCATAGGTACCTTTGCGCTCGTAGCCGCTTCGCTCCACCTCCATATCGGCCACCTGGACCGATGCATTTTCGCTGACTGCGATCCGGAGCGCCTGCTCCAGGGTGATGATCTTGGGCGCCGAAGTCGTATCTGTCTGAGTTGCAGTGTCCTGCGCGGATGCTCCAACTGACGTCGACAGCGCCAGAATCGAAATAAACAATAATCGTTTCATACACTATTATAAAGCCGGGGCGGATAGCGCAAAAATCGCGCCACCTGAAGGGGGTTCAGAATGATTCCGGTAATTATTTCCTGCCCGCCACAGAGGCCCTGGAGACAGCCGCGGGCAGTTTCCGCACGATTGAGAGGATGAGGATGGCTATACCGACGATAATGAACGGAATAGAGAGCAGCTGACCCATATTGAGAGCCATTCCCTCTTCAAATCCGACTTGAGGCTCCTTGATGAACTCGATGAGGAATCTCATCCCGAAGCAGCCGATGAGGAAAGCTCCGAAGAAGAAACCGCGATACACCTTGTCGAGCTTGTATTTGTATACCCACACGAGGATGAGGCCAAGGATGAAGTATGACAGCGCTTCGTAGATCTGGGTCGGATGCTTAGGCTCCGTCTCGCCGCGCAGGTCGAAGATGAACCCCCACGGGAGGTTGGTGACATCGCCATAGATCTCGGAGTTGAAGAGGTTGCCGAGCCTGATCATACAGCCCGCGAATGCCACGGTGATGCAGAGGCGGTCCATTATCCAGAGGAAGTCAAAGCCGTTCTTCTTGCCATAGTGGCTTGAGTACCACCACATTGCGAGCAACAGGGCAATGGCGCCGCCGTGGCTGGCGAGGCCGCCTTTCCACGGCATGAATATCTCCCAGAAGCCCTGCCAGGAGCCGAGGTAGTAGTCCGGCTGGTAGAAGAGACAGTGGCCGAGGCGCGCGCCGACGATCGTGGCGATGAGCAGGGTGTAGAGGAGCGGGTCCATCAGCTTCTCGCTGACCTTCTCGCGGCGGAAGAACCACCTGAAGAGGTACCAGCCGATGACGAACCCCGACACGAAGAGCAATGAATACCACCTGATCTGCAGGCCGCCGATATGGAAGAGCACCGGGTTGACGTGCCAGTGCACAAAGAGCATCTCAAACATACCGAGTCTTAAATTTCGCGAATTTATATAATTTTTTTGGATTGCCAAGCGGGCGGAAGTGCATCCAGCTTTGTGTTACCCTCTTTTAAAATTAGGGCAGCGCAGGGCCGGGCAGTCCACAGGCCTCAAGCAGAGACTCAGCCAATCCATAACAAAAAGGCCGGTTGCCAAAAACTGACAACCGACCTCGAAAAGTCAAAAAGCGGAGAAGAACTACTCGCGGATCGCGGCGATACCAGGAAGGTCCTTGCCTTCGAGGGCCTCGAGCATCGCGCCGCCGCCGGTGGAGACGTAGCTGACCTTGTCGGCATAGCCCATACGGGTCACTGCTGCGACAGAGTCACCGCCGCCCACGAGGGTATATGCCCCCTTGGCGGTAGCCTCGGCGAGATCCTCCGCGATCTGAAGGGTACCGTTTGCGAACTTATTCATCTCAAACACTCCGACAGGACCGTTCCAGAGGATGGTCTTGGAGTCGAGGATGATCTTCTTCCATGCAGCAAGAGACTCAGGGCCGGCGTCCATACCCTCCCATCCGTCAGGGATGTCGTGGGAAGGAACGACCTGAGTGTTGGCATCCTCGCTGAAGTCGTCAGCCACGAGGGTCTGCACAGAGAGGGAGATATTGACGCCCTTCTCCTTGGCCTTCGCAAGAATCTCGAGAGCCTGAGGGATGAGCTCGTCCTCGTGCAGAGACTTGCCGATCTTGCCGCCCTGGGCCTTGATGAAGGTATATCCCATACCGCCGCCGA
>CAVEAQ010000039.1:0-14386 GCA_963613775.1 bacterium | reverse complement strand
AGATCTTTTCGCGAACTCTGAACGGCTTGACCAGTATGTTGAAGACTGTACGCAACTCGAATTTGACTTTGTTTATTAACCGGCCAAATTTATTTGGCCACTAGTGAAATTGCAGGATAAAAAGATTTGGCCTATGAGGTCCTTGCACTATATATCCGCAGCCGTGGCTCTGCTGGCCATAAGTCTCCCGGGAGACGCTCAGGAGATGACGCTCGAAGAAGTCATCTCCACTGCCCGCACCGGCTCTGTCGCCGCACTTGCCGCCAAGTCTTCGTTCGTCTCGGACTACTGGGCCTGGAGGTCTTATCAGGCAAGCCGTCTGCCGAGTATCTATCTCTATGGGGAGCTTGGCTCGTTCGACCGCTCTCTGCGCCTGCTTCAGAGCTACGAGACTGGAGAGATGGTCTATACCAAAAACTACAATATGCAGAACAGTGTGGGTCTGCAGCTCAAGCAGAATATCCCTTTCACCGGGGGTACGGTCTATCTGTACTCCGACCTGCGCCGCATCGACCAGTTCGGCGACTCAAGCTACAATACCTGGTATGCCCAACCGGTGACGATGTCCTATTCGCAGCCGCTCTTTGCATACAACCAGTTCAAGTGGGACAGCCTCATCTCCCCCAAAGAATACGAGAAGGCGAAGCGCAGCTACCTCGAGTCGATGGAAGAGGTGACCCTCTCCGCAGTCGACAACTACTACCAGCTGATGTCTGCCGAGAAGGTCTATGAGGCATCGCTGACCAACTACGAGAACACTTCCCGTATGCTGGGCATCGCAAGGGAGCGTCTGGCGCTCGGGAGCATCACCAGAGAGGACTATCTGCAGCTCGAACTCCGTATGCTAAACGACAGTATATCGATCAACGAAAACTATGTCGCTCTCAAGAAGGCTCAGATGCAGCTCAACTCCCTGCTCGGATTCGACGAGTCCAAGGAGGTGGATCCGGTGCTCGATGAGACTCTGCCGGATGTGCTGATCGACTATCATCTGGTCCTGGACAAGGCTGCCGGCAACTCTTCGTTCTATATCGACAATACAATCGATGTCCTCAATGCTGATGCCGCCGTAGCCAAGGCCAAGGCAAGCCGCGGCCTCACGATGGAGCTCAGTGCCCGCTTCGGTCTCTCGAATTCTGCCTCGCAGCTCCCTGATACATACCGCAATCTGCTGGATCAGGAGGTGGTCGGGCTGACGTTTTCGATCCCGATTTTCGACTGGGGCGAAGGCAAGGGTAAGGTGATGAAGGCCGAGGCTGCTGCCGATGTGGTCAAGGCGGAGGTGGAGCAGGCGGAGAACGACAAGCGCATCAGCCTCTACACCGCCGTCGGCCAGTTCAACAACCAGCGGCGTCTCTGCGACGTGTCCCGCAGGGCAAGGGCCATTGCGGAAGAGCGCTACTCGCTGGTGATGGAGCGTTTCCGCAGCGGCAAGGCGACCGTGACTGATCTCAATACCGCCCGCAGCGAGAACGATGACGCTCTCAGCAAATACATCCATGACCTGAGCAATTACTGGAACTACTACTATACTTTGCGCAAGCTGACCCTCTACGATTTTATCGGGGGTAAGGATTTAAGTGTCAATTATGAAGAGATGGTCAAATAATATGGACAGCAGGAATATCATCATAGCCGCGCTGGCTCTGTCGGCTCTTGTCTCCTGCGGTGGCGGCGGGAGTGCCGCGCAGAGTGATGAGTCGAAGCTGCAATATTCGCCTGAAGTCAATGAGGTGCAGGTCGTTACACTCCGCAGGCAGGACTTCCCGAGGCAGCTGCTCTCCAACGGCAAGCTCAGCGCCGGCGGCAAGAGTTCGCTCTATTTTGCCGAGAACGGCGTCATCACCCGGGTCAATGTCCACAATGGCTCGAGCGTCCGCAGGGGGGATGTGATTGCGGAGCAGGACTCCGAGTCGCAGCTGATGGCTCTGGAGAGTGCCAGGATAGAGCGCGATAAGGCCCGGCTCGACTACCTCGACGTGCTTGCAGGCCTCGGCTATTCTCCGTCCGACACGGCGACAGCCCCTTCTGATGTGCTGGCGCTCGCCCGCATCCGCTCCGGCTACAGCAGCGCGCACAACAGCTACCTCAAGGCGCAGAAGTCTCTCGCCGGGACTGTGCTCCGCGCCCCTTTCTCCGGCAAGATTGCCGACCTCAAGCTCAAGACCTGGGACAGAAGCGGATCGGAGGCTTTCTGTACTGTGGTGGATGATTCATCGTTCGATGTCAATTTCTCTGCGCTGGAGTCGGAATACTCCTTCCTGGAGCCGGGCCAGAGCGTTAGGGTTTCCATCTTCGGGGACAACGCCGGCACAACATTCAGGGGGCGGATCAGCGCCATCAACCCGGTCATCGACAAGAACGGCCAGATAGCGGTAACTGCCACCATCGCCGGCAATCCGCGTCTGGTGGACGGAATGAATGTCAAGGTCGTGGTGGAGAAGACCCTGCCGGGGCAGCTTGTCGTGCCTAAGAGTGCAGTAGTCATCCGCGACGGGATGGAGGTACTCTTCCGCTACAAGGCAGGCAGGGCTGAGTGGGTGTATGTCAACACTCTCGATGCCAATTCCGAAAGTTATGTAGTGAAGGCCAATGCCGACAGGGGAGCAGAGCTTCGGGAGGGCGACTCCATCATCATCTCCGGCAATCTCAATCTTGCCGACGGATCCTCGGTGACAGTAAGACAATAGCATATGCTCAACAGACTTCTCGACCGCCCAGTCTCGGTCACGATGATCGTCCTGGTCTTCGTGGTGCTCGGCATCGTGGGGATACGCAGTCTGCCGGTGTCTCTCATCCCGGATGTAGACATCCCATATGTGACGGTGCAGATCAGCGCCCCTGACAGGTCGGCCCGCGAGCTTGACGATGTGGTGGTGAAGCCGCTCAGACAGTCACTCGTGCAGATCAACCACCTTAAGGACATCCGCTCGGAGTCCAAGGACGGCAGCGCCACGATGACCCTGAGCTTCGAGGAGGGGCAGGACATAGACTACTTCTACATCGAGGTCAACGAGAAGATAGACCGCGCGATGTCGTCGCTCCCGGATATCGAGAGGCCGAAGGTGTTCAAGGCCAGCGCCACAGATATCCCGACATTTTATATTGATGTCACTTCACGCGAGTCCGGTGCTGACTTCCTGGAGTTGAGCGAGTTTGTGGAGGATGTCATCTCCAAGCGCATAGAGCAGCTCTCCGAAGTGGCGATGGTGGATGTCAGCGGATGTGCCGACAGGGAGATACTGATAGTCCCCGATGTTCAGGCCCTGAAGAGACTCTCGCTGACAATGGACGAGTTTGAGCAATACGTCTCCTTCGCCAATGTTTCGCTCTCAAACCTCACCATCCGTGACGGCGAATATCACTACAATGTCAAGTTCCGCTCCTTTGCATCCTCCCGTGAGGACATAGGGAATGTCTACTTCAAGGTGGGCGACAGGATCCTGCAGATCAAGGACGTGGCTCAGGTCATTGAAGAGGCCGCTCCGCGCACGGGGCTTGTCCTCTCCGATGGCAAGGATGCCGTGGTGCTCGCTATCATCAAGCAGAGCGAAGCCAGGATGTCGGACCTGCAGAAGAGCATCGATGCCCAGCTGGAGGTGTTCGGCACCGACTACCCGCAGTTGGAGTTCACCGTGACCAGGGACCAGACCGAGCTGCTGCAGTACTCCATCGACAACCTTCTGCTCAACATCATCGTGGCTCTGGTGCTCGTCTGCGTGGTCATATTCCTCTTTATGAAAGACTTCCGCTCGCCTCTGCTGGTCTCGCTGACCATCCCGGTCACGCTGTTGATATCCTTCTTCATATTCTACCTCATAGGGTTAAGTATCAATATCATCTCACTTGCGGGCCTGCTACTCGGAGTCGGTATGATGGTGGACAATACCATCATCCTCACGGACAATATCACCGGGCGCTGGCAGAGGGGGGATGAGCTGCGTACTGCGGTGGTCCAGGGCACTCGGGAGGTGACCGGGGCTATGCTGAGCTCCGTGCTGACCACCTGCGCAGTATTCATCCCGCTCGTGTTCCTCAACGGTCTCGCCGGAGAGCTCTTCTATGATCAGGCGGTTTCGCTTTCGGTGGTGCTGCTCGTTTCCTGGTTGGTGACCGTGACCGTTGTGCCTGTGTATTACTGGGCGCTGTACCGCAAACTGCCGTATTTCCAGGCTAATGCCTTCCTTGCGAAGATCCGGTTCCGCGGAGGGATGAGGGTCTATGACGCCGGCGTCAGCTGGTTTCTGGCCAACAAGCGCTGGGTCTGCTTCGCGCTGCCTCTGAGCTGCGCCCTGATCACCGCCGTTTGCCTGGTATATATGCCCAAGCAGAAGATTCCGGACATTACCTGCACCGATGCCATCCTCAATCTGGACTGGAATGAGCACATCTCTTTGGAGAGCAACAGGAGCCGGGTGATAGAGCTCGAAGATCTCATCTCCGCCTCCTGCGAGCAGACTTCAGCGATGGTGGGGGTCCAGCAGTTTGTCCTCAGCCACAGCGGAGACCTCTCTATGAATGAGGCATCCGTCTATTTCAAGTGCGGCGATGCCGCTACTCTCGTGCGGGTCAAGGAAACTATAAGCAATTATCTCTCGCTGCATTATCCGAAAGCTGTCAGCAGCTTTGCCAACTCCGGAAATATCTTCGACACCGTATTCGCCGAGCGCGAGGCCCAGCTGCTCGCGAGGCTGCGTCCGACCGGGGATGGCGGAATGGATGTGGAAGAGCTGCAGGAAGTCCTCGGGCAGATACGCGCGGCTCTGCCTCAGGCACGTATAGCCGAGCTTCCGCTTAAGGAAGATGTGCTCTATGTATCCGATCCGGAGCTGATGAGCCTCTACGGAGTGAGTTTCGACGATCTGACCAGTGCGCTGCGCAATGCGCTCAACGGCAACAGGGTGTTCGAGATTGTCAAGGGCAACCGCTCGGTGCCGGTCGTGATCGGTACGGACGAACTGGAGATGAGCGGGATACTGTCTTCGACCACCATCCGGAAAAAGGTCAAGGATGTGGAGATTGAGATTCCGCTGGGTGCGCTGATGCGGCAGACCTACGAGCAGACCTTCAAACAACTTGTCTCCGGCGACGACGGCAACTACTACCCGCTGGAGCTTGATATCCCTTCCTCGGAGGTCAGGTCCGCGATGTCGGCCATCAACTCCGTGGTCCGCGACAACCGCAACTTCGACGTTGGCTATAGCGGCGCGTATTTCTCCAACAGACAGATGCTTGGGGAGATGTCCATAGTGATGCTCGTGGCGCTTGCGCTGCTCTTCCTGATACTCGCCTCGCAGTTCGAGTCGCTGCTGCAGCCTCTGATCATCCTCTCCGAGATCGTGATCGATGTGGCAGTCTCGATGCTCTTCCTCTGGGCTATGGGAGTCAGCATCAATATTATGTCCCTCATCGGCCTGGTGGTCATCACGGGTATAGTGATCAATGACTCCATCCTCAAGGTCGATACCATCAACCGTCTGGTCAGGGACGGATGGGAGGTGGACAAGGCGGTCCACGAAGCCGGTTACAGGCGCATCAAGGCGATAATAATGACTTCCATCACGACCATCTTCTCTGTGCTTCCGTTCCTCTCCAGAGGCAATATGGGCGACGACCTGCAGTATCCGATGGCCATCGTGATAGTGGCCGGTATGACTGTCGGCACGCTGATAAGCCTGTTCTTCCTGCCTGCACTCTATTCTGCGGCTTATAGTGACAAGAAACGCTGATGGGGGAGAAACGCAGGGGCATATCGTCTTTCTCGGTGCTGCTGCTGATGGCGGTCATCGCGGTTGTGGGCCTGGCCTGCTTCTCGATGCTCAAGCTGCAGTATACGCCTTCTGCGAGCGGTAGCGACATCCGCGTGAGCTATTCCTACCCCGGGGCGTCGGCGCGTATAGTCGAGGCTGAAGTCACCTCCCGCCTCGAGGGCGTACTCTCCGGCATACGCTCCTGCACCGGTATCAGGTCCACTTCCTCCGACGGAGGCGGCCGGATTACCGTAAGCGTGGGGGAGGGCGCTGATTTGGAAGCGGTGCGCTTCGAGATCGCCTCACGCATCCGCAATGCATACTCCTCGCTCCCCGACGGCTGCTCCTACCCTTCGATCTCGCTCAACTCCCGTGGCGAGAAGTCTCAGACAGCTATTGCCTACAATGTGCGCAGCTCCCTGCCGTCCAAAGAGATAGCCGCTTTCGTCGAAGACCGCCTGCTGCATCCTCTCTCGCTTGTGGAGGGCGTGAGCAGCGTCAACTTCTACGGGCAGACGCCCTACGAATGGGTCATTACCTTCGACTCTGACCTCTGCTCGTCGCTGGGCATCAGTGCCGACCAGATCAGGGTCGCGTTCAACGAATACTACGCCGATGAGATAGTGGGTATGAGCCAGTCGGGAGGGCAGAGTTTCGGCGTGCGGCTGCGCAGCGATTCCGCCGCCCCGATGGCCGAGATCCCGGTCTGCAAGGTGGAGGACCGCGTGGTGCATCTAGGTGACATCGCGACATTCCGCTATCAGGAAGCCCTGCCGTCGTCCTACTATCGCATCAACGGACTCAATGTGCTCAATCTGACCGTCGAGGTGTCATCTGACGCCAATATAGTCGAAACTGTCAAGGCTGTCAAGGCACGCCTCTCGGAACTGCAGGACACTATCCCGGACGAGATCGGCATCTCGGTCAGCTACGACTACTCGGAGTACATCTCTGAAGAGCTTGAGAAGATACTCTTCCGCACCGCGCTCTGCTTGCTGATACTCCTGATCTTCGCCTTCGCCGTCAACCGATCCTGGCGCTATATGCTGCTGATCGCGGTCACTCTGGCCGCCAATATGCTGATATCCGTCGCGCTGTACTATTTTATCGGCCTGCATATCCACATCTACACCCTTGCCGGGGTGACAGTCTCGCTGAGCATCATCATCGACAACAGCATCCTGATGATAGACCACTATTCGCGCTACCGTGACAGGGCCGTCTTCCCCGATCTGATCTGTGCCGTGGTCACCACCGTGGCGACTCTGCTGGTCGTCCTGCTCCTGCCGGAGGAGGAGAAGGCCAATCTCACCGACTTTATGCTGGTGATTGTCATCAATCTGCTCGTCTCCCTGCTGGTATCGGGCCTATTCGTGCCTGCGCTTCTCGACTACCTTCCGATGCGGAGTTCTCCCGCGTTGCACCTTCAGCGCCGCCTGCGCCGGATAGCCCGGTGGAACGCTGTCTATGTGCGCTACATCAACTGGGCGCAGGGACACAGATGGGTGCTGGTACTCTCTCTGATCGTCGCTTTCGGCTTACCGACCTGCCTGCTGCCGACAAGCTTCGGCGATGAGCGCCGCGCACCGCTCAAGGGCTACGAGAAGGCTCTCAACAAGCTGGTGGAGTGGAGACCATATGCGGACAACAAGAAACTGATCGACAAGATATTCAGCACGTCATTCGGCCTTTTCTATGAGGCGATGTCGCGCTCTGACTTCTACCGCGAGCCGGTCCGCCCGTCGCTCAGCATCAGCGCCGGGATGCCGGAGGGCTGCACAGTGCGGCAGCTCAACGAAGTGATGCGCAGTATGGAGAACTATCTCGCGCATTTCGAGGAGATAGAGGTGTTCGAGACCCGCATCTCCTCTGCCCGCAACGGCAGCATAACGGTCAATTTCAAGCCCGAGTACGAGGGAACCTGGCTGCCATCCAAGATCAAGTCGGATGTGGTGGCGATGGCGACCAATTTCGGCGGAGCCAACTGGACCGTATCCGGCATCGACGAGAGTTTCTTCAACAACAATATCGTCTCCGACTACAAGGGACACTCAATCCAGCTGACCGGCTACAATTACGACCGGCTGGTGGAGTACGGGGAACTGCTGCTCGGGAGACTCTCCGCCAATAGGAGGGTGTCCGCCCCCGAGATCTGGGGAAGCGGCTACGGGGACCGGCCGACCACCGAGTTCAATCTCAAGTATGACTACGAGGCTCTGAATGCCTTCGATATAAGCCCTTACACTTACTATTCCGCTCTCCGCTCTCCGCTCTACAGTTCGCTGATCGCATCGCTTCCGGAGGGTCGCGAATATGCCGATGTGCGGCTCGTGTCTTCGTCCGGGGAGACATTCGACCTGTGGAGAGTCAACAATCTCCCGATTGCTGTCGGGGATGGCAGGATGAAACTCTCCGAGGTGGGAAGCATCGCCAAGGAAAAGAGCGGTCTGCCCATCCAGAGGGATAATCAGGCCTATACCATCAATGTCTGCTTCAACTTCATCGGCTCCTACCAGCTGGCTGAGAAGCTTATCGGGAGCGAGGTGGACTATATGAACCTCGAGCTGCTTCCTGTGGGTTTCAAGGCAGCCAACGGCAGGGGAAGCAGGATGTTCTACGACAGCAAGGAGACCTATGCGGGACTGATACTTCTGGTGATACTCATTATCTATGTGCTCTGCGCCATCCACTTCAACTCGCTCCGCTACCCACTGGTCATCATCCTGATGATTCCGGTCTCCTTCATCGGGCTCTTCCTCGCGTTCGGGCTGAGCGACTTCACCTTCGACAAAGGAGGTTTTGCCGCGTTCGTGATGCTCTGCGGCATCACCGTCAATGCCGGCATCTACCTCGTCTCGGCCTGGAGACGCAGCGGGGAAGTGAAGAGTGCGGAGGCCTATGTGCGCTCGTTTGACAGGAAGATCTGGCCCATCAGTCTGACCATCCTCTCGTCAGTCCTCGGCCTGATTCCATTCCTCTTCGACGGTCCGTCGGAGGTGTTTTGGTTTGCCTTCGCGGTCGGTACCATTGCAGGACTGTTGTTCTCAGTGCTGGCGGTGATTTTCTATCTGCCGGCCTTCCTCTGGAGGGTGCCGCGAGGAGGAAAACGGCGTTGAATTTTGCCGTTAGGCGGGAAATTGCTAAATTGCGCCTATGAACACAATGACCGGTATCAAGGCGGCTCTCACAGTGCTGAGCGCCGCACTGCTGGTGGCCTGCTCCCAAGGTGGAGAAGCCCCGGCGAAGCAGGAGACAGGAGTGCTCTCCTGGCCTGAAATCACAAGGCAGACCAAGCCGTGGACCCGCTGGTGGTGGCCTGCAAGCGCCGTCGGCAAGGCCGACATAGACACTATGATGCGGCAGTATTCCCGCGCGGGACTCGGCGGAATGGAGGTCACTACCATCTATGGCGCCAAGGGCTACGAAGACCGCTACAAGGACTATCTTTCCAAGGACTGGATGGACCTCTTCGCCTACACTCTGCAGGCGGCTGAGGCCAGCGACCTGGGGATAGATCTCGCCAACGCCTCCGGCTGGCCTTTCGGCGGCTCGTGGGTGACTCCGGACTACGCCTGCCGCTATCTGGCAAGCAAGACCTTCACCCTCAAGGGAGGGGAGAGGGTCGCGGAGAAGATCGAATACACCGAGACGCCTATGGTGCGTACGATCGGCACCCCTGCCGACATCAATAAGATGAAGTACCCCGTAGCCGCTTGCGACAGCCTTCAGCAGCACGCATTCGAGCAGGTGCGCTATCCGCTCAGCCTGCCTCTGATTGCCGTCACTGCCAACAGCGCCGACGGAGCCTTCGAGGATCTTACCTCGCTGGTGGGCTCTGACGGGACACTCGACTGGACTGCTCCCGAGGGGGACTGGACAGTCTGCGCGCTCTTCCTCGGCTGGCACGGCAAGATGGTGGAGAGGGCCGGTCCGGGCGGTGAGGGAGACGTGATCGACCACTTCTCTGCCGATGCCATCGACCGCTATCTCAAGAAGTTCGACGAGGCCTTCGAAGGCTACGACGTGAGCGGTATCCGTTACTATTTCAATGATTCATACGAGGTTGACGATGCTGTGGGCAACTCCGACTGGACGGAGGACTTCTTCGCTCAGTTCAAGGCCCGCCGCGGCTACGACCTCAAGGAGCATATGCCTGAACTGCTCGGACTCAGCCCCGACAAGGACCGGAGCGACAGGGTGGTATTCGACTACCGTCAGACTGTCGGCGAACTGCTCATCGAGACTTATTCGATGCGCTGGCAGCGCTGGGCGGCCGCTCAGGGCAAGGGCATACGCAACCAGGCGCACGGCTCTCCGGCCAACATCCTCGATGTCTATGCCGTCAGCGATGTGCCTGAGACGGAAGGACGCAGCATCATCGGGATGAAGACTGCATCTTCCGCCGCACACGTCACCGACAAGCCTCTTACATCCTCCGAATCGGCCACCTGGCTCAACGACCACTTCCGCTCCACGCTCGGAGACGTCAAGACATCGGTCGATACCTACCTGCTCTCCGGAGTGAACCATATCTTCTATCACGGCACCTGCATGTCGCCGAACGATGCCCCGTGGCCGGGATGGATGTTCTATGCCGCAGTGCATTTCCAGCCGACCAATAGTTTCTGGGCCGATTTCGGCGCGTTCAACGAATACGTGGCGCGCTGCCAGTCCTTCCTTCAGGCAGGCCGCCCCGACAACGACATCCTGCTCTTCTTCGATGCCACCGACCTCCAGTCGGAGCGCGGGCGCGAGCAGTTGCTCTATCATATGAACCAGAATACCCCGGTGCAGAGCTCGATCGGCGAATCCGCCACCGATCTCTATGACAGGGGATATACCTGGGACTACATCACCGACAAGATGATCCTTGACAATGTCAGCGTCTCTGACGGCAAGATAGTGACAAAGGGCGGCAGCCGCTATCGGACCATCGTCATCCCGCAGTGCGGAAAGATGCAGCTCGAGACTTTCGAAAAGCTTGTGGAGATGGCCCGCAAGGGCGCAACCGTCCTGGTGGAGAATGCACTGCCGGCAGATGTGCCGGGACTCTGCGATCTGGAGTCGCGCCGCGCCAGGCTGGAAAGTCTCAAGTCTTCCCTCAAGTTCGAGGGTGACGGCGAAGTCCGCGTGGCCGGATGCGGCAAGGGACGCTTCCTGCTCTCTTCAAGCCTCTCGGCGATGCTCGACCTCGCCGGAGTCAGCCGTGAGACTATGTACGACCTCGGGCTGCAGTGCATCAGCCGCGTCAAGGATGACGGAGGCAAGTACTATTTCGTCAAGAATCCTACATCCGAGACCGTCGAGACCTGGGTGCCGCTCGACGTTGTGTGCGGCACGGTGGGCATCTACAACCCTATGACGGGCCGCTATGGCTACGGCAGGACCCGCGCCTGCGAGGATGGACGCAGAGAGGTGATGATGAAGATCCTCCCGGACGAATCCTACCTTCTCGAGACCTTCTCCGGCAGCTACAGCGGGCAGAATTACGAGTTCTACTCTGCCTCCGCAGAGCCGGTTGCGGTCTGCGGACCGTGGAAGATCCACTTCACTCTCGGAGGCCCGAAGCTCCCTGCCGACAGGTCGGTCAGTACCCTCGGCACCTGGACCCGCTACGGCCACGACTACGAGATCTTCTCCGGCAGCGCCGAATATAGCGCAAGCCTTCCTGCCTGCAGCCGGGATGAGGCGGCAGCCTGGCAGCTCGACCTCGGTGACGTGAGGGAGAGCGCGGCTCTCTGGCTCGACGGGGAGTACCTCGGGACCGTGTTCAAGAAGCCGTACAGTGTCACTCTGACTCCGGAGCAGGCCGCCAGGGGAGGCGAACTCCGCGTGAGGGTCTCCAGCTCGATGGAGAACCGTATCGCCGATATGGACCGCCGTGGCGAAGTGTGGAGAATATTCTACAATGCCAATATCGCCGCACGCACCCGAGAGAGCAGGGGAGCGGACGGATTCTTCTCGGCCGCCGGCTGGGGAGTCGAGGACTCCGGACTTCTCGGCCCTGTCACTCTGACGCCGCTGAAGACGGTTGAATTATAAATATAATTCCCTGTCCGGTGCGGGCAGGGAATTATTGTTTTGCTAATGATGGTTCTGTGCGCTACTCGGCTCTCTTGGACTTGAAGCCCATTGCCGCCTTCACGAAGGCGGTGAAGATCGGCTGCGGGTGCTCCGGGGTGCTCTTGAATTCCGGATGGAACTGGACTCCGATGAAGAACGGATGCTTCGGCAGTTCGACCACTTCCACTAGTCCGGTCTGCGGGTTGCGTCCGGTGGCCACAAGGCCGGCTTTCTCGAAATCTTCGAGGAACTCGGAGTTGAATTCGTAGCGGTGGCGGTGCCTCTCGGAGATAAGATCGGTGCCGTAGATCCGGCTGACAAGCGACCCCTCCTTGAGCTCGCACTCGTAGGCTCCGAGCCTCATCGTGCCGCCCTTGATGGTGGTGGATTTCTGGTCTTCCATCAAGGCAATGACTGCGTGCGTGGACTTCGGGTTGACCTCGGCTGAAGCTGCGTCCTTGTAGCCGAGCACGTCGCGGGCGAACTCCACAACGCACATCTGCATCCCGAGGCAGATGCCAAAGAACGGCACATTGTGCTCGCGGGCGTATCTGATGGCCACTATCTTGCCTTCAAGCCCCCTCTCTCCGAATCCGGGAGCCACGAGTACTCCGTCCATCTTGCTGAGGAGTTCGGCGGCGTTGTTCTCGTCGATGTGCTCGCTGTGGATGGTGTGCACCTTGACCTTGCACTCGTTGGCCGCGCCTGCGTGCACGAAAGACTCAAGGATGGACTTGTAGGCGTCCTGAAGCTCCACGTACTTGCCCACGAGGGCGATGTCGACCTCGGACTTCGGGTGCTTGAGGCGGGAGAGGAAGGCGCTCCAGTCGGAGAGGTCCGGCTGGGCGAAGTTCTCTATCTGAAGGTGGCGCACCACCAGCTCGTCGAGATGCTCTTCGTGCATATTGAGAGGTACCTGGTAGATGCTCCACGCATCGATGGACTGGATGACGTGGCCCGGCTTGACATTGCAGAAGAGAGCGACCTTCTTGCGGAGCTCCGGGGTGAGCGGGTGCTCGGTGCGGCAGACAATCACGTCCGGCTGCACTCCCGACTGCTGAAGCATCTGTACGGAGTGCTGGGTCGGCTTGGTCTTCAGCTCCTTGGCGGCGCTCAGGTACGGCACGAGCGTGAGGTGGATGGACATGCAGTCCTCTTCCGGAAGCTCCCACTGAAGTTGCCGCACAGCCTCCACGAACGGCTGGGACTCCATATCTCCGACCGTGCCTCCGATCTCCGTGATGACCACATCGTACTTGCCGGTCTTGCCGAGCAGGAGCATACGGCGCTTGATCTCATCGGTGATGTGAGGGACGATCTGCACGGTCTTGCCGAGGTACGCGCCCTCCCTCTCCTTGGTGATCACCGTATTGTATATCTTACCTGTGGTGACATTGTTGGCCTTGGAAGTGTGAACCCCCAGGAAACGCTCGTAGTGCCCGAGGTCCAGGTCGGTCTCGGCGCCGTCTTCCGTGACATAGCACTCTCCGTGCTCGTAGGGATTGAGCGTACCGGGATCGATGTTGATATATGGGTCAAACTTCTGGATTGTGACTCTTAATCCTCTGGCTTGCAGGAGCTTGGCCAGTGAAGCGGCGATTATGCCTTTTCCGAGTGACGATGCCACTCCGCCCGTGACAAAAATATACTTTGTGTTCATAACGGGATACAAAAGTAATAATAACTTTCTAAATTTGCGGCTATGAAACGGTCAATAGTGTCTTTTTTTCTGCTTTCGGCTCTTTCCTGCCTTGCCTGCGCGGGCTGCCAGGCCGGTGTTACCCAATATAAAGTGAAGGTGGTCAGGGAGTATCCTCATGACCCGAAGGCCTACACCCAGGGCCTCTTCTATATGGACGGCAAGATGATTGAAAGTACCGGCCAGTTCGGGGAGTCCACCCTGCGCATTGTGGATTATGTGAGCGGCAAGGTGAGCCGCAGGCTGGACTTCGCCGACAAGTATTTCGGCGAGGGCTCGGTGGCGCTGGGAGGCAAGATCTATGTCCTCACCTGGACCAACAGGGTGGCCTTCGTCTACGACGCCGCCACCCTTGCCTATGAGAAGGCATATTCCTACCCGCGCGAGGGCTGGGGCATCACGACCGACGGCAAGTCGCTCATCACCTCCGACGGTTCGTCGCGGATCTACTTCCTCAGCCCCGACTTCAAGCTGCAGAAGTCGCTGGACGTCAAGATGGACGGCAGGTCGTTGCGCAATCTCAACGAGCTCGAGTGGATCGGCGGGAAGATATGGGCCAATGTCTATCTGACCGATATGATAGTGATCATCAATCCCGAGAGCGGCAAGGTTGAAGCGCGGATAGACTGCAGCGGTCTGTTGCCCAAGTCCCTGCGTACCCGCGAGACAGATGTGCTCAACGGAATAGCCTGCGATCCTGCCACCGGCCGCATCTGGCTCACCGGCAAGAACTGGCCGCGGCTCTATGAGATAGAACTGGTCCGCGCGAAATAGCGCTTCCCGTTCACATACGACAAAACCCCGCTGTCTCAGCGGGGTTTTACGGTTAGTTAGTAGTGTATTACCTTATAGAAGGTTAATTATTGTTGGTTAG
>CAVEAQ010000038.1:13685-14650 GCA_963613775.1 bacterium | reverse complement strand
CCGGCTTGCGGATATTGCCTATCACTCCGGTCTTGGCGCCTATGGTGGTGTGGTCGGCGATCCTGATATGTCCCACGATGCCCACCTGGCCCGCGCAGATGCAGCCCTCGCCGAGCTTGGTCGAGCCCGCGATGCCCGTCTGGGCCGCGATCGCCGTATTCTTGCCGATCACTACATTGTGCGCTATCTGGCAGAGGTTGTCGATCCTCACGCCGTCCTCGATGATGGTGGACTCCATCGGAGCCTTGTCGATGGTCGTATTGGAGCCGACCTCCACATCGTTGCCTATCACCACGTTGCCGAGGTGCTCGATCTTGCGCCAGCTGCCGTCGGGCTGAGGGGCGTTGCCGAAGCCGTCATCACCTATGATGCAGCCCGCGTGCAGTATCACCCTGTCCCCTATCACCATCCCCGGGAAGATGTGCACGCCCGGATAGATGATGCAGTAGGAGCCGATCACGGTCCCTTCGCCTATCGTCACATTGTCGTATATCCTGGTGCAATCCCCTATCTTACAATTCTTCCCGACGGTCACGAAGTCCCCGATGGAGACCCTCTTCCCTATCTTTGCGCTCCACGCGATGCGGCAGCGGCCGCGGTGGCGGCGATAGGTCCTCTTGTGGTCGGCGACATACTTAAGCAGATCCGAGAGGGCCGAGTAGGCGTTCTCCACCCTCACCAGAGTGGGGGTCACCGGCTGCTTGGGCTGGAAGTCGGCATTGACCAGCAGGATGGAAGCCTTGCTGGTGTAGGCATATTGTTCGTATTTGGGATTGGCAAGGAACGACAGTTGTCCCGGCTTGCCGTGCTCGATTTTTGCAAAGGACGAGGCTTTCTCCTCAGGGTTGCCTTCCACAGTCCCGTGCAGAACCTCGGCAAGCTGTTTTGCGGTAAATTCCATAAATAAAGTGTTTAAGTTTCGCATGTGCGAAACACCTTATTTCCCGTCACTTATGTGACGGAGC